>CAYQSO010000023.1:0-2188 GCA_964420205.1 uncultured Candidatus Saccharibacteria bacterium
TCGCCGGTCGTGCCATCGCTGGTGACTGAGAAGTAGATGACGCCGTCCTGTTCGGGTTCAGAAACTACAAGCTCACCGCGAATCAGTCGATCAACGCCCTCTTCTCCACCGAGAATGTTCCAGACTGCCTGAATACGATCCACAGTTTTATTGTTTTTTGCCATTTTGTCCTCCTTGCTCATATAGAACGTTTGGGTTAAGCCATCATCCGTATAGAATGAAGGCACTGGACTATTAGCCACAGCCAGAAGTCTCCAATAAAAGAAACTTTTGGCTATGGCTAAATTTGTTCTTAATGTTTTAGTTCTAAATTTATTAAATCATATTATAATGATGCGGTCAATATGTTATAGAATTTGTCTTTATTTGTGACGATCGTCAGATTTAAAGACAATTAAATAAAATCGATACATAAATAAAAAGCCCCCCCTTTTTCGCAAAAGAGCGGGACCGTTTATTTTACTTATATATCTATCGCCTACTTGCCACGCCGAAGCCTTGGCGAAGGCGGGCTTGCTTGCTACGTCGTAGTTTAAACGTAGACGAGCCACGCCGAAGCTTTAGCGAAGAAAGGCGCTTATTCCTTAAGCACATCTACTTCTTCATCTTCTTCATCCCTGAAGAAAATCCACCAAATTAAGAACCCTGCTAGCAACAACAATAACAATAAGAATAACCAGTTGCTAAACAAATCTCCAAAAGCTTCTAATATGTTAGCTCCTAATGTTTTTCCATTTCCAACTAGAGTAGTTAGATATGCACTAACTGAATTGAAATCTCCATCTTCATCATCAAAGTTCATCACAGAACTAAATATTAATGTATCCCCTGGATTTACTCCTGACTTAACTGATGCTGAAATACTAATGGCAGATTGAGCACCTCTTGAAACAACCCCTAAATTATAAGATATTCCATTTGCATCTTTGTTAAAGAATGGAGTGTTTGTTCCCTCAAACGACACATCTGTAGGTAATATAATCTTCAAGAATGTATTTGAAAGATCGTAATTACATCCATTCTTATAAGTTATTGTGTAAGTAAATCCTTCTCCAGGAACCAACTTATCTGTATTTACAGAAGGAACCAATATTAAACAGGATTCCCCTGCACCGGTATTAACATCTCTGTAAATAATTGTTGGCCCTGTTGGATATGTAGGTGTAACAGGAACTACATATGTTGAATTTGTTCTGAAGCTAAATGTTTGTCCATAAGATGTTCCTTCGGTATTTCTAGCAACTGCCCTGAAATAATAGGTTGTATTTGGAGATAGTCCCGATACAGCATAGGAATAATCGTAATATGAATTCCCTGCTCCCATTGGTTGGGGATTGGTTGTATAACCAAAAGAACTTGTTGTTCCATACTCAAACCAAGCAGTAGTCAAAGAATCATTAGGATTTACTCTTCCATTCAATAAAGCTGAATTTGTTGAAATATAAGTAGCAGAATTAGTTATTACTTCTGGTCTGTCTTCATTCCCATAATTATAACCATCAGAAGTTCTGAAACTTCTTATGCTTCCGCGTGAAGTTCCATAATCATTTCTTGCAACAATTCTATAATAATAAGTTCTATCTGAAGACAAATTATATATTGTTTGATCTAAAGTATAATTTGAACTACTCCAAATCCTTCTACTGTTTGTTGTGTAATATAGAGAATCGTAATCTGTTCCATACTCAAACCATGCATATGTATCATCTCCATTAGAATCAACTGTTCCAGATAAAGTTGCACTATCAGAATCTACATCATCTGGAGATAATGTATATACATCAGGCCTATCACCGTAATCATAATCATTATTATCAGAAGTTCTAAAGCTCAATATAGAGCCCCTTGATATGCCATTTGAGTTCACCGCAACAATTCTGTAGTAATAAGTTGTATCGTAAGATAAACCATACAATCTTTGAGAAACATCTAATAAACCATCTCCGGAACCTGCATACTCTCTAACTGTTGAATACCCAAGATTAGAATTTCTGCCATACTCAAAGTAATAATCTGTTGATTCTCCATTAGGGTCAACAGAACCTCTTAGATTTACAGAATTTATATTTATATTATCAGCTGAATGAGTATAAGCCATTGGAGCATCTCCATAGTTCCAATCGTTTGAAGTGTTAAAGCTCAATATAGAACCTCTTGTTGTTCCATATGAGTTTGTAGCAACAATTCT
>CAYQSO010000023.1:2288-9438 GCA_964420205.1 uncultured Candidatus Saccharibacteria bacterium
TGTTGCTGATGTTTGTGAAACATTAGTTGCTGAAGTTGTTTGCACGAAAGGTGCATCTTCTGAAGGTGGCGGATTGATATCCCCATCTGTTGTAAAGCTCAATATAGAACCTCTTGTTGTTCCATATGAGTTTGTAGCAACAATTCTGTAGTAATAAGTTGTGTTCTGAGATAGTCCGTATAATGCTTGTGATACGTTGATACTTCCATCTCCTGAACCAGCATATTGTGATGTTGTTGTGTATCCAAGACTTGATGTTGTTCCATACTCAAAGTGATAGTTTGTTGAAGAGTTGTTTGGGTCAACAGAACCTCTCAATGTTGCTGATGTTTGTGAAACATTAGTTGCTGAAGTTGTTTGCACGAAAGGTGCACTCCCCTGCTCAATTGAACAAGTAGTTGGGGTTGTAATGTTTATTGTATTTGATTTAGCAATAACATTATAGTTGTAATTTAAAGCTTCAACATAATAATCGTGAGTTGTGTTAAGTTGATTTGTACCAAGGATATCTGAATAACTTAAAGAACTGCTATTTACCGTATTTATTTTAGATCCATCCCTGTATAAGCTGTAATAACTTGTATTATTATATCCATTCCAATTTAAAGAAATTTTAGGATTTATATAATCACAGGACGCCAAACCGCTAAGACTGAAAGAGCCTATAGTAGTTTCTCTATTTATAGTAAAATATGTTGTCTTACTTGATATTCCATCATTTATTTCTGCATAAACCTTGTAAGTTCCATTCGCCCAAGAAGAAACATCTATATTTGACGTATAAGAAAAAGTATACTGATGGTAATAATTTTTACTAAAAGTATATTTTATATTTCCACTAGAATCTTTTATATTCCCTGTTAAAGACACGTTCCCATATACACCGTCTTCATAAAATCCACTCTTTCCAATAACATTGAGGCTTGTTGCATCTTCATTTGTAATACTATTTGGAGTAACACTAATATTGGTTATAACTGGAGTATCTATAATTATAGGACACTCTATTAATCTATAATCATCTGGCAAATTTCTATAGGGATCCCTACACATCGCACCAGCCTCATTAGTCGCCAAATAAAAACCTACCGATAAAGTCAGTATTAGTGTTGATATTAATAATATTTTTTTCATATTCATATAATTTATAAATTTTATATTTATTTACGCCAGCAAATAATAACATTTCGGACGATATTTGTCAATGCTTTTTGCTATATTTTCACGACCACAAGAATATACTATATAAATACAAGCCCCGCAATGATTTGCGGGGCTTGTATTTTAGAATAACTTCTATTTATTACATAATGTATGCACAATCTCCTGGCACAAAGATTGATGATACATTTGAAACACCAATCAATCTTCCATAAGAATCATATGCTGTCATTTTGTAAAAATATGTTGAGTCATTGCTTGATACTGGAAATACATCAGTATAATATGTTGCACTTCCATCTACTGTAGCTATCTTTACGCCATTTTTATACACGTTATAATGGCTTGCTCCTGTAATTCCACTGAATCTTACTTTTGTAGTAAATCTCAATGTAGGTGTAGAGAACAAACAATAGCTATTAGAGTTAGTTATATAGAATTGAGTTATGTTAGGAACTATTATTTTGCTACTAACTGCATCAACCCTACTAGGAACTCTATATAATGCATTAGCATTATCAGCTGTTGAATACAATCCAACAAATGCTACTGATACAACGACTAACGCTATTAATATTTTTTTCATAATGTTAATGAAAATTACTTATGATACACTCATAATAACATATTAAAATAATTCTGTCAATGTTCATTCTTCTTTCAGAGGGACAAATGAAAATCCATGAAATTTTCTATAAATAAACTCATTTTTATTTATTTTTTCTGCAACAACTATATCATCTTTTACAGGACTAACTAATATCCCACCTATTTTTAACTGCTCTTTCCAAGATTTAGGAATTTCTTCTGCAGAAGCTCCTGATATAATTCTATCATAAGGTGCAAAATCCGCATATCCCTCGTAGCCATTTTCATTTAAAATCTTAATATTATTTTGCTCTGTAATATTATATTTACTTAAATTTTCTATAGCAAAATTATATAACTCAGGAATATATTCTATTGATATTAAACTACCAGAATCTATCCCTTTATTTTTGTTATCACTACAAGAAGATATCAAATTAGCCAATAAAGCCGTTTGCCATCCCGAACCAGTTCCTATCTCAAGTATTGAATTACTCTTTTTAGGTTTTAAAAGTTCTAACATAAATGCAACAACCAATGGCTGGGATATGGTTTGCTTATAACCTATAGATAATGGGATGTTTTCGTAGGATTTTTCTTTATATTCATCGATAACAAAATCTTCTCTCTTTACCTCCTCAAAAGCGCTTATGATACTGCTATTTTTTAGATAACCCAATTCTATGAGATCTTTTATTAAGTTTTCGTTAGTCTCCATAACATAAATGATATATAAATATTAAAGTTATTTCAATCTAAATAGATTGCTTAATTTCATTTTTACGTATATATTATTTAAGAAGTTCTAATTATTTTATTACAAATTATGGGTTCGTCGGTTAATTGGTAAACCACCGGTCTCCAAAACCGGGACTGCAGGTTCAAGTCCTGCCGAGCCCGCAAATAAAATCCACACTCAAAAAGTCGAAATTAAAAAACATAACAATCAACTATATGAACGATGAAAAACAACGCCTAAATTCAAAAGCTGTATGGCTATTTTTTCTTAACTCAGCATTCATATTTATGGCTATTGTTCTTTTAATAGGATTTAATCTATTAATATCGGTGGCTGTATATAAAATAGAGCTTGCAAAATTTTTATCCATTGTTTTTTTAGCAATCTTACTACTTGCATTTATATGGGCGAAATTAAAATATCATTTTTATTTCTTTGAATTACGAGAGGATGGCTTCAGGAAAGAATCAGGGGTTATATTAAAGAAATATGTAACTATCCCATATAATCGTATTCAAAATATAGACATTTATCGAGGAGTATTAGCTCGTATTTTAGGATTGTCTAACATACACATTCAAACTGCAGGAATGAGTTCGTCAATAGGACAAGGAGGGGCTGGAAGAATAGCAGAAGGACAATTGCCTGGCCTATCTAAAGAATACGCTGAGAAGCTCAGAGATGAATTGATACGTCGCACTAATAAATCGAAAGATCAAGGACTTTAAAAAATAAAAACACCCTCGATTGGGTGTTTTTATTTTTTAACTTCTTTATGCAAGGTATGCTTTCTATCCCACTTACAATATTTTTTTATTTCTAATTTTTCAGTAGTTTTTCTATTTCTACTAGTAAAATAGTTGATTCTTTTACATTCCGTGCATTGAAGGCGAACTAATCTGTCCTTGTGCTTTGATTGAGACATATTGAATTTATTCTACGATTAACTCTTAAAATACTACACCAAAAATATAAAAATGCAAATTAATTCGTAATTTATTGGTGTGAGCCATCTCGCGGACTTGAACCGCGGACCTACTCCTTACCATGGAGTTGCTCTACCGCTGAGCTAAGATGGCAAATAAAACAATGTTTTCAATGAGCCACCTCGCGTCCCCCTTCGGGCGATCTCCCGCAGGGAGAGACTTGAACCCAAAATGACTCTTGCGCTTCCTTCTCAAAAATATTTTACATTCTTCAATCTTGAGCCACCTCGCGGACTTGAACCGCGGACCTACTGTTTACAAAACAGTTGCTCTACCGCTGAGCTAAGGTGGCATCCAAATATAAATATATATTTTCTGCAATATTCTACTTTATTGCTGAAATTTCCGCAACGTGCTTCGCATTTTACTCTTCCACTTATCACCTGTTCATTCGCTTCGCTCATAAACATAGTGATTGCCTTCGGCACCAGAATAAAAGAAAGCAGTATCTTTTATTCCACTTCGCTAAGGTGGCGTCTTATATAAAATATATTTTTACTGCAACATTCTACGTTATTGCTGAAATTTCCGCAACAAACTCCTATTTTAATGTTCTACATCAATAATATTTTTAAATACTACGATGATGTGGGTAGGGTGAGAGTCGAACTCACGCGAGCACTTTGGCTGACGGTTTTACAGACCGCTCCCGGCCCCTACGGGACTACCTACCCATTATTTATCCTCATCAGAAAAATCTGATTCATTATTTGTTATTTCTATAACATCCAACCCCGCAACTACTATAGCTTCATTTTTTTCGTCAACATTATCATCAAATATACTAGGCTGAGAATCGCCGTTACCATTTCCACGCGATACTGTAACTTTTAAGTATCTGGAAACATAGTTATCTAATCTCATAACAACAACTTTTAATTTTCTTAAAAGCTTTTCCAATATCTGAATAAATTTATTATCAAATTTCTCTACAAGACCATGCCAAAAAACCAAAAAAGTTTTTTTTCTATTTTCTTTTTTTTCTAAATTATCCTCAAAACCACTTACGTATGGAAGCTTTCTAATAAATAAATATATTATAGTCGCTATCCCTAGAAAAAATAATTGTTCTGTTATAAAGTACGGCACAAATTGAAATATAAATTATAAAACAGTTTTTATATTATAACTCATATCTACAAAATCTTTCCACATTTATATTCTCTCCTATCTTTCCAACAGTCTTATTTATTAAATCTTTTATAGTAATTGAATCGTCTTTTATATAATTTCCTTCTAGCAATTCATCTACTGAATCTGGCCCCATTGAAGCAACTTGCATTGCCAACTCATGAGCCAACTCTTTAAATTCATCGTTCTTTGCAACAAAATCTGTTTCGCACCTTAATTCTAACATAACTCCTATTCTACCATTATGAATATAGGTATCTATAACACCAGACCCTGTTTCTCTTTCAGATTTTTTCTCGGCCTTAGCAGCTCCTTTTTTTATTATTATTTCTCTTGCTTTATCCATGTCTCCATTAGACTCTTCTAATGCAGCTTTACAGTCCATAACACCAGCTCCAGTCTCTTCTCTTAATTCAATTATTTTATCTTTCATTTTATTCTATTTCACTAATAATTTTATTTATTACCCAATCAATTGAAGATTTTGAATGATCGTTTGCAGGAATAAAATAATCAAATTCATCCGGATTATCATCGTTATCAATAATTCCAATTTTTTTAATACCCTTGCAAGTAGCTTCGTGCATAGCTGTTTTATGACCCTTTATGGATGAATCTATAACAAATATTGCATCTGGAGTTTTTGAATAATTTTCCAACCCCTCAAATCTTTCACTCATCTTATCTATCTCCCTGTGGATCATTAGTTTTTCTTTTTTTGTATAATTTTGAAACTTATTATCTTTTTCATCTTTTTTCATGTCCAAATAATAAGATATTCTTTTCCTTATTGCTCCGAAATTTGTTATTAATCCACCTATCCACTTATTAACAACATAAGGAGACTCCATTACGCTTGCTAAATTCATAACAGACTCTCTTGAGCTTGGTTGAATTCCAACAATCAAAACGCTCTTACTTTCTTTTTTATAATCCTTTAAAACTTTTGCAATGTCTTTTACGTGTTTCAATGTTGATTCAAGATCAATTATTTCTATTCCATTTCTAATCGCAAACAAATACGGCTCAAAATGAGGGTCTCTTCTTGGCTTTCTGTGTCCATACATTACACCAGCTTTTGCCATTTCCAAAAAAACAGGCTCTAATTCACTGTTTTCTATTGGATTATTTTCTTTTTCATCTATGATAGATAAATTTTCTTCTATTTTTTGATTTTCTTCCATGTTTAATTTTATTCGAAAATAACGAAAAGAAGTATATAAGAAAGCAAGCAATAATGCAAGTCTAAAATACTGCCTATATAATTATTTCTTAGAAAATTTTTTCTTCCATTCTTCTATTTTTTTATGGTTGCCAGAGACCAAATCTCTTGGCACGTCCCAGCTATTTTTAGAATTCTTATTTGGATAAAATTTTTCAGGCCTAGTATAAGAAGGATGGCTACCTTTTATTTCTTCCAAAGATTCCTTTTTACCCAAAACTCCAGGTATCTTCCTAGAAACAGAATCCATAAATATCATGGCTGGCAACTCTCCCCCCGAAACGACATAATCCCCTATTGAAATTTCCTCATCAACTATATTTTTTGCAACCCTCTCATCAACTCCCTCATATCTACCGCATACAAAAATTATATTATCGTATTTTAAAAATTTACGAGCCATATTATCATCAAATTTTTTTCCCCTTGTTGAAAATAAAATTTTTATAGTTTTTTCTTTCTTTTTTCTTTTGGAAATTTTATCTTCTATGTGATTAATTCCTTTGCTTATAGGTTCAACTTTAAGGACCATACCTGGGCCACCACCATAAGGAGAGTCATCCACTGTTTTATGTCTGCCATCACCCCATTTATGAATATCATAAGTAAAAACTTTAAAAAGTTTTTTTGATTTAGCCTTACCCATTATTGAAGAGTTGAAATATTCTTCAATTACATTTGGAAATAATGTTAATACATGAAATTGCATATTGTGTTGTTTAAATTATAACAAAATCCCACTAATTTGTGGGATTTTGCATACAAAATATATATTTTGTTTATAGGTCTTGTTTTAATTCCTCAACAGCATCATCTACAGGAGAAGATGAAGGTGCTTCAGATTCCTTGTTGAATGTTCTTGTGCTTCCTTCTGGTTCAAGAATTTTCAAGTTTATACGAGCATTATTTTTCAATCCAACTATCTTTAATAATGAACGTATAGCTTTAGCTGTTGAACCGCTTCTTCCTATAATTTGACCCATGTCTTCCTGATTAACTTTAAGAGTTAACAAAACTCCCATCTCATCAATCTTTCTTTCTATTTCAACATCATCTGGGTGATCAACTATTGATTTTACAAGAAATTCTAAAAATTCCTTGTCTTTATCTGAATCTATCATGTATTTCTGTATTTTATCTTTTACTTACTTTTTTCGACCTTTATTTTCAAGCACAGATTATTTATCTGCGTCATTATCATCAGTATCTTCTTTTTTAGTTTCTTCTTCATTCTCTTCCTTTAACTCTTCTTTTTTGCTTTCTTCAACTTTTTCAGAATCATTTTCATCTGATTTATCAGACTCCTCTTCTGGCTTTTCTTCC
>CAYQSO010000024.1:0-7450 GCA_964420205.1 uncultured Candidatus Saccharibacteria bacterium
ATATTCAGAAATTTGTTATTTTAATGAAAGATGAGTTGGAAAAAATTAAAGAACAGAAAGCACATCTCCATTCACCTTATTTATCTCTTTTATTTGTATTGCAAGATGTATAACTTCTTCAAGAGAAAGTAGGCTCATTTTGTCCTTATATAATAGGTACTCCACCGCCTTATCTTCCAAAGCTTCTTTTATTTTAATTTTGGTAGTAAATTCTGAGACACGAAAAATAGCCCAAACTAATTCAAATGATCTCTGTATAAAAAATTCTTTTGAGAATTCTACGCTCATATTATTTAAAAGATTACACAAACCCCCTCCCCATTGTCAAATAACAAAGAAATTATTACTGAAATATTATTAACAATATTGTTAGCAACATTGTTAGCAACATTATTAATAGACGATAAACAGAAGTAATCTTTTTTTGTGACGATCGTCACAAAAAAAGATTGCAAAGTTTTCCACACATGAAAAGAAATTTTATGGTATATTGAGATTAATGAAGAAAAACTTTCTGAGTTTTTACACAAAAAATAGTTTGAGCGACCAAACTTATTAGCGTAGCGAATACAAAACGAACCTCCTTAGGTCCGTTTTTTGATTTATAATCCTAAAATGAGTGAGAAAATAAAAATAAGTTTTTATTTAGCACTAAAATCAAAATAATAAGACCTGCTATCTGTTTTTCTTATATCAATTTTGTCTCTTCCATACATTTCTAACATTTTGTCTGTAATTATTTTATTTCTTATTTTTTCACAGAAATCTTCATTAATATTCTTAAAATTTTTATTCTTTTTTATCTCTTTTATATACTTTATTTCGTCTTTTGAGAAAGTAAGATCCTTATTTATTTTTTCCCCTATTCTTTTTCTTAAATAATCTCCAAGTAAAGATTTATTTTTATATGAAGATATTTGTTTAGGATATAATATTCCATCTATCTTTATATTGCCTTCCATCAACATTGTCATTGTCTCCCCGTCATCCCAAAGAACTTCTATAGGAATATTTTCTTTTTCTGGTTTACATGGAATTAAATCCTTATTATTTTTTATAAATTCTGAACTCACGGGTATATATGCATCTCCCAACAAGGGCAACCCCTTAGAAAATCCCCAATTTAGACAACTACTGACAGAAACACCTCCTTTTTTAGTCACTAAACCAAAAATGTTTGGGTGCGATGGGGTTGATCTTGATGCTAACAAAGATAAAGCTTCTCCTCTTTCTTGTAATTCTTTGTGTTTAAGCCTATCTTTAAACTTAAGATTGATTTCATAATCCTCAATTGGTATCAAGAAATTCTCTATATTGCTTAAATAATTAAATATTGAAAGCTTAGAAGCTTCAGATTCTTTATCAAACAAATATAAAGTCTCTCTATAAAGATTTTCTACTAATGCAGTTCCGGAAGAAAAATTTGCGCTACCTATAGCACATTCTTGTATATTTTTACCAATATGCCAAACATAAATTTTGGAATGAATTTTTGAATCAGTATAATAAAATCTAATGAACGGATATTCTTTCTGAATTCTTAATAATACTGAATGCAACTCTGGCCTAATTCTGTTTCCATACATTCCTATTATTACCTTTGTTTTTTTAAATCCTAAATTTATTAATTCTTTAGGGGTTGATTGTCCTATGTATCCAGTTACTATGGTGTATTCTGTGTCTTCTTTAAAGAATGACTTATCACGAAAAACCTTATCGAAAAGAAGGTTCTTATTGGTGGTAGAATTGAATAATAGCATATAACTATAATATCATTGGCTTTATTTTTCTTGCAATGCTATACGATAATAAAGGTGGAACTGCATTTCCGACTTGTATATATTGACTTGTTTTACTACCTATAAATTCGAAGGTATCTGGAAAGCTTTGTAATCTCGCAGATTCTCTTACTGTAGGCACTCTGTTTTCAGAATAATGAAAGTAATTTCTGTGGCCAGTGTCTATTGTTATAGAAGGCTCACAACTATTCATCCTTTTAAAAGCAGTATTATAATTTCTAATTTTGTAGAAAGAAGAATTTATCGATTTAATATTACCTCCGTCAGGAATCTTATTTATAATATTTATAGTTTTACTTGTGTGATTAGTTATATCATTGTTATAAATTATTGACGATCCTTTCCTCATAAGTTTTTGATAGTTATTTTGAGGAGGTGATTTATAAATATGGTTAGGCTCACCATTGTCTAAACTTGGTAAATCTGACAAAGCATCCTTTGTAGTAATAATTTTGTTTAACGTTCTAGGGAAATCAAAGGACACATCTCCAAAATCATTCCTATTCAACCCAACAAAAAAAACCCTTTCTCTTCTTTGTGGGATTCCATAATCTGAAGCTTTTAAAACTTTGAAAAAGACATTATAATCTATTTCCGAAAATCTATTTACAATATCTTTTTTAAAATAACCACCCTTCAAAGTTAATAAACCTTTAACGTTTTCAATTAAAAAGAATTTTGGTTTTATTAGTTTTACAAATCTAAAAAATTCTAAATATAAACTGTTCCTTTTATCTTTATGGTCCCTAGTGCCAACCATACTAAACCCCTGACATGGTGGACCACCAACAATTCCTACAACATTTTTACCAAGAGATAATAAATTATTATCTGAAAAATCATGCACATCTTTAACAAGTCCAACTTTGTTAATTCTATTATGATTGAATGTTGATATTGCGTCTTTCCAACTATCAATTGCCAAACTCGTTTCAAAGCCAGCCATCTCAAAACCCAAACTCAACCCACCAACACCAGAAAATAAATCTATAATTTTATTTCTATTTTTTAATGTTTTCATTTTCTTTCAGATAATCTTTTATAGCAAGAGCTATTTCTTTAGCAAAAAGTGGTGGAACTGCATTCCCGACTTGTTTCAATTGCGAAACCTTACTACCTTCAAAAACAAAAATATCTGGAAAGCTTTGTAATCTCGCAGATTCTCTTACTGTAGGTACTCTGTTAAATTTTGGATGGAAATAATTCATATGTCCCGTATCTATTGTTATTGAAACATCTTTACTGTCCAATCTTTTGTAGGCAGAAGAATGCCTGTTATTTCTTACTGTGTCCCATAAATGAATTGGAACGTCTTTCCAATTACCACCCTCTTTTACGTGTTTTATTCTATTCACAACCTTTTTTGTTGGATATGATACATCATGATTATGTATAATCCCACGTGATTTTTTTCTCATTAATTTCTGATAATCTGACAATATTGGTAGTTCGGTGTCTCTATTTGTCTTATTTTCTAAATAGTACAGGTCACTTATAGCATCTCCAACAGTTGGGGATAATTTATTTTTAACATTGTCAAAATTAAACTTATTTTTATATTCTTTTTTAACTCCTATGAAAAAATTTCTTTTCCTTTTTTGTGGAACCCCATGTTCAGATGCTATTAAAATTTTTTGAGATACCAAATATCCTAAATTAGAAAGTTTTTTTTCTATAGACTTCTTAGCATGGCCATTGTTTTTCTTTAAAATTCCTCCAACATTTTCTATAAGTAAAACTTTTGGTTTTAATAATTTAACAAATCTTAAAAATTCTAAAAACAATAAATTCCTTTCGTCATATTCTAAATTTTTTTGTTGCATATTCGCATAACTAAAACCTTGGCATGGTGGACCACCAATCAAAATATCAATGTTTTTATATTTTCCCAAAATTTCTTTATTAGAAATTTCTTTTATATTTTTATTTAGATTTACTGATCCTTTAAAATTTCTACTAAAGGTATTGATTGAGTCCTTGTCTTCATCGACACCCCCAACAATATCAAAACCAGCCATTTTAAAGCCCAAACTCAACCCGCCACAACCAGAAAATAAATCTAGAACCTTATTTTTTTCAAGTTTATTACTCATATTTATCAAATTATAACATGAAAAAAAATCTTAAAAAAGACGTTGTATTTAATTTTGAATCCCCTGTTTCGTTAGATTCACAAACAAATTATTGGTTTATGATAAAAGTTCAAAACTATTATTCAAATTCAGGATGGGGAAGCAACAAATGGAGAATAGTAATCAGCAATCAAAACCCATACACGCCCGGCGACTACGCAACACTTGGAATACAAAATGGAAGCCTGGCAAACTTCTCAATAAAACAAGGCAAAGATTGGTATATAAAATTAAGTAATAAAAATTGATACAAAAAAACAGCACAATACCTAATCTTTATTTGTGACGATCGTCACAAATAAAGATTTATATAAATTTTAAAAACATAATTAAAATAATTAGATGAATAAAAATTATAAAATAAAAATAAAACCGAATACTAAAGAATTCGCGATTTTATCAATACTAAAAGAGCATGGTGAAATGATTTTAGATGCAATGCTGCCGAGACAATATCCCGAAGCTATGCTTTGGAGAAAAATATTAGGGTTAGAAAATAAAAACAAAATATCAAAAAAGAAGGAATTAGAAATATATAAGACATTAATTAGATTAAAAGAAAAAGGATTAGTTAAAAAAGAAGGAGAATTAGAAAATGTTATATGGAAAATAAGTAATAATGGAATAAAGATAGTAAGTAAAATTAAAATAGAAAAACTACCAGAAAAAGATGGTAAAATTAGAATAATAATTTTCGATATTCCAGAAGAATATAGAAATAATAGAGTATGGTTAAGAAAAGAACTTATAAATAGTGATTATAAGTTATTACAAAGAAGTGTTTGGATTGGTAAAAGACCTTTGCCAGAAAGAATATTTTTAAAAATGAAAGATTTAAATATACTAGATAATATTTATATATTTGAAGTAAAAGAGGTGGGGATGCTAAATAAGATCGATTTGTAATAAAGTAGTCTCTTCAATCTTTTTTTGTGACGATCGTCACAAAAAAAGATTGAGGTGATTTATAAACCAAAACAAAAACAACGAACGACTCGTGTATATGAGCCGTTTATTTTATAGTTATCTATCCATTTTTTTAACTACTATATATAACAGTTAACCTTCTGCTATTGGAGATATTATTATATGTCTTGCTTTTCCCTCTCCTTCGCTTCTAGTTTCTACATTTGGATGCATTGATAGTTCTTTATGAACAATTCTTCTCTCAAATGAGTTCATACAAGGTAATTCAACATCCTGTTTCATTGTTGCGCTCTTTTTAGCGGCAGCTCTAGCAAGTTTTATAATTATATCCTCTCTTTCCTTTTTATAGTTATTTACATCTATAAATGCTATTTCTAAATCATCTTGCTTTAATAGCATTTTAAATATGAAGTTTATGTCAGTTATAAACTGAGTTAATAGGTTAGTATTTCTTAAAAATTGAGCATCGGAAATAATAACAGAAAATCTGTTCATATCATCAAAATAATTTACAGAGAATTCTTTAAACCCCATTAGGGTTATCATCTGTTCTAGTTTTTTCTGAGCTTCCTGCATGTTGTTTTTTATCTAGTTGTTTATTAATTATAATCTGCTGAACTGTGGAAAATACAGACGTTGTCATCCAATACAATGCTACAGCTGAAGGGAAGTTGGAAAGAATTAATAATGTAAATAAAGGTCCTATTATAACCATTCCCTTTGTAGCTTTTTCCATTATAGCACCCTGCTTGTCTTGTTTTGAATTGTCTTTCCTATTCCTATTTATATTAAACATTAGCTTAGATTGCAAATATTGGAAAAGAACAGCAAGTAAAACAATCCAAATATTCTTTTGTGTAAGATCAACAACACCTAAGAACATTGTGTGTATAGAATCAATCGCAGGAACGAAAGAATAAAGATGTTCAGACAATGATTTTGTAAAATCATTTAAGAAAACCCTGTACAAAGCAATAAGAACTGGAAGTTGAATTAAAATTAGAGCAAATCCTGAAAATGGACTGACTTTATGCTCTTTATAGGCAGCCATCATCTCCTGGACTTGTTTTTCCTTATCGTTTTTATATTTCTCTTTTATTTCTTTAACTTTAGGAGCAACGTGTTGTTGAATAATGGTTTGGTCTTTTGCGCTTTTGTAAAACAATGGCAAAAGTAGAAACCTTATAAGTAAAGTTAAAATTATAATACTAACTCCTAAATCTGGAATTATGTGGTATATAAGTACTAGAAGATTTAAAAGCGGTGTATAGAAAAAAGTGTAATATATGTATTTCATTTTTATATTTTATTTAATGCCTCCCCAACTTCCTTTTCTATCTTTTCATAAATACTTTCATCATCTTTTCTAAGAGAGAAAACTATATAATAGTATTTATCCCTGTCCATGTTTTTAATTGCCTTCCTAATACTATAGTAAATAATTCTCCTCAAATAATTTCTTCTAACTGCTTTTTTAGATATTTTTTTTGAGACAATTACCGCAAAACTATCGTTTTTAGAATTATCTTCTTTATCATAAACATACACAGTTAAAAAATCGAAAGAAAATTTTTTAACAACCCTCCTTTTTTTTAAAAAAAAGCTTGAGCTTATTCTGTATTTTTTAGACAACATTTATATTATATCAAATAGTGCGTTTTTTACGCACTTACAGCAAGCCTTGTTCTTTTCTTTGTCCTTCTATTAGACAAAATTTTTCTTCCTCCTGGACTCGCCATTCTAGACCTAAAACCGTGTGTCTTATTTCTTTTTCTATTCTTTGGTTGATATGTTCTTTTTGGCATACAAGTGAACTCTATCAGAAGAATATTAAAAAATCAATATATTATTATTGTAAAATCAAAACCTTACAAAACAAAAGGAAAAATCAGTCAATATTGATAAAAAATACAAATTATATTACTTTAATGAAAAAAGTTTTCCACACCTTATAAACATTTAGAAATTTTTCCACACTTCTTTTTGTTTATGATTTTTTATAAAATACTCTCAAGTTTAAAATCTTAAACCATGAACACAACTTCCGACCTAAAAAATCTATGGGACAAGACTCTAGCAGAAATAGAATTAAAAGTTTCAAGAACTAATTTTCTAACATGGTTTAAAAGTGCTCGCTTATTAGATAAAAATGAAAATTCGGGTGTTGTTGTTATAGGGGTTCCAACAAATTTTTCAAAAGAATGGATTCAAAATAAATACAATAAGCAAATTTTAGAAATTTTAAGAGATTTTGATGAAACAATATCAAGAATAGAATATATTGTAATAAAAGAAGACTTAGAGCATTTAGATAAAATTATTAAAAGCGATGTTGTTAAAAAAGAAGAAAACCCAAACCAAGGAGAACTTGGAACTTTAGGGGTTGACCCAGAAACAAATCTTCAAAAAAAATATATTTTTGATAATTTTGTTGTTGGTTCTTCAAACGAAATGTCTTACGCGGCATCAATGGCTGTTGCAAAAGATGTAGGAACAAAATATAACCCTCTTTTTGTTTATGGAGATACCGGACTAGGAAAAACTCATTTAATTCAGGCTGTTGGAAATGAAGTTATAAAAAATTATAAAAAC
>CAYQSO010000025.1:0-6599 GCA_964420205.1 uncultured Candidatus Saccharibacteria bacterium
ATTCCCTGCTCATATATGCACTTCCGTAAACGATGTTGTTGTTCACGGAATCCCAGGTGATAGGATTATAAAAGAGGGAGATATTGTAAAGATTGATGCGGGAATAACTCATAATGGAATGATTACAGATGCCGCTAGGACAATAATAGCTGGAAAGGGCTCAACAGAAGCAAAAAAGCTCTTAGAGGCCACGAAAAACGCCTTAAATGAGGCTATAAAAGTAGCAAAACCAGGTAAAACAGTGGTGATATAGGAAACGCAATAGAAAAAATAGCAAAAAAACATGGTCTTTTTGTTTTAAAAGAATTAACTGGACATGGTGTAGGTTACGAATTACACGAAGACCCGGTAATATTTAATTTTGGCAATGAGGGGGAAGGAATGAAATTGAAAGAAGGGATGGTTATAGCAATAGAGCCAATGTTTAGCACAACATCAGAAAACATAATACAAAATCCTGATGATAGTTATTCAACAGCTGGAGGTGGAATAACAGCTCACTTTGAAGATTCAATAGCAATAACAAAAAAAGGAAATATAATATTAACAAGATAATAAATAAATTATGAAAAAAACAAACAAAAAACCATATCTTTCTATAATCATCCCTGCCTACAATGAAGAAGAGAGACTCCCAAAAACATTGATAGAAATAAATAACCAGATTAGAGATGCTGATTTTAGTTATGAAATAGTGGTTGTAGATAACAATTCAAAAGACAGCACGAGAGAAGTTGCAGAAAAAATGAAAAATAAAATAAATAATTTATTGGTATTAGAGTGTAAAACTCAAGGGAAGGGCGCGGCTGTAAAATATGGAATGTTAAATTCAAATGGAGATATAAAATTATTTACAGATGCAGATAATTCAACATCAATAATTCATTTCTTTAAAATG
This sequence comes from uncultured Candidatus Saccharibacteria bacterium, assembly GCA_964420205.1. Classification (GTDB taxonomy): domain Bacteria; phylum Patescibacteriota; class Minisyncoccia; order UBA6257; family JAGOQP01; genus CAYQSO01. The sequence continues at coordinate 899 of CAYQSO010000025.1, forward strand.
AAGAAGTATTTTGAAGACAAAGAAAATAGATACGATGTTGTAATAGGGTCCAGAGCAATAAAGGGAGCAGAATTAGACCCACCCCAACCGTGGTATAGATCATTACCAGGGAAATTAGGAAATATATTTATACAAATAGTCTTACTACCAGGGATAAAAGATACGCAATGTGGATTTAAGGCATTTACATCAGAATCTGCAACGAAAATATTTAAAAAATCAGAAATAGTTGGATGGGGTTTTGATGTTGAAGTTTTAGCATTAGCAAAAAAAATGGGATACAAAACAAAGGAAATCCCAGTTAGGTGGGTGAATGATTTGAGATCTCATGTTGGCGCAAGTGCTTATATTTCAGTTTTAATTGAAGTGGTCAAAATAAGAATAAGATTGATAACTAACAAATACAAACTCAGGTAGGGGAGTTTGACTTTGATTTACTTTATTTATATTATATATCAACTATAAATCTAAAAATAAAATATGACCAATTATATAAGTAAAGAAAAGTTAGACGAGCTAAAAGAAAAATTGAAAAAAATGGAAACTGAAAAAAGATTTGAAATAGCAGAAAGATTAAAAAAAGCGAAAGAGCATGGAGATCTTTCTGAGAATTTTGATTATACGCAAGCTAAAGAAGACCAAGAAAATCTTGAAAGAGAAATTTTCAAATTAAGTCAGACTATAAAAGATTCTAAAATAATAAGGAAATCCAAAGATAAGGGAAGTATTTCTGTTGGTCACACTGTAACTGTTAAGAATAAGAAAGGCGATAAGATGGAGTTTACTTTAGTTGGTTCACAAGATGCAGATCCTATAAAAGGAAAAATATCAAACACGTCTCCGATAGGAAAAGCAATAATGGGGAAAACAACGGGAGATAAAGTCATAGCAACAACCCCTAAGGGTAAAATGGAATTGGAAATTCTTAAAATAAGCTAGAGAAAAGAATTATAATATTGTTGCAATAGCTTTATACTTAATAAAGTTTGTTTTATACTATTTATATGATAGAAGATATAATTTCTGACAGAAAAAATAAAAGAGATTTTTTAATAAAAGAGGGGATTAACCCTTATGTTGCTAAAGTGAAAAGAACTCACAATATAGGTGAGTTATTAAAAGATTTTTCAAAATTAAAAAACAGGAAAACAATATCTATAGTCGGGAGGATAAAAAGTATCAGAAATCAAGGAAATATAGCTTTTATAGATTTAGAAGATTTCTTTGGAGAGATACAGGTTTTTGCAAAAAAAGACAATATAAAAGAATTTAAACTATTAAAAAAGATGCTAGACATAGGAGACTTTATATCAGTCTCCGGATCTTTAATGAAAACGAAAACAGGGGAAAAAAGTCTTCTAGCAAATAAGATACAGATAATATCTAAATCTATTAGACCAATACCAGATGAATATTACGGGATAGAAGATAAAGAAATAAAATTCAGAAAAAGATATCTAGATACGATAATAAACAAAGAATCTAGAGAAATTTTTATTAAAAAATCAAAGTTTTGGAAATCAGTAAGAAATTTCTTAGATAATAATGGATTTATGGAAGTAGATACTCCTGTTCTTGAAGGGGTGGCCGGCGGAGCAGAAGCAGAACCATTCGTAACTCATTACAATGCGTTAAATAAAGATTTCTATTTAAGAATAGCATTGGAAATATCATTGAAAAAAATGTTGATAGGTGGTTTTGAAAAGATATACGAAATTGGAAAAATATTTAGAAATGAAGGAATAGACTCCCAACATCTACAAGATTATATGCAATTAGAATTTTATTGGACATACGCAGATTACGAAGCCCTTATGAGGTTTGTAGAAAAAATGTATAAATATGTAATCAAAGAAACATTTGGAACATTGAAATTGAAATTCAATGGAAAAACAATAGATTGGAGTAAGAAGTGGAAGGTAATAGATTATGTAAAAGAGTTTAAAAAAGCGGTAAAATTAGACCCAATAAAAGCTACCCAAGAAGATTTATATAAGAAGGCAAATAAAATAGGGATTAAAGCTCCTAAAAACACGGGGAAGGGAAGATTAATAGATTTAATATATAAAAAGACAGTAAGGCCAAAATTAATTCAACCTTCTTTTCTTATAAATCTACCTGTTGAAATATCCCCCCTAGCAAAAAGAGACCCCAAAAAACCAGAGATAACACAAAGAATTCAAGTTATGGCATGTGGAACAGAACTAGGAAACGGTTTTTCAGAATTAAATGACCCAATAGACCAAAGAAGAAGATTTGAAGAGCAAGATAAATTAAGAGAAAAAGGAGATAAAGAAGCCCACATGTTTGATGAAAGCTTCCTTGAGGCTATGGAGTATGGAATGCCCCCAGCGGCTGGATTTGGAATGTCAGAGAGATTATTTGCAGTATTAATGGATAAACCCATAAGAGAAATTGTATTCTTACCACCAATGAAAAGTAAAAACGATTAAATATGTTAGATGTAAAAATAATAAGAGAAAATCCCGAAAAAATTAAAGAAAGTATAATAAATAGAAACAAAGACCCTAAAATAGTGGATGAATTTTTGAAAGTAGATGAAGAATGGAGAGAAAAAGAAACAAAAATACAAAATTTGAGAAAAGAGCAGAAAGAATTGTCTGGAAACAAAGAAAAAATAGAAGATGCTAAGAAGATAAAAAATGATATAAAATCCATAGAAGAAGAAACAAAAGAGCTAAAAAGAGAAAGACACAACAAACTTCTTTTAATACCAAATATCCCATTTGATGATGTAATAATAGGAAAAGGAGAAGAGGATAATAAAGTAATTAAAAAAAACGGGAAAGTACCTAATTTTAAATTTAAACCAAAAAGCCACTTAGAATTAGGAGAGTCTTTAAATATAATAGATACAAAAAAAGCCTCGGAAGTAAGTGGTGCAAGATTTTATTACCTAAAAAATGAGGGGGCCATCTTAGAGCTTTCTTTAATAAGATTTGCAATGGACATATTAATGAAAGAAGGATTTTCTCCAATAATACCACCCGTTATGATAAAGCCTGATGTTTATGAAAAAATGGGCAGATTAACACCAGAGCAAAAAGATGAGAGATACTATTTAGAAAAAGACGATCTTTATCTTGTTGGGAGTGCAGAACACACCTTAGGCCCATTGCAAATGGACGAAGTTTTAAATAATAAAGAAATACCTAAAAGATATGTTGGTTTTTCTTCGTGTTTCAGAAGAGAAGCGGGGAGTTATGGGAAAGATACAACTGGAATATTAAGAGTTCATCAATTTGATAAAGTAGAAATGTATTCACTAACTAAACCGGAAATGTCAGAGGAAGAACATAAATTCTTATTATCAATGGAAGAAAAAATATACAAAGAATTAGAGATACCCTATCAAGTTGTAGAAATATGCACAGGAGATATGGACATGGTTGACGCTAGGCAATTTGATATAGAGGCCTGGATACCAACTCAAAATAAGTATAGAGAGGTTGCATCATGCTCTAACACAACCACATACCAAACAAGGGGGATAAACGCAAAGTACAATACAGAAAAAGGAGAAAAAGAATTACTTCATGCTTTAAATGCAACTGCTATAGCAATGTCTAGAACAATAGTTGCCATTCTAGAAAATAATCAAATGGAAGACGGATCTATAAAAATACCTAAAAAATTGCAGAAATACACTTCTTTCAAAAAAATAAAAGCCGAAAAATAAAAACGGTATGTTTGATTATGTAAAAATTCGTAACGCAAAAATACGAAGAAAGAAAAAAATAAAGGCCCGTTTAATAATTTTTTCTATATTATTAGTTATTATTTTAATAGCTTTTTTTTATGTTATGCATCTCAAATTTTTCCAAATAAACAATGTTTATATAGCGGGAGCAAATTTAGTAGATAGAAGTAATTTAACAGAATTTTTAAACGAAAAAGTAAAATTAAAAGGGATAAGCAAATTATTATTTGGAGAAAAAAATTTATTAATCTTCTATAAAAATAAAGGGAATTTAATTGAAGATATATATAAAAAATATCCGTCAATAAAATCTTTAAATATACTGGATTATGATTTTAATGGCGAGATTGGATTGTCGGTAGAAGAAAGAAAAAAATATGGAATATGGTGCATTAGAACAGAAGAATTAAAAGATAATTGCTCGTGGATAGATGAGAGTGGAATAATGTTTATGCCAGCCCCAAGAGCAGAGGGGGGGATAATAAAAAAAGTTATAGATATATCAAATAAAGATATTGAAATAGGGGAAAATGTTTTAGATGAATATCATGTGAGCATACTAAAGAGAATATTTGAATTCATAGATTATTCAGAGATAAGATCTAATGTTTTATTGCTAAAAGATAGAAAATTAGAAGAAATAGAAACATATTATAGTAATCCAAAAATATATTTCAGCTTAAGATACGATCCATTTATAGAGTTGTCTGGAATACAAAAAATATACGACAAGCTAGATGATTTAGAGTATATAGATTTGAGAGTCAAAAATAGAGTCTACTATAAATAAGCTTAAGCTTATTTGAGTAATGAGTAATAGAAATTAATAAATGGAAATTAAAGATAAAATATTTGGAGATATAAAAATAGACGAGAATATTATTATAGATTTAATTAATTCTCCAGATTTTCAAAGATTAAAAGGCATATCTCAATTTGGAATTCCAGATGAACTTTATCACATAGAAGGGTTCAATCGCTTTGAACACAGCATTGGGGTCTTTTTTATTTTGAGAAATCTGGGAGCTAGTATGGAAGAACAAGTTGCTGGATTATTACACGATGTTTCTCATGCATCTTTTTCTCATATAGTTGATTGGGTATATGGATTTGAGAAAACGGAATCTTACCAAGATAATTTTCATAATGAGTTTATTGAGAAGTCAGATATTTCTAAGATCTTAAATGAGTATGGATATTCTTCAAAAAATATATCTAATTTAAGTGAATTTAAATTATTAGATAGGCACATCCCAGAGATGTGTGTTGATAGATTTGAATATGCAATTAGAGAATTGCCAAAAAATAAAACATCAAATTATTTAAATGGCGTATATGCTTATAATAATTATTTAATTTTTGATAATGTGGGCATTGCTAAAGATTTTGCTGAAGGATTTGTTGGGATACAGAAAAACCACTGGGGTGGATTTGAATCTATGATTAGATATAGATTATTTTCCGATGCACTAAAAGAAATAGTAGATGCAGACATATTAAAACAAAATGATTTTTGGGATAAGACAGAAAGTGAAATAATAGAAATTATGAGGAGCAGTAAAAATAATAGAGTTTTAAAAACTTTAGATTTATTAGAAAATAATAAGAATTTAGAATTTTTACAAAACAAAAATGGAATAAATTTACAGAAAAAATTCAGATATGTGGATCCATTAGTGAAGAATGGAGATAAGTTAGTCTGTTTAAGTGAAATTGATAATGATTTTGTTGAACTAATAAAAAAAGAGAAAGAAAATAACAAATTAGGCATAAATATTAATTTAGACTCTATCCAATAACTTATTTGTCACACCTTGCTTGTCAACAAGTGGGTGTTTTTGTTACACATTGACAAATCTATAATATATTGTTATAATAACACCAGCATTCAATAAAACAGGAGGTTTGAGAAATGAAGGAATCAATTGCAACACTGATTATTCTTGCGGGAATAATCGTAACTGGATTTCTGGTAGATAA
>CAYQSO010000026.1:0-6557 GCA_964420205.1 uncultured Candidatus Saccharibacteria bacterium
CTGCTAGAAATAAAGGAATAGATGAGTCTTCTGGGGAGGTGTTGGCATTCTTGGATGCGGATGATGTTTGGTTGCCTTATAAAATAGAAAAACAATTAAAATTATTAAATAAAGATAAAAACGTTGGATTAGTTTATTCAGATATGGAATTTTTTGGGACTCCTTTTAAATATGAGAAATATTCTGAAATGACAGGAGGTTTAAAAAAAGGGTGGGTATTAAAGAATCTTATAATGAATAATTTTGTTGCTATGCCTAGTGTTATTATAAAAAGAGAGGTTGTTAATAGCATTGGTAAATTCAATGAAGATGTAAAATACGGAGAAGATTATGAGTTTTGGATAAGAATAGCTAAGAAGTATAAATTTGATGTAAGTCCTGAGGTTTTGGTTAAATATAGAAGACATCAAGATCAAATTACAAATAAATCAGAGGACGGATATGTTTTTTTAATAAATTTTTACAAAAAATTAATAAAAGATGATAGTATTAAAGGGTGTAGAGTATTAATTCTTTTAAAAATCCTAGAAAGAGAAATCAAATACTTTTTATTTAAAATTAAATCAATATTTAATAAATAATCATGATAATAGTAAAAATACATGCTGGGCTTGGAAATCAAATGTTCCAGTATTCTTTGGGGAGAGCTTTATCTTTGAGGAGTAAAGATGAATTAAAATTTGATTTATCTTGGTTCAATGATACAGGAGATGATATAAACAGACCTTTTAAATTGGATATATTCGATATAGATATAAAAGAGGCTGATGAGAATAAGGTTAAAAATATTGTGCCTGGTAAATGGAAAAGATTGCTAGGTTTATATGATCATAAGAAATATATAAAAGAAAAGCATTTCAATTTTGATGAAGATGTTATAAATCTTAAAGGGGATGTATATCTAGATGGGTATTGGCAGAGTTGGAAATATTTTTCTGATTTTGAAGATGTTATAAGAAAGGACTTAATCTTAAAAGATGGTTTTGGCGCAGAGGCAGAAAAGATATCCAATATTATAAAAGATAATAACTCTGTTTCTCTCCATGTCAGAAGAGGTGATTATGTGCAGAATTTAAAAACAAATGCTTATCATGGAACCTGTTCAATGGAGTATTATAAAAAGGCTATTGAATATATAAAAAATAAAGTTGGGGATATGAAGTTGTTTATATTTTCTGATGATATAGAGTGGGCAAAAGAACAGGAACTGTTTAAGGGAGCTACTTTTGTTAGTCATCCAGGAATAAAAGATTATGAAGAAATAATGTTAATGTCTTTGTGTAAGTATAATATAGTTGCAAACAGCTCATTTAGTTGGTGGGGCGCATGGTTAAATAGCAATAATAATAAAATAGTTGTTGCCCCAAGCAAGTGGTTCAATGTGCCAAAGGATACTAGCGATTTAATTCCTGATAATTGGGTGAGGGTATAAAATGAAAATCCTATTTACAGTTGAATTTTATGAGCCTAGTAAGGGAGGTGCTCAGGAGGTCATAAAACAAATGGCAGAAAGATTTGCTAAAGATGGGCATGATGCGTCTGTTGCCACCTCTTATCTCCCAAATAGAAAAAGTAAAAATATAAACGGAGTTAAGATAGAAGATTTTAAGATCTCTGGTAATTTAGTTCGTGGAATAGATGGTGATGAATCTGAAATAAAGAGATATAGAAATCTTTTAGTAAATGGAGATTTTGATTTGATATTGAATTATGCAGCACAGATATGGACTACTGATTTAATGTTTGAGATTTTAGACGACATAAGTGCGAAAAAAATTCTTGCACCTGTTGGATACTCAGGGCTAAAAAATTCTAAATATTCTGAATATTTTAAAAAATTACCTGGATATCTTAGGAAATATGATTTATTAATATACCATTCAGATTCGTATCAAGATTTTATATTTGGAGAAAAAAATGGATTGTCCAATAAATCAGTAACTATTCATAATGGGGCTTCTTATAATGAATCTATTTCTGAGTCATTAATTGATGTTAGAAAAGAGCTTGGTATAAAAACTAAATATTTAATTATATCTGTAGCAAATCATTATAAGGCAAAAGGGCATGACTTTGTTCTGAGGGCCTTTAAGAAAATGAATAGAAAAGATGTTTCCCTACTTATAATAGGAGATAAAAAAGTTTCTTATGGTTGGCGTAGGATGGTCCATTTTTTTTATGACTATTTATGGTGTTGGCTATCTTCTAAAATTAATAAAAACATCTTTCTTTCAGAAGGAAAAAATAGAGACTTTGTAGTTTCTGCATACAAGCAAGCAGATATATTCTTATTCGGTTCAAGGGTTGAGTGTGCTCCTCTGGTTATGTATGAGGCATTTGCCTCAAAGACTATATTTGTTAGTACTCCTGTTGGGAATGTGCCAGATTATGATGGTGTCGTAAAAATTGTTAAAAGTGAAAAAGATATGGCCAGCGTAGCAAATAATTTATTAGACAATGAGTCTAGTAGGCTAGCAATTACAGAAAATGCCTATAATGAATGGCTAAATAAATATACTTGGGATAAAATTTACCAAGATTATAAAAAAGAATTTGAAAAAATTTTATAGATTTTCTAATGTTTTCCTAACCCCACTTTCAAAGTCAATTTCTGGCTCCCACCCTAATTCTTCATTCGCTTTCTTTTTAGATATTGATATCCTGACTACTTCTCCATTTCTAAATTCGCCGTATATAACATCATCACTGAAGTTTGTTATTTTTGCTATCGTTTCAAAAATCTCTTTATCTGTAATCTCTTTTTCACTGCCCAGATTTATTGTCTCGTCCGCTCCTTTACTTAAAGCTATCACATTTGCATTTGCTATATCTCCAACATAAACGTAATCTCTTGTTTTTGTTCCATCCCCAAATATTGTTGGGGTTTCTCCTTTTTTCATCATATGCCCAAATATTGCTATTACACCAGCTTTTTTCTTTGGATTTTGTCTAGGGCCATAAACATTAGGATATCTTAAAATACAGTATTCAAAATTATATACCCCCGCGTAGAATTTTATTATTATTTCAGCTAAATATTTAGATAATCCATATGGAGATAATGGATTTGGTTCTGTGGATTCATCTGCTGGTATATTTTCTGGTTCTCCATAAATAGCTCCACCTGTTGAAGAAAATATAAATTTTTTAACTTTGTTTTTACCACTTGCCAAGAGTATATTTATTGTTCCGTTTATATTCACATTAAAAGTTGGTTTTGGATTTTTTATAGATTCCACAACCTCAATTTTTGCTGCGTGATGGTTAACAATATCCGGCTTTTCTTTTTTGAATATTTTCTCTATTTTTTTCTCGTTACAAATATCTGCAATATATAACTTTGCTTCTTTATTAACATTTTTTTTATCTCCTGTTGATAAATCATCTATTACAACAACTTCATGTCCATCAGAGATATATTTATCAACAACATGTGAGCCTATAAATCCAGCCCCTCCTGTGACTAGTATCTTCATAGTTTCATTATAGTATTTTAATGGAAATTATTACAATAAAATGTTTCAATGTATTCAATAGATATGACTAAAGTAAGTATAATTTTACCCACATATAACGGAGAAAAATTTATTTCTCAATCTTTGGATAGCGTTATATCTCAATCTTATAAAGACTGGGAGCTTTTAGTTATAGACGACGGATCTAAAGACAATACATCAAAAATAGTAAATAATTATTCTAGAAAAGAAGAAAGAATTAAATATATAAAGAACGAAAAGAATTTAGGGATACAAAAAACTCTTAATAAAGGTTTAAAGTTGGCGAAGGGGGGATATATAGCAAGAATTGATGATGATGATATATGGAGCGATAAAGATAAATTAAAAAAACAAGTTGAATTTTTAGATAAAAATAAAGAATATGTTCTTGTTGGGACTGGGACAATTGTTGTGGATGAAAACAGAAAAGAGTTGTATAGATTTTTACCTCCAGAAAAAGATAAAGATATAAGAAATAAAATGTTGTATAAAAATTGTTTTACGCATTCAAGTATTATGTTTAAAAAAGATTCTGCATTGAAATTTGGTGGTTATAGCGAGAATAAAGAATCAAGACATATTGAAGATTATGATTTGTGGCTTAAATTGGGGACTGTTGGGAAGATGTATAATATATCTGATTATTCAACTAAATTTACAGCACATAGTAATAGCATTAGCTCAAAAAACAAACTCATACAACTCAGAAGAAATATTAAGATAATAAGAGGTTATAGAGATAATTATCCTAAGTATTGTTCCTCTGTTGTAAAAAATTATTTTAAATTTGTTGGGTATTTAATTTTTAAAATACTTCCATCCCAGGGGATAAGGAGCTTATTGTTGAGGGGGTATAAGAATAATTAATAAAAAACCCCGCGTTTGCGGGGCGTGGATTATTTAATTGCAGGTATTTCTTCTGCAGGATTAAATCCTTGAAATCTCTTTGATGCCATAGCATGAACCATTTCATGTTCATTTCTTGTCCATACAATTCTTTGTAACATTTCGCGATGACTTTTTATTTCAGGAGAGAGTTTTTGGATTGCTGTCATTCTCAGACAGTAATCTACTGTTGTGTCTCCTGCTAATCCTAATATGAAAGCTTCATTTTCAGGAAGCTCCATCAATCTTATCGCTACAGAGCTGATAAGTCTATTAACTGGATTTGCTACTATTTTTCTGAGGATTTTAGAACGCATTTCTGGAGATTTTTTTGTTATCTTTCTACCCATCCTGCAAGTTTTACAAAAAGCCTCAGAACTATTGCTAAGATTTTTTCTATGGGGTGGTTTGGGTTCAAAATCCACAACTTCAAATATTTCAATTTCTTCTTCTGGTTTCATTCGAGTAAATACCATGAGTGGATGTCCCTGGAATATTGCTATGTTGCAATCGTTACAATCCATGAGATCTCCCTCTTGCAGAGTCCCCGTGACCCCAGGAGTATAATATTTACCATTATTAAACCATAATAAGTGTCTTCTTCCTTCCATGTCACACCTCCTTTTTAGATGGTTCTGATTGCAATATATAATAAATATAATATACAGTCAAGTATATTATATAGGTTTCAGGAGTTAGGTAACCTGCCTTCGTTAAAACTACGGCGTGGCAAGTGGGCATTAGGTTCTGGGGATAAGGTCAAATAAACGGCTCATTCCCGTGAGCCGTTTATTTATTTAATTTCTAACTACTATAATACTCCTATGGCGGACTTTTGACCTATATATCCTACGCTATTTCTTTGCTATTAAAGTCTTCAGTTCTTTTATGGATGGATCTTTTAATACTAGCAATATACCAATATATATAATTCCAGCTGCAAGAATTGTTACAACTACGTGTATATTGGATAGATGCATAAATAAAACAACTAAGGTCATAATTATAGTTGCGAATATCGGTTTATTTAGAGATGGTATAGATAGTCCAATAACATCTTTTTTTAATTCAAACCAATTTCTATAAGTTACTAAGGTCATCGCTATTACTGTTACTATTGCGGAGCCTACAATTCCATATTTTGGAATGAATACAAAATCTAAAACAGTATTAGCTAGAGCCCCAATAGTGCTTGAGATTACGAATATTCTTTGTTTGTCTAGTGCAAAAAGAGTATTTGTTATAAGTGAGCTTGGAGCAGTTATTAAAACAGTTAAAAGTAGAACTGCGAATGTTATTGCAGATTGTGCATACTCTCCTCCAAACAGAAGAACTATTAAATCTTTACTAACTATAATTCCTCCTATAGTTATTGGAATTGCAAATACAAATGCAAATCTTATAAGAGAATTGAATAAAGATTTCATTTTTTCTATTTTCCCATCTTTTATAAGCTTACTAATTAACGGGAACATACTTATGGCTATAAATCCTGGGAGCATGTAAATAAATTGAACTGCTCTTTGTGCTGCTCCGTATAACCCCAAATCACTAGCAGTTTTAAATGCTCCTATTATTATAGTGTCTATATTTATCATAAATGCACCAAGGACTCCCATTAATGCGAAAGGTAGGGCGGATTTAAATATTTGCTTAATTAAACTTGTATCAAAATTGAATTTTATTTTGCTTATATTTTTACCTATAAATAAAAGTATAGATAAGGTCCCTAGTGCACTTGCTAGCGCATACCCCATTGCTAAGTTTTTTGGAGTCGGTGCGATTATAAGGACTACAAACCCCAGAGCAGTTATAAGAGCGTTTGTTAAGAAGTTCAGAATTGATTCAATCTCCATCTTGTTATATGCCCTTGTTATGGAAAATCCAAAACCTCTTAAACTGTCAAATGCTAGAAGTATTGCAACATAAGGAATTAATGGACTCACAGCTTCTATTTTTGTGAAGTGTGGAGATATGAAGATTGTTGCCAATATTGTTAGAAGTAATATCCCAACCTTTATAACAAATGAAGTTGATATATATTTGTCTATGTCTTTTGGTTTCTGAACAATCTGTCGCGTTGTTAAAGCCGATATCCCCATATCAGAGAATATTGTGAAGAATGCAGCTAAGCTTAATGCATAAGAAAATATACCGTAGCCTGCAGTTCCGAGC
>CAYQSO010000027.1:0-6498 GCA_964420205.1 uncultured Candidatus Saccharibacteria bacterium
GTCAACATTGTAAATATCGACGAACTTCGCCCACTCCGATTCTAGGAGATCGTCTTTCATTTCACAAGTTTCTTTGTCGCCGAAAGCTACCTCGAGAGATTTTTTGACGGTAATACGGCGATCAACGCCAAAAATCTTTTTGATCTTATCCAGATTCAAGAAGTATTTTGGTTTGTCAAAAATTTCTTTTTTGGCAAAATCCTCGGCTTCCTGCGTGTCGCCGTTTTGCCACATATTTTTGAGCTTTTCGTTGCCCAGCACATCTTCTTCCACCGCGCGCTTGAAGCCCTCTCGGTCTATGCGCATGATGACGCCTTCGGGAGTTTCGGAAAGCGTTTTAAGCTCGTCGCTCGTTGCCAGATCGATCGGGCCTTTGGGCGGTTCCGGTGGCGGATCTCCCGCCGAGCCATCGCCTCCGGGACCGATTGGCGGAGTAACATGAATGGTTGGCAGTTTTATTTTCTCGTCATAGTTAAATTCATTTTCAAAGTATTCGCAGGTTGCGAAGAAATCAAAAAACTTGAATTTATCTTTTTTGATTGAGATAGGATCATTTTCGTAATCGTTGTATTCAAAATTCCATTTTCGCGTACCTCGCCCCTTTATCTGAACAAAATCTGTGGGCGAAAATACTGGACGCATAAGCGCGATATTGAGCAAGTCTTGGCAATCATAGCCGGTCGTCATCATGCCTACCGTCACGGCAACGCGAGTTTTGCTGGTGTCATATCCTTCTGGCTTGTTCGTTTGCCCGCCAAGGCGATTATTTGCAAAGTTTATAGTCATTTGCTGGGCGCTTTGCACTTGCGAAGAAACCTGCATAGCGAAATTTGATTCGCTGTAAAGCTCCGGCCATTTTTCAAAAGCAATTTTATTCAAAATGTTTGTCAGGCGGGCGGCGTGTTTTTGGGAGACAGCAAAAACGATGGTTTTGCCAAAAAGCTCCATGCCGAGCTCCTTAGCGATTGGATCGTAGATGCCATTATCAATAAGCGCCTTGCACATGGCGATATTGGTTTCTTCGTTGAATATTTTGCGCTCATAGTGGCGTTCGTTGAAGGTTTCGTCTATGGTTTCGCCACTTTCGGTCAGTGAGTGAACAGCATATCCTTCCTCGGAAAGAAGCTGAGTGGTGATTTCCGTGCGAGCATCAACGAGTGTCGGTTTGATGAGATAACCTTCTGCCGCGCCTTTTTCCAAATCATATGAAAAGGTAGGATTGCCCGGCTCGCAACCAAATGTTTTGTACGTATCAATCAAAAGACGACGCTCATATTCTCTCTGACTGTCTGCACCTTCGGCATCAAATCCTCGCAAATAATTCTTCGGGGTGGCGGTAAGGCCAAGTTTATAGCCAACAAAATATTCAAAAACTGCGCGCGAATTTCCGCCGATTGAACGGTGTGCTTCGTCTGAAATAACCAGCTCAAAATCAGTAGGTGAAAATTCCTTTTTATATCGGTCACCGGCGAGGAATGTCTGAATAGTGGAAACAACAATACTGGCATTTGCCCATGAATCGCGATTCTCTTTATAAATAACGCTTCGGAAATCATGCCCAAGGTAAAGAGAAAATGCTTTTTGCGCCTGATCTTCCAGTTCCAAGCGATCAACGAGGAAAAGTACACGACGCGCATTACCTGATTTGAGAAATAATTTTATAACCGCAGCGGAGATAAGCGTTTTGCCTGTGCCAGTTGCCATTTCAAACAGAAAACGCTGATTGCCATTTTGCGCAGATTCTTGGAGAGATTTAATAGATTGTACTTGGTAGGGTCGAAGTTGCTTGAGATTGTTGTTTTTCAGAAATTCGCTGCGTGTTGCCTCATTTTGAAATGCAGGATCGTTGGCAAAAATTGGCATTTGCGTAGCAATGACGTAGTTTTCATCAACAATTGTCTGTGCAAGTTCGGCGGGATTGGGTGTGTACTTTTCATATTGTGTGATGGAATCCTGCGTTGGAAAGCGAGAAATAGTATCCGGATTGCCATGTTTGGTATCCCAAAAATAATGAATATTACCGTTTGAAAGAATGACAAAGCGAGCGCCAACATTTCGAGCGTAGTTTCGAGCTTGTTCTTTGGCGGACAACGGGTCAATCGCCTCCTTTTTGGCCTCCACCACGACAAGGGCGCGACCGTCCTTATCGAGCAAGAGAAAATCAATTGCCCCTCGACGGCCATCACTTGTAACTGCGTTTTCTAAATTTTCATCAAGCTCATTAAATTTGACGCCTTTTTCAAGTTGAATGTTCGCTTTGCCATTTTTGTCATCATCAAAACGCCAGCCCGATTCTTCAAGCAGTTTGTTTATTTTTATTCGTGCTTTTGCTTCGTTAGGATTAGGCATATCTATTTTGAAATTAAATCATCAACATCGACCTCAAGCGCTTTGGCTACCTTTTCCATTGTGCTGATTGTAAAATTTTGTTTGTCATTACCTATATTAATATTATATCACTTTATTATATTTTGGCTAAATATCTAAGTTATAATACAAATATAAATACTTGTATAACAAAATAGCGAGTATAAAACTATAAAACTCGCACAACATTCCGAGCTTCAAATCCACACCGAACAGAAAATAAATTTACTGTTCTCCTCCTTATTTACTTCGTTCATGCGGAGGGTGTGGGATTTGAACCCACGAGTCCTTGCGGACGCACGCTTTCCAAGCGTGTGCACTAACCACTATGCGAACCCTCCAATTACAAACTACAAAATACTCATTACTCAATCCGCAGTTTAAATAATTACTAACTACTCAATACTCAATACTCAATCCGCCTACTCGCCACGACGGAGCCTTGGCGAAGGCGGGAGGCGGATTATGCGGACCCTCCAAGTTTTTAAACATTACCTTATCTTATCTCCTTTTTGCAACCTTTTATTCTCATACATTCTTTCGTCTGCAATATCTATTATTTTATTTATATCAAAAATCCACGCCTCCTTTCTTTCTTCTTCAAAAATAGAAGCCGCTCCAATACTAACTTTTGGTACAGGATAATCTTTAGTGGATTTTCTTTCATATTCTAATTTATATTTTATTCTATGAATTGTAGTTTCAGAATTTTCTAACCCTTCACCTATCAATGCCACAACAAATTCATCCCCAGACCACCTTGAAACAATATCTATATCCCTAACAGATTCTGCTAAAGTGTCAGCAACTTTTCTTAGGGCTTTATCTCCTACCTCATGCCCATAATTATCATTTATTTCTTTGAAATCATTCAAGTCTACAAATAATATGGTTATGTTACCAACAGTTAAACTTCTTTTTAATTTTTTATCTCCTAACTCTTGTTCTTTTTCTATACTTTTAACAAAACTGGATATTTCATTGATAAACCCAAACCTATTATTTAAACCGGTTAAATCATCCCTTTCTACTTTTTCCATCAACTTATCAATCTCTTTTTCAGCTTTAATTAACTTCTTTTCAAGGGCTTCAATTTTTTTATCTTTTTCATTTTGTTTATCTGACATATTTCCAAGGAATATTGTTTTTGTTTTTTATAAAAAAACCAGATGACATTTTATGTCCGCCTCCACCATATTTCTTTGCCAAAATAGAGACGTCAACTTTCTTATTAGAGCGTAAGGAAACTTTTATCCCATATTCTGTCTCATACCATATTATCCCAATATTAACTCCCATATTCAACAAATTATTTCCTATATCAGACTCTAATAGCGGAGAATTCACTATAAGAGCCTCGTGGTCTTCAAAAATTACTTTAGAAGCTGTATTTAAAGCTCTATTAATAAGATTATTTTGATAGTTAACAAGTAATTTACCTTTTTTATAGTATTCTTCATTTTTCTTCTTACTATCAAATTCTTTAGATAATTTATCCCAAATCTTAAAATCAAAAGGGAAAGAGTCCAAAACAAGACACATTTCTTTTGATTTAGAAACTTTCCATTTAAATAAATCTCTGTCTTGCACATATTCAATAAGTTTTGGGATTTTTTTCTTTGGATAAAAATATTTCCAAGCCAAAAATGCTCCTGATTTCTTTTCATTAAAAATAAATTCATCAGCAAACTTATTTGCAACATCTTTCACAGATATATGATGATCTATAATTATTAACTTATTGGCCTTCTCTTTTATCTTTTTTAACCCATATTCTTCATATGATATATCAACCATATAAACATCCTTACCATCAACATCGTCATAAGTATTATAGTGCATGGACCCCACATAATCTGCCTTATTTCCAAACTTAGTCCAGGCAACCCATGCAGATGTAAAACCATCCGTGCATTTATCATGATAAATTACTAAAACTTTCTTTCTTTTATTTCTTTTCATTTTTGTTTTTTTCTTCTAATGCCAAAATCCCGGGCAAGTCTTCTCCGGCAAGGAACTTCAACATAGCACCACCGGCTGAAGACAAGAATGAAAAACCTTTGTTTAATTTATTTTCTAGAACAAAAGAAATTGTCTCCCCGCCTCCAGCAACAGAATAAGTTTTAGAATTTATTATAGACTTAGCAACAGAATGAGTTCCTTTAGAAAATTTTTTGTTTTCTATCATCCCCATCGGGCCACTCCATATAATCATTTTAGATTTAGATATAATTTCATCAAACAACTCCCTTGTTTTTATGCCTATATCAAAAATTGAATTGTTTTTTATTTCAAAATCCACAGGTAAAATAATTTTTTCATTGTTTAGATATTCGGTAATTTTAGGAATAGATTTTTTATCATATAAAGAATCACCAACCGGCAATCCTTTTGCGGCAAAGTAAGTAGTAGCTAATGCCCCGCCTATAAGGATTTTATCTGCAACACCTATAAACTTATCTATAACTCCACCTTTATCTCCAACTTTTGCTCCTCCAATAATAAGAGTGAGTGGATGTTTTTGTGATTTTATTAACTTTCTAAGAGAAGTTATTTCAGATTTAAAATGAAACCCAGCATAAGATTCAAGATATTTTGTTACGGCACTAATAGAAGCTTCCTCCCTATGTGCAACTGAAAATGCATCATTTATATAAAAATCAGCTAACTCAGAATATTTTTTTGCTAGATTATTGCTATTTTCCACTTCTCCTTTAAGAAATCTAACGTTCTCCAAAACAAATATACTCCCATCTTTTGATTTAGATATTTTATTCTTTATTTTATTTGCATCAAACTCATCAAAAAAATATATATTCTTATTCAATTTTTTTGAAAGATAATTAGATATTTTTTTTAGAGAAAATTTTTTTCTATATTCCTTATCGGAAATCCTTTTTAAATCAGGTCTTCCTTTGTGTCCGAGAACAACAACCTTACATTTATTCCTGGATAACTCCTTTAAAGTTTTAAGAGACTGCATTATTCTAATACTTTTTCTTATATCGCCATCTTCAACATTTAAAGGAAGTCTTACTAAGCACGTTGATCCTTCAAATCTTTTTAATTTTGTTGTATTTATGTAATTCATAGTAAAAACTTGAGTATATTACATTCTATCAAATAAAACCCATTCTTTAAAGAAATTGTTAAAAATATATTGACATAAACTATCTTAAATTGTATTATCAATACATCTTTAGCACACTAAAAGGAGAATAAAGGATGAAAAATAACTTAATAATCGTAAGTGATGTTTTTGAAATGGAATTTAGGTCAAATTCCACAATAGAAAATCTTCTAGAAATAGGAAGATATGATATAATATTTGACAGAAGTCTTATATGCAGAGCTCGTCTGAGAGCCCATATACCAGGTGGACTTCTTAAAATGAAATTCATTGTTTTTAAAGAAGACCCCACTATTGAAGAAATTCTTCTTGGATTTAGGAAAGAGGGACTCAGAAGACCTCGTATAGAAGATGTGTTGTTATTTGGAGCTAAATTTCCAGAAGAACAATGCAAGAGAAGGCTTGTATTCTTCTGCAGAGATCTTAGTAAAAAAGAAACATCTACTCGCGCAATAGTGTTGAATGGAATAAAATCTAGTATCGACAAAATTCAAAGAGCCATATCTGTAAGGGATACAGGACTTGGCTCAAATGAAGCTTACGTTGGAGTGTGTTTTGAATAGTTAAGCCCCCACAAAAGGGGGCTTTTTTATAACCCTAAAGCAAACGAGTAGATAAGAATTATATTTTTATTTACTGCGAGCTAAAGGATTGGGACGTAAGTCCTAATTGAACGAATAAATAAAAGTTTATTTTTATTTATTGTGAATTGAAGAATTGAGATTTTGATCTAAGATTAAAATCCCCAAAAAATAAAATTTATCAAAAAATTAATCTCTTATCTCGGCGTTAAATTTATTTTTTAGAGATTTTTTTATTTTATCTACAACTTCATCTATTTCTTTATCGTTTAATGTCTTTTCATTAGATTGAAAAACTATTCTGAAAGTAACGCTCATTTTGCCAGAATCTATTTTATCTCCCTCATATTCATCTATTAAGTCCACGTCTCTTATTATTTTAATGTCAGATAAAGAAATTTCTTCTGTTATTTTTCCTAT
>CAYQSO010000028.1:0-6498 GCA_964420205.1 uncultured Candidatus Saccharibacteria bacterium
AACAGGTTCAACAATTTATCAAATGGATGAAAAAGTTGATAATGGACCGATTATAAAACAAGAAGAGCTGGACAAAGATATATCAGATATAACTTATCTAGAATTAGAAGAAAAACTAGCAAATCTTTCAGCTAAGATTTTAATTGAATTTATAAAAGATTATGAAAATAAAGAATTAAAAGAACAAGATGACAGTAAAGCAACTTTCACTAAAAAATTTGAAACAGAAGATGGATTTGTTGATTTAAAAAAAGATAATCCAGAAGAAATTTATAATAAAATAAGAGCTCTAAACCCCGACCCTGGAGTTTACACAACGATAGATAATGTTCGCACTAAAATATTAGAAGTGAAAAAAGAAGGAGAAGATATTGTAATAACAAAAATCACCCCCGCAGGGAAAAAAGAACGCGAAGTTAGGATTATTTTGTAGATTTTGATTACAAAATAAACGGCTCAGTCCGCCGTGGCGGATGAACCGTTTATTATACGCCTTATAAATATATTTATGGCAACAGATATAAAAATTATCCCAAAAAATCCTAGATAACCCCTGTCACAATATGAATGCCCTCCCAAACTAGGAAGCTTTGGGAGTACATTAGAAACAATTTCTTTAGAAATTAAATTACCACAACTAAGAAAGATTGCATAAGAGATAAACAAAACACCCATTTGTAACAACAAATCTGGAAAATATTTTTTTATAGATTTAATCATTTTTATATTTTAATTATACCCTAATTTTAAACCATAAAACGCTAAAAAGTAAAATACCACAAATAAAAAAGCCCCTCCCTTTTTGCAAAAGGGCGGGGCTGAGTAAATCAACTTTCTTTCCTCCTAGCAAGCACGAATCCATCAAAATGAGTCCACTTTTCATAACCAGGGTTGGTGCAATTTGTTATATCAACGAAATTGGCAATTCCGTTTCTGCTCCGCTTGCTGAATAAATAAGAACATGATATAGAATTGCGAAGTTCTGGCAAAATTTCATCTTCATATACAAATACAAATCCATTTAACCCCATTGAACTTAGAACTTTCTCGGCAAATTGATCCATAATCATGCACACCATTTCAACCGTCGGGAAACTAAATCCATTAGCAATCTTCGGATGTCTGTTCTTAAGAATATTGTATAGATCGGCAACAGCAGAGTTGTGATTGCAACGATAATGTAGAAAACCCATTTCTACGATCCTGAATTCAAAAACAGTTCCTTTTTCAGATGGTTTAAATTCGTCCGAGAGCAAAAATTCTCTCATCTTGCCTATAACGCAAGCCCTTCTTGTAGAAGAACCGTCGTAATTTAATCTCTTGAGCCATTCTTCTCCGGAAAATCCAGGAGATGTCAAATCAAATACTCTCACATTTTTATTTTCTCCATATTCCCATACGTTTTGAAGCCTTACTGCGTTCTTTAGAAATCTCTCCGGACCATCTTCTCCACATTGATCAATAATAATTTTAATCATCGCATTCAATTGCCCAACTGTGTACTTCGCAGAAGCGAATTCCTTACTACTCATAGCATTCTCCTTTCCCTAAATTGGGATTTTGTTTTCCTCTAGCCCGAGGAAGGGGCTATGACAGACAATCAGTCATAGCTAAAAACTGTCATAAAACATCTTTTAGCTATGACCAATCTATTTTTTAGTACTGAAAATAAAATATCACCATTAGACAACACAGTCAATATATAATAAAATTTGTCTTTATTTGTGACGATCGTCAAAAACACGGAATAGATTGAAGGTCTAATATTTTTCTGATAATATTCAATTGAAAAAATACCGGGTCGTCTAATGGTAGGACTCTGGGTTCTGGTCCCAGCAATCGGGGTTCGAGTCCCTGCCCGGTAGCAATCGAAATAAACGGGTCATTTGGATGACCCGTTTATTTACAACCTTCAACAGAAATGTCTCCGATATCTGTCCTTACTAATTTATTTAAATAAGCACCTGTGCCCAATTCTTCTCCAACGTCATTAGCAAAACTTCTTATATAATATCCAGACTCTACTTTTAATTTTACATCTATAACAACTTCATCGTTATTTCTTTTTATATCTTTAATTTCATAATCCAAAACCTTCACATTTCTAGACTCTAACTCAACACTATCCCCCCTCCTAGCTTTTTTATAAGATTCTTCTCCGCCAACCTTTATTGCAGAAAAAGCTGGAGGAATCTGCTCTTTTTTTTCAGAAACTCTTTTTATAGCTTCTTTAATTTCACCATCGCTAGGAAATTCATTAAAATTATATTTTTCAATCAATCCCCCCTCTCTGTCATAAGTATCTGACACTTTCCCTAAAACAACTTCTGCTTCATATGTTTTTGGTAAATTTTTTAAATATTCAGATAATTTTTTTGTGTATTCTCTTCCAATTCCGACAACTATTAATCCTTCAGCAAAAGGATCTAAGGTCCCGCCATGCCCAACTTTTACTCCTTTTGGTATCTCTAATTCCCTTTTTAGCCCATTTAAAAAACCAGCGGAAGATATTCCGCTTGGTTTATAAAAAGGATAGATGCCTTCTTTTATCTTCATGTTATCTCTTTAGATATCTGCTCATTGCAAAGAAGCTAGAAATTAATCCCAAGCCCATTGCAAATAATAATTCATAAACAATAAGAACTGTTGCATTGCTTGTGAAAAATTCCCACATATTCAATTCCGGAACCAATATGTTTGAATAAGGAGATGTAAAGTAAACTATAGGCGCTATCAAAACAACACTAATTATAGTTGCAGAAATCCCATAAATCATTGATTCAACCAAGAATGGCCCCCTTATAAAGAACCCTGAACCACCAACAAGCTTCATTATCTCAATACTTTTTCTGTTAGAGTAAATTGCCAATCTTATAGTATTGAAAATTATCAAAATAGAAATAAGGGACATAAAAAGAGTCAAAGTTATACCTCCATTCTTTACAATACTTAAAATTTTACCCAGCCTATCAATGACAGTTGCATTCTGATTATAACTAACACTATCTATCAACTCTTTACTTGAATCACTGTTCAAATAAGCAGCTATTATAGAATATTCTTCTGGATTTTTAGCTTTTATGTTTATTGAAGGCAATAAAGGATTTTCTTCTAACTGTTCTATAGCAGATGAAATTGTTTCATCGTCTTTATGCTTCTCTTTAAATATTTCCAGTGCTTCATCTTTAGAAATGTATTCAACCGTCTTAACTTCTGGCATTTCTTTAAGTGCGGATTGTATTCTCAAAACATCATCTTCAGATGTAGTATTTTTAAAGTAAACACTAATATCAATCTTATTCTGAACGCTTGTTATAACAGTAGATGTAAATATATTAAACAAATACAACCCAGAGAAAACTATTAAAGCGAGAACTAATACTGCGATTGTAGCAGCAGAAAGCCAAGCGTTTCTCTTAAAGTTTATAAAACCGTATTTTATTATTCTGAAAATAGCTGAAAACATAATTTATTAGAACAAAGAATATTTACCTATTTCTTCATCACTTACTATTTTACCATCTTTTACACTAATAACTCTACGACCAATCTTATCAACAACTTCTTTATTATGAGTTGCTAACAAAACTGTTGTGCCAATTTCATTTATCTTAAGCAATAAATCTATAATATCCGCTTCATTTATTGGGTCTAAATTACCTGTAGGCTCATCAGCTATTATCAAGTCTGGATTATTAACAACAGCACGAGCAATAGCTACTCTTTGCTTTTCTCCGCCAGACATTTCTCTAGGAAAATCGTTCGCCTTCTCTGTGATGCCAACCAAATCTAAAGCCTTAGGCACAATTTTATCTATCTCTCTCTGAGATCTACCAGATGCCTCTAAAACAAAAGCGATATTTTCATAAGCTGTTTTTTCTGGCAAAAGTTTAAAGTCTTGAAAAACAGTTCCTATACTTCTTCTCATCCTGTATAGTTCTTTGGAGTTTAATTTAGCTACATCCCAAGAATTAAATATTATCTTCCCGCTACTAGGAGTTTCTTCTCCTATTAACAGCTTTATCATTGTTGATTTACCAGCTCCAGATTTACCAACAAGAGAAACAAATTCTTTTGGCTTCACTTTAAAATTAACTCCATCTAATGCAATCTTCTTATGGCTGTTTCTCTTATATTCTTTGTGAATGTTGTGAAATGATATCATATTTGCTTTCAGTTCATAATTATAACAATAAAGAAATTACAAATCCAACTATAATATTATACTTCAAAATTATATATTTTTCTATTCATCTTCTTTATTAAAATGCACTAATTCTGCTTCTATAAAATTATCTAATTCACCATTTTCAATCACGTCTTTTACCTGAGTGGTTTCATAATCGGTTCTATGATCCTTCACTAATTGATACGGATTTAAAGTGTATGTTCTTATCTGACTCCCCCACTCTGGATTTGAGTTTGTTTTTAAATTATCCAATTGCTCAACTTGCTTGTCTTTCATTTCTGATATTAATTTTGCTTCCAAAATATTCATGGCATGCTCTCTATTTTGTGCTTGAGACCTCCCAACCTGCGAACTAACAACTATTCCCGTTGGCACATGGGTAATTCTAACGGCAGTTTCAACTTTATTCACATTCTGCCCACCTGGCCCAGAGGATCTAAAGAAATCAACTTTCAAATCACTATCCTTTATATCAAGTTGTCTTTCTTTTAATTTAGGTAAAACTTCTACCAAAGCAAAAGATGTATGCCTTAATCCTTTAGAAGAAAATGGAGATATTCTTATAAGTCTATGAACTCCACTTTCATATTTTAAATGACCGTAAGCGAAAGGGCCATCTATTTCAAAAGTTATATTTTTTATAGGATGCTCTCCTGAAGAATTTTCACCATAATCGCCTGAGACGTCTATAATTTTTACACTCCAACCGCTCCTCTCTGCATATTTTTTATACATATCATAGAGCATTTTAGTCCAATCAGCGGCATCATCTCCTCCAGCCCCAGATCTAACAATAAGAACTGCATTGTTCATATCATACTTACCATTGAATAATTTATTATTCTCCAATTTTGATAATTCTTTATCTATTTGCCCTATTTCCTTTTCATCTACTTCATCTTTGGATTCCATTTTAGAAAATCTTTCTTCAAGATTTTCATACGAATTAACCATTTCCAATAAAACCCCATGCTCTTTTAAAACGCTCTGAGCTTCATCGCTATTATCCCAAGCATCTGGTTGTTGTAAAAAATACTCTAATTCTTTTATCCTATCTCTCTTTTTTGGCAAATCTAGCCAATCACCCAACTGTTGTCAGCGAAACTTAATTTCATCTAATTTCTCTTTATATTCTCTTTCTAACATATGTCTAATAATAACATAATAATTTGAGCCACCTCGCGTCCCCCTTCGGGCGATCTCCCGCAGGGAGAGACTTGAACCCAGAATGACCCTTGCACTTCACTCTCAAAAATATTTTACATTCTTAAATCTTGAGCCACCTCGCGGACTTGAACCGCGGACCCACGCTTTACGGGAGCGTTGCTCTGCCAACTGAGCTAAGGTGGCTTATTTTAATTTATATATAAAATTATAAAAATTGCATACAGATGACGTTATTTGCGCAACAACCTTCGGAACGTCGCTCTTCCACCTATCATCCGTTCATTCGCTTCGCTCATAAACATGATGATTTCTTTATCCGCCACAGGCGGATTAGAACCGGATTAAAAGAAAATAAATTTACTTTTAATCCAACTGAGCTAAGGTGGCTTATTTTGGATAACCAACACACCCTAATTCTACTAAAAAAACTGTTTTTATCAATAAATAAAAAAACTTGTCTTTATTTGTGACGATCGTCAGATTTAAAGACAATTAAATAAAATCGATACATAAATAAAAAGCCCCTCCCTTTTCGCAAAAGGGAGGGGCATAAGAACAAATTACGCTGACAAATTGCATTACAAATTAGAAGAAACCCCAATTACCCTCACAGATTGGACGACGAACGCGAAGCCAGCCTCACGGTCCCACCCGCGGTCGGGGCCGTCGAAGTACACGTGGAGCCACCTGCCGCCAACGTACCGGTGCGCGCTGAGTAAGTACGGATCACCGTCGGAATCCTTGATGGGTTCGTGCATGGTGATGATCCCCCAGAGACCCATGGCTTCCAACTCCTTGTCCGAGAACTTCTCACGAATGAGACAGGCAACTTCGGCGTTCGGCGTTACGAGACCACGATCTTCAGCTTCGGCACGGATCTTATTCGTGACCCGATTCTTGTCCTCAAAGAGCATTCCTTTAAGGACATCTATCTCGTAGGTCACGTCATCGGTCGGCGTGAAGTCATCCGAACAGAGAAGCTGTTTGGCGTAGTCGCTCAGGCGGAAGCCCTTGCCTTCCAGACGGGTGATCCATTCTTCGCCGGTCGTGCCATCGCTGGTGACTGAGAAGTAGATGACGCCGTCCTGTTCGAGTTCAGAAACTACAAGCTCACCGCGAATCCGACGATCAACCCCCACTAC
>CAYQSO010000029.1:0-6252 GCA_964420205.1 uncultured Candidatus Saccharibacteria bacterium
AAGGAGATTTAGAATTTTATAATATAGATGAGAATTTAGAAAAGAAGATAAGGGAAGATTTCAATTACGTGCGCCCGGGTGAAAATATGATTATAATAGTCCCGAATGAATAGGCCCATGGATTCATTGAGTAATTAGTAGTTAGTAATTAGTAATTCGATTAATTTATAATTATTATCAATAACAAACAAAAATATGATAAATAAAAAAGCTTTAATATGGTCAGGAGTTGTAGCGGTGCTATTGATATTATTAGCATTAGTTTTTTACTTGGGATGGTATCCAATTGCATCTGCAAATGGGAGTTTAATATATAGAAATCAATATGATGCCAACAAATCTGTGATATATAATTATTACAAAAATTATTATAATGAAATGGTTGGACCAGAACAAAGCATACCCGATAACGAATTGGTTGATTTTTCAAAAAAAGCGTCTCTAACATCCTTAGTTGATAGATTGCTAATTGAACAAGAAATAATAAATGAAATAGGACAAGAAGATTATGAAAATAGAATGAATGAATACATTGATAGTGCAATAAGCGATTCGGATTTCATGAACCAATTAAGAGAATTGTTAAGGGTAAAAGACAATAGTATAAATAAATATTTTGTAGCTGAGAATGCCAGATATCAGGTTTTGAACGATGTAATTCCTCCAGAGGATAATTCTCAAGGCGCAGACTGGATGGGAGAATTAAGAGATAATGCAAAAGTTAAAGTATTCTATCCTGGGTTTATGTGGGATGGAATAAATGGAGTTATTGAAAAAATAGAATCTACTCCAGAAAAGCAGTAGCTTGTTATAAGTAATAAATTAAATTAAATATGAAAATAGCAATAAATGGATTTGGTAGAATAGGTAGATTATTTTTAAGACAATCTTTTGATATTGATGAATTTGATATAGTAGCTGTAAATGATTTAGGGGAACTAGACAATCTATCTTATCTATTAGAATACGATACAGTATATAAAAAATGGAATAAAGATATAGACTTTGATAGCAAAAAAGGAATTTTAAAAATAGATGGGAGAGAAATTAAATTTATATCTGAAAAAGATCCAAAGAAGTTGCCTTGGGGGGATTTGGATGTAGATGTTGTTATAGAGGCTACGGGGGCTTTCTCTTCTTATGAAAAATCAAAAATTCATTTAGATGCTGGCGCTAAGAGAGTTATAATAACAGCGCCGTCTCATGATGAAGATGGTGGACTGGGTAGAACAATATTGGTGGGTGTAAATGATAACAAAATAGGAGAATGTTCTATTTCCTCAAATGGATCCTGCACAACAAATGCAGCGTCTCCGGTTATTTCTGTTTTGTCTGAAAAATTAGGAATAGAAAAAGCAATATTAACAACGGTGCACGGATATACATCTACACAAGGAATAGTTGACGGGACAACAAAGGGGAAAGATTTTAGAAGAGGAAGAGCTGCTGCACAGAATATAGTTCCCTCAACGACCGGAGCAGCGATAGCAGTGTCAAAAGCCATAGATGGAATAAAAGATAAGTTTGATGGAATAGCTATGAGAGTTCCCGTAGTTGCTGGCTCTGTTGCAGATATAACATTTATATCTAAAAAAGATACCTCAGTTGAAGAAATAAATAAGATATTAATTGACGCATCAAAATCAGATAAATGGAATGGAATATTAAAAGTTATAGATAGACCTATAGTCTCTTCAGATATTCTGGGCGAGCCTTACGGAGCAATTGTTGATTTGGAATTCACAAAAGTTGTGGACGGGAATTTGGTAAAGGTTTTGTCTTGGTATGACAATGAGTGGGGGTATGTATCAACCCTTATAAAACACGCTTTGAAAGTAAAAGAATTAATACAGTAGGTATGATTTATATAGGAGCAGATCATAGGGGGTATAAACTAAAAGAAGCTATAAAAAAATATCTCAATTCTAAGGGATCTATTTTTGAAGATGTTGGTAATTCGGTTCTTGATGAGGGGGATGACTATGTAGATTTTGCTAAAAGAGTTTCAGAAAAAGTTTCAGAAGAAATAGATAATAAAGGCATATTAATTTGTGGTTCCGGGATAGGAGTTGATATTGTAGCAAATAAATTTAAAGGAATAAGGTCTGGGCTTTGTCTTTCCCCAGAGCATGCAAGTGCTGGAAGAAATGATGACAATATAAATATATTATCTATAGGGGCAGATTTTATTAAAGAAGAAGAAGCTTTAAAAATAGTAGAAAAATTCCTAAATACAGATTTTTCAAAAGAAGAAAGATTTTCTAGGAGAATAGAAAAGATAGCCAACCTATAACCCAAAACTTATACTATGGAAATTCACGTAGCTATAAATTGTCCAGATGAAAAATGCTTAGAAAGAAAACTTGGTCTTGCTCAAAGTTTTTTACCTAAAGGCTCATTTCTGCATATAGATGTATACGATGGTTTATATAAAAATGATGGAATTGCTAGTGCGACCCCCTCCTTTATAGATGAAAATATATTAAAAGAGTTTTCTAATTATTTTAATTTTGAAGCTCATTTAATGATGGGCGTTGAAAAACTATATGATGAGAAGTGGTTTAACGGTCTTTATAAAAGAATATTATTGCAAGCAGATTTAGTAGAGGATTGGGAATATTTTTTAAGTATGGGTGAAAAGCATAATGTTGAGATTGGCGCAGTGGTAAATGTTGGGCAAACGAATTTAAATATTCCAGAAAAAATAAAAATAATAGAAGTTTTGAGTGTGCATCCTGGGTTGTCCGGGCAGAAGTTTAATGAAGATGCTTTGAATGATATAGAATACTTTAAAAAAAATCATCCTCATGCTACAATAATAGTGGACGGAGGTGTGGATTTAAATACAGGAAATATTATTATGCGAGCCGGAGCTCGTGTGTTAATATCCGCATCGTATATATGGGATAGCGAAAATCCTAAGCATGCTTATGAGTCTCTTGTTTTGTTGAAATAATTCTAAAATAAAATTTATGTATCTCTCAGACAAAAGGGTCAAAAAACTTTACGAGACAGCGAATACTTTAAGAGAAGATGTTATAAAAATGTTAGAGAGGGCTGGTTCAGGACATCCAGCTGGCGCACTTGGAATGGCGGATATTTTTTCCGCTCTTTATTTTTTAATACTTAATCACGATCCAAAAAATCCTTTGGCGGAGGATAGAGATAGGGTGATATTGTCTAACGGACATATTTGTCCAATTTTGTATGCTTCTCTTGCTAGGTCTGGATATTTTCCAGTTAGAAAATTGAGTAGTTTAAGAAAATTAGGAAGTGGCTTACAGGGACATCCTCATAGAGGATCTTTACCTGGTGTAGAAAATACTTCAGGGCCTTTGGGCGAAGGATTGTCTCAGGCTATAGGTATGGCTTTATCAGCTCGTTTAGAAAATAAAAAATATAGAATATATACTATAATGTCTGATGGAGAGCATAACGAAGGGAGTACATGGGAGGCAGTAATGACAGCATCTAAATATAAGTTGAGTAATATAACAGCAATAATAGATAGAAATAATATCCAGATAGATGGATACACTGAAGACGTCATGCCTTTAGATTCTTTACGTGAGAAATATGAGTCTTTCGGATGGAATGTGGTAGATGTTGATGGGCATAACATAGAGGATTTCATTTCATCTGTTTATGAGGCTAGAGCTATATTTGAAAAACCAACCGCTATAATAGCTCACACAATTCCTGGCAAGGGAGTTAGATTTATGGAGAGGAGATTTGAATGGCATGGCAGAGCGCCAAGTAAGAATGAGTCAAAAGAGGCACTGAAAGAGTTGCGTCAGTTAGGCAACAAAATAAAGAATTAAAATTAATTATTATTAACACAAAATACAAAAAATATGACAGACAAAGCAAAATTAATAAAAAAAATATATGTGTACCTATTCTCAATGGTAGGACTAATATTGATGATTATAGGATCTGTTTCTTTAGTTAATTTAGCCCTAAAAACTTGGGTTTTCAAAAATGCAGATAGTGTTCATATATATCCATATGAAAAACCTATAGTAAAAGAAGGAACTGATATAGAGACTGAGGAAGAAAAAGAGGCCAGAGAAGCAGAAATGATTGAGTATAGAGAGAGTGAGTTAAAAAGCAGAAGAGAGCAACAAGCTTCTAATGCTGTAGCGATGATATTAATTGGGTTGCCGTTATTCGCTTATCATTGGAGATTGGCAAGGAAAGAAGAATAAAACCTCAATAAAATTATTTTATGTTAAACAAATCATTAAATCTTTCACATAAGCTTTTTTCTTCTGATATGGATGAGAGGGCTATAAGAGATGGTTATGGAGAGGGCCTACTTGAAGCGGGCAAAAATAAAGATGTCGTTGTTTTGGTCGCGGATTTAAAAGACTCTACTAGGACCAATGCGTTTGAAAGGGTTTACCCTGAAAGATTTTTTGAAATGGGGATAACGGAGCAGAATATGGCAGGAGTTGCTTCTGGCCTTGGAATTTCTGATAAAATTCCTTTTATAAATTCTTATGCAACGTTTTCTCCTGGCAGAAATTGGGAGCAAATTAGAACAACAATTGCATACAACGATTCCAATGTGAAAATAGCTGGGCATCATGCTGGGCTAATAACTGGTGCTGATGGAGCAACTCATCAGGCGATAGAGGACATAGCAACAATGAGAGTTATACCAAATATGAATGTTGTTGTGCCTTGCGATTATTATCAAGCAAGAAAAGCTACTGTTGCGATATCAAAAATATGGGGCCCTGTGTATATAAGGCTTGCAAGAGAAAGAACCCCAGTAATAACAACAAAAGAGACTCCTTTTGTTTTTGGTAAAGCGCAAACATTTTGGAAATCTAAAAAGAAAAGTTTAGATGCTGTGATAATAGCTTCTGGGGCGATGGTATATAATTCAATGGTAGCAGCAAAAGAATTAGAAAAAGATAAAATAAGTGTTGATGTGGTGAATCTACATACAATAAAGCCATTAGATGATAAAGCTATAATAAAATATGCCAAAAAAGCCGGGGCTATAATTGTTGTTGAAGAACATAATGTAATAGGGGGCGTTGGTTCAGCTGTAGCAGAGTTGGTATCAAAAAAATATCCTGTTCCAATGGAGTTTGTAGGAATTCAAGATTTATTTGGTCAATCTGGCAAACCATCAGAGCTGTTCAAGAAGTATCACTTAGATGTTAAAGATATAATTTCAGCGACTAAAAAAGTTGTTAAGAGGAAATAGAACCCGCCTTCGCTAAAGCTACGGAGCGTGGTAAACCCGCCTTCGCTAAAGCTACGGCGTGGCGAGTGGGCTTTAGGCATATCGAGTATTTAGTAATTTGTATTTTGTAATTATTAAATAAACGGCGAATGAATGCTAACTAATAAACGGGTCATACATATGACCCGTTTATTTCATAATTCAAAATTGAACGAACAAATAAAAGCTTGTTTTTATTTGTTGTGAAATAAAGAATTGAACTTTAGTTTGTCCGCCTTTGGAGGAAGCCGTTTTTTATTGCGTTAATTACAATAAAAAAAGCCACCTTTTAGGCGGCTAGGGTGTTTAGCTTGCGAGCTTTTTGTAAACCCAGAAAGGCATAATTCTCAGAATAAATTCTCTTTTGAGCCAATTCCAAGGAGTTTGCGTTCCTTTTTGGGTAGATTCTTTACAAAACCACCATGACCATTTAGACTCGCTTATCGCGCACGGGACAATGATCGCAACATTGCTCCTCCCAACCTCACAAAGAGCCCTCTTTGTGTCGCGGATAGCTCTCCAAATATGAGGCTTTGCGGCTACGACTGAAACACACTTCACTGTTTTTGGCATTTCTTGTATTGCCCATCTTGCTATTCGTAATGTGGGGGGAGGGTCTTTTCCCTCTTCAATGAAATTCAGACTCCCTCCAAGTCTCATACCATTAATGTCTTGGAGATCTTTTTGGGTAAAAATGTCTGCACCAAGCAATCTTGATTCTGCTGATGCAACCCCCGCGAGACGCATATTTGGTGGTATGTCGAATGGCGCACCAAATGTGAATGCAATAATAATAGTGTCCTTCATTACCTTCCTCCCTTTTCAGATTTCTGAATATATTATATACCATATGCAACTTAAAGTCAAGGTATTAAATAATTACAAATTATTCTATATACCTATAGCCCATAACCTAATACCTGTGATATAATTATAATATGCACGACGTAATAACAATCGGGTCAACAACATTAGATTCCTTTCGTAGGACTAATTTTAATTCTATAAACTAC
>CAYQSO010000030.1:0-6021 GCA_964420205.1 uncultured Candidatus Saccharibacteria bacterium
GTTAAAGATTTAAGCAAAATACGCGGAAAAATATCCTCTCTCCATGTAGTAAAAGATGCGACTTATGAAAGTTGTTTTTCCACTGATAAAAATGCTTATTTCGAAGCAATTAAAAAGTTTCTCTAAGCATCTCTTAGATGACCAAATTGATAAAAAAAAGCATTCTTTGCTTGCTTTTCATTAGCATTTCTGCTTCTGTTATTTGCCAAAACGACAGCATTAACAACAAGCGTTTGTGGACAGTTGCCATCAGCGAAACAGCTCTTACAACCGCTTCTTTTATCGGACTAAACACATTGTGGTATAAAGATTATCCCCGATCCAGCTTTCAGTTTTTTAATGATAACGACGAATGGCTGGGACTGGATAAGGCAGGACATCTTAATTCCAGCTACCATATTAGCAGATTAAGTACAAAAGCCTTTCAGTGGACAGGATTAGCTAAAAACAAAGCAATTTTATACGGTGGCAGCAGTGCGATGATTTATATGACAGGCATTGAGGTTTTGGATGGCTTTTCTGCTCAGTGGGGTTTTTCGTGGGGTGATATGCTCGCAAATACTAGCGGAACAGCCTTATTTATGCTGCAAGAATGGGGATGGGAAGAACAACGTATGCGCGTTAAATTTTCTTTTATGCCAAGTAAATATGCGCAATACAGACCTGAACTATTGGGAAGCAATATATTGCAACAAAGTTTAAAAGATTATAATGGACAAACCCATTGGCTAAGCATTAATCCATATTCTTTTTTTAAACAAGACAGTAAATTTCCCAAATGGCTAAATATCGCCTTTGGTTATGGTGCAGACGGCATGACAGGAGGCGTAGAAAATCCGCCCGATATTTCTCCATATTTTGAGCGCTACTCCCAATATTATTTTTCTTTGGATTTGGATTTAGAGAAAATACCTTGCAAAAGACCGTGGGTGAAAACGCTGCTTAGCACACTAAATCTCATCAAAATCCCTTTTCCAGCTCTGGAATACAATAAGAAAGATAAGATGCGTTTTCATATGGTTTATTTTTAATGGTGCAATTATTTTTTTTTCTTTGGATATTAGCTAGCTTTCTACCTCAACAACAGTCCATCAATAATCCACCACATATTTAGTCATTACTTTCAAAATATACTATTTTTTTTTACACACAGTGATTTTATAAAATTTTCACACAACTGATGGATTTCATTCTTTTTTGCGAGTCGATTTACCCAGGTCGTTGGAATTTGTTCAAAACCATAATACAGTCCAGCTAAAGCTCCTGTTATTGCAGCAGTTGTATCGGTGTCTCCACCCAAATTGACAGCTTTCAGTGTTGCTTCTGCGTAATTATCAGTTGTCAGAAAACACCATAAGGCACTTTCTAAAGCGTGGATTACATAGCCAGAAGAAAGCATTTCTTCTTCTGGAAAACTTGCAATATCATTGAAAAGTATTCTATCAAATAAAAGGAGTTCTGCTTTATCAAATTCTTGCTTAGCAGCATAATCTTTTACTAATAATTGCATTGTTTCATATGCTTGAATAGGAGTTTGATTTGACAAAAGAGCTAAGGCATATTCAATATAAATAAAGCATGAAAATACAGACCTAAAATGCGCATGGGTTATAGCAGAAACTTCCTTAACTATTTGGTATCTTCTATTTACATCATTTTGATTTTGCAATATAAAGGCAATTGGAATAATTCGCATTAAAGAACCATTTCCATTTTCTTCAGCTGAAGATCCTCCACTCTCAAACGGACTTACTCCTTCCAATATACGATTAAGACTTCTGTATGTTGTTCCTCCTACATCAAAAACCTCATTGTGTGCACCCCAATATCCATTTTGATACCATGCAAGAAACTTCTTTGAAATATCAACCACATCATAAGCATTGCACAAACTTTCAACGGTGCAAAAACACATAGAACTATCGTCGGAAAATGTTCCTGGAGCTTGATTCCAAAACATATATCCTAAGTAATCTTTAACCGGATTTTCTTTCAAATAATCACGACTTTGAAACTCAACGGGTACGCCCAAAGCATCTCCAATAGCTGTTCCAAATAATGCTCCTTTTATTTTTGATTTTCTTTTCATGGATACCGAGTTTTTCTTTTGGGGTTTGGTAACAAGGCTTTTTAGAAATTTTTTCATCTTTTGTATGAGCTGATAAATAATTAAAACTTAATTTTCACTCAAATCAAAACCCCACTGACCAATACTTTGGAGATATTCTAATATTAAATCTACTGTTGTATCAACAATAAATTGTGGTATATGATTTTTTTCGATTTTCTCTTCTAAAAATCGATATACCATATTCTTAAATTCTCCATCACCAACAAATTCGAAAGTATTATCATTCCAAGCTAGCTCAAATCCTTTAGCAATTAAACTGTAGTCATAATTTGAAAGATAAAAATCCAGTTTGTCAAAAACGTATTTTTCTTGCTCCAAGTGACAGGGAGTCTGTTTAGTAAATTTGTTAAAACTCATAGTCGTTTCGATTCTTATATTCCAGCTAATACAATTTAACACACCTCCATCAACTGCTATTTCATTAGCATCAATCGGTATAACTTTGCAATCAGGATATATCGTTTTTGTTTTCTCCAAAGCTATCGCATCTGTTTTTAATCCAAATTGAGGAAACAAAATTATATTTCCAATTTGGGCAAAGTTGATATAAATACCTTTTGCTGTAAAATCTCCATTTTCATTCTTTTCATCAACTACTTCTGTGGGAAAAGCTATAATATTTAATCCCGTTTTCTCAAGAGCCTTATCCATTTTACGTCTCCACGAATCGCTTTCATGGGAATAATCTGCAACCAACAAATCTGTTTCATTTATAAATCGAAGCATACCATCAGCGTGTCCTGTTATGTCGTAAGGCAGCTTAGGAACTAGAAACACATTCTCAACATCGAGTTCCTTTTTTATGCTTGATATGATTGTTTTCCTTTCAAAATTTTGATTTGCATCTAAAATCTTTTCAGTTAAAATTGCGATATTCTTCGATTTGATAAGATTCCCTCCATCAACTATCAATCTTGATTTTTCAGGAGAAATTTTATCAATGATTCTAATTTCTGACGGTATAGTCAATTTCTGAACATACTTCGGTGTGAGATAATAATCGGGGAAGAATTCAAATTGCAAAAAATCATTTGTCGTTTTTTGTATAGGCATGTAATCCCTACACCAAATATCTCTTGTATTTTGAATAAAACTGTGTGCAATATTATTTTCATCTAATATTGGCTCTAAGCGTTCCCAAAATGGGATGTATTTCTCTTGTTCTTTTATCAAAGAACTAAAATACACAAAATTTGTGTCTTTGTCTGTTATCATATCTAAAGTTTTTAAATGGTTTTATAATAAAAATATAGTGCTACGGCAAAATCTCCATTCTAAAAGATTTACAGTTAAGTATTCTTTTGCTTAATAGATTATAATGCTGTTAAGCATTAAAAGATTACATCAATATTTTTTTGAAAGAAAGAAATAAATATATGAAGATTTTTTTCACACTAATGCAAAGATAAAAAAAAAGTATAACTGTACAAGTTTTTTGAGTGGTTTTTTTGTAAATGTTTTTTCTTAAATACTGTGATAATTATTTATATACATTCTCAATTCATTATCAAGAATATAGGTAAATCGTATCATTTATGGCAAGGTTATATTTAATTCTTGATTATTGAAATCCATTCATCAAGTTTCTTATTATTCTCATAACGAGCAGGACTAGGTAAACAATAAAACTCTATGTCCTTTCTATAACAAATGTCTTTTATCAAATCAATTTGTTTTTTTATTCTTGGTATATCTTTGAATGTTTTACGCGTTAAAAAAACTTTTTTTAACAATTGGTGATTTTCAATAAAAGATTCAATATCAAGCCATTTGGTCACCTTGCCATCAATATAATTATCTTTATAATTTGTTTCTTGCCCAATTCCAACTTCAATCTCTTGAATTATGTCAACAAATCCGATGTTAAATTTATTAATAAAATCTTTTTTCTCTTGTAAAGTAGCATTTTTGAGTGGTTTCCATTCAAAGACTTTCGGCAATAAATTCCATAAATAATTTCTGCCTCTACCGTAGAAAAAGTCAGCGGAATTGTTTGGAGTGTCAGGGTTGAATGTTCCTAAAATTAATAATTTAGTGTTATCCTTGTTTTTATAATCAATGAATTTATGGGCAATTGTTTTCATATGTTTTTTTTTAGTTTAGTTTGCAGCTTTTATGTAATCCTTCATATTAAAAAAACGACGGGTTTTACTTCTGAACAGAAAAGCATTTTTGTAAAACAGTTTTATTTCGTTTTTTTTATCTATTAATATTATAGTTTGGCTATCAATTCTAGATTTTACAACAAAAGTATCAATCCTATTCCAATCACAGTCTATAATAAGGCACGTTGTATCTGAATTAATGATTAATTTGCTTTTAGTACATATGGGATTCCATAAATGGAGTTTTCTATTTGATTCATAAGTGCCGAAAATGTGATGGTTTTGACCCATACAAATATTTGATATAAGAAGAAATAATAATGTGTTTCTTTTAACCATTTTGTTGCTTTTTGCTAAAAAATACAAAATCCACTGCAAATTACAAATTTTCTCTCAAAAATACACTTTTTTTTCATTTATTGGAGGGAACAGATGTGAAAAATCACAATGCATCACAAAAAATTATTTATTCAATACATCCTTTTGCCTATTTTGGGGACTATTGATAATGTAATTTCTGATTTTTTTATATTTTTGTAAAAATTCATCGCTATGAAGAAAATAATAATCTGTATTGCTTTCGTCTTGTGTCAATTATTATCAAATGCACAATTCCCTATTGGAACAAGCTCCATTGATTTTTACGATAGCAGCAGAACACGTTTTGTAGAAACAGAAATCTATTACCCCGGAGTCAGTAATGGCACAGATGTTAATCCTGCTAATGGTCAATTTCCTATCATTATCTTCGGACATGGATATAGCATGGGCATAAATGCCTATATGAATTTTGTCGATTCATTAGTACCTGAGGGATATATCCTAGTTTTACCCACAAACGAAGGTGGTTTAAGTCCCGATCACGGGAAATTTGGAGAAGATTTGGCATTTTTGAATATGGAAATTCCTTTACGCGCTTCTCAAAATAGCAGTTTTATTTTATATGGTCATTTTAATGGCAAAACAGCTATCTCAGGACATAGCATGGGCGGAGGAGCTTCTTTTTTAGCTGCTGAAAACAATAATTCGCTCACCACATTAATTAATTTCGCTGCTGCAGAAACAAATCCATCAGCCATTAGTGCAGCAGCAAATATTACGGTTCCATCTCTAATCTTCTACGCTGAAAATGATGGCGTTACACCGCCTGCAGATCATCAAATACCAATGTATCAAGCCCTTTCATCTTCTTGCAAATACAGCATTAATATTTTAGGAGGAGGTCATTGTAATTTTGCAAATTACAATTTAGCTTGTTCTTCTGCTGAATTATTTACTTCCCCCCAACCAACTACTAACCGCAGCGAACAACACCGTATCATTTTCCGATATCTTAAGCCTTATCTTAAATGGCAACTGTATGATTCTTCCGCTTATAAAATCATCTTTGAAAATCTATTAATCAATGCAATTGACATTGATTATGAAAATGATTGTTCATCTTCTTCTATCGAAAAATTAGAACAAGGCTTTCAAATTTTCCCAAATCCCGCAAATGATTATCTGCATTTTTCATTTCCCAAAACAAAACTGCGACAAATTCAAATAATTAATCTTTGCGGTCAAATAAACGAAGCATTTACAACTAAACAAAAAGATTATAGCATAAATATTAGCGACTATAGCAAAGGCATCTACCTTGTGCGTGTAAGCGATGATAATCAATCCTTTACGCAAAAGTTATTAGTACATTAAAATTACCTATGGCCTGCCTACCATCCAGTAACAAGTAAATTTCTTGCTGCATTTTCACTGCATTTTTGGTATTTTGAATAGGCTTTTGCA
>CAYQSO010000031.1:0-5934 GCA_964420205.1 uncultured Candidatus Saccharibacteria bacterium
AGTTTCCTTAATTTTTTTGGAAAGTTTGCCAGCCTCTTAAAAGAATTCTAAATAAAGGATTCGAGGAAATTCAATGTGAATTTATTTAATTAAATACAGATATTCTGACACTCTGACATTCTTACGAATGTCAGAGTGTCTGTATGGGTTGATGGGATGAATTTTATTTTTTTAAAAAAGTTTGATTGTAAATATAAGTATAAAAAAATGCCCGCTTGGCGGGCATTGATTTCAGAAATTCTTTTTCAGGAAAGACTTGAGTGTTTTTTCCACTCTTTTTTGGCCTCGGTTTTTCGCATTGAACAAAAAGATGCCTATTTATTATCTGGTATAGTTGAATCTTTTTAGAAAGAATTCAACTATTTTATAATAGCCCCTTTTTGAAGCGATTTTCATTGCACGGTCTTCGTAGATATCGTGTTTAGCCCCAGCACCGATAAGAAGTTCTACAATTTCCAGATTTCCAGATTCTACCGCTTCCTTCAAGGGGAGGCCCTTTCTTACATTTGGATTGGCTCCGTTTTCAAGGAGAACTTTTACAATTTTTTCGTTCTCTTCTTTAACGGCATCAATTAAAGCTCTTCCGCTCCCAAGATTTACATCTGCTCCGTTTTCAAGAGCACTTTTTGCGAGATGGGGATTTTCGGAAATGAGCCATAATTCAAACAATGCGTAGTCGTTGCTGTTTTTTGTGCGAAGCCATCTAATCAGCTCCTTGATTGACACTTCATTATTCTCAAATCTTTTGAAAAACATACAACGCATGTCTATTGGGGCTTCCATCTCTCTCAAGTCTTTTAAAGTTATAGAATTCATTGAAGTCCTCCTTCTTGTGAATTGTTCTCATTGCATATTGACATTATTTATCTATATGGTCAAGAAATATAACAAATGTGTTATTATTAAAATATGAAGTCGGAACATATAATAGGTATAGATGAGGCTGGCAGAGGACCGTTAGCGGGGCGTGTTTTTGTCGGGGCTGTTATATTTCCTTGCAATCCCAATAGAAAAATGTTTAAGAATGCCCCAGGTGTTAAGCCGGATGATTCTAAGAAGTTAACTCACAAACAAAGAAAAGAATGGATTTTATGGATGAAAGAAAACGGAATAAAATTTTCTTATTCAGCAACTTCTAACAGAAAAATAAGGCAACTGGCATGGCGGCGAGAAGGGCTATAAGGAAAATTGAGGATGATTTTAATGGAAGTAAAATTTTTACTGATAAAGGCATGTTTCTGCCAGATGACATAATAAGTAAATTCAATCATAAAAGAATTCTAAGGGCTGATTCTGTTGTGCCAGCAGTTTCTCTGGCGTCTATAGTTGCTAAAGTTCTTAGGGACAAAGAAATGGTTAAGATTTCTAAAAAATATCCAAATTATGGATTTGAGAGGCATAAAGGATATGGTACAAACAGCCATTATAATGCTATAAAGAAACACGGATTATGTGAAATTCACAGGTTGACTTTTGTAGGGGGTTGCAATAATATAAACAGTAGTTAGAAATCTAATTAGAAAAGTAAATATAAAATAGATAATCATGGCAGTACCAAAGAAAAGAGGGACCAGTTCAAAAACGAGAAGAAGAAGATCACACCACGCTTTAAAACCAAAAACATTGAATGTTTGTAAGAATTGTGGTCGTCCAGTTGAGCCACACAGAGCTTGTGCATATTGTGGTAATTATAAAGATAGAACTGTTAAAAAAGTCTAAGAAATATTTTTTAGGCTTTTTATTTTTAAATAAATATTTATGGCAACTCGTCACCTAATTCGTTCTGTTGTTCTTCAATCTCTTTATGAGTGGGATTTTTTTGATATGAAAAATGATATTGTAGATATAGCAGAAAGAAATATGAAGGAATTTGCTGATGGCGTTGATGAGCCAGAATTTGGTTGGAAAATAATAAACGGAGTTGTGGAGCATATAAAAGAAATAGATGAAATAATTTCAAAATCTGCATCGCAATGGCCTTTTGATAAAATATCTATAGTAGATAGGAATGTTCTAAGAATAGGTGTCTACGAACTTTTGTGGGCAGATAAAGACGAGGTTCCTGATAAAGTTGCTATAAATGAGTCTATAGAGCTAGCAAAGAATTATGGCGGAGCTAAGTCTGGAAAGTTTGTCAACGGTGTTTTGGGGACAATATATTCTGAGGTTAAAGAAGTAAAGGAAGAAGAAAATAAAAAAGATGGAAAATAAATTAAAAAAATTACAAAAAAATTTAGGGATAAAATTTTCAAATGAAAATTTATTAAAAGAGGCTTTAACTCATAGGTCTTATTTAAATGAAAATAAAAATTGGAAATTATCACATAATGAGAGATTGGAATTTTTAGGTGATGCTGTTCTTGAACTTATTGTAACGAACTTTTTATTTGATAAATTTAAAGATTCAAATGAAGGAAAAATGAGCGGGATAAGAGCTGCTCTTGTTAATACTCACATGCTAGCCAAAATTTCTAGAGACATTGGATTGGAGGAGTATATTTTTATGTCCAAAGGGGAATCTGAAGAGGAGGGCAAGGCAAAAGAATCTCTGTTAGCAGATGTTTTTGAGGCGGTTTTGGGTGCTTTGTATTTAGATAATGGATTTGATGATGCTAGTAAGTTTGTTAAAAAGCATGTCCTTTATTATGTGGATGAGTTCTCTGACGAAAATTTATATAAAGATGCAAAAAGTAGATTTCAGGAATCTTCTCAGAATATGTTTAAAGAAACCCCAACATACAAAGTTATAAGAGAAAAAGGACCTGATCATAAAAAAGAGTTTGAGGTAGCTGTTTATATAGGTAATAAGAAAATAGCATCGGGGGTTGGCTCTTCAAAGCAAGATGCTGAGCAAGATGCTGCAAAAAACGGATTTTATGTTTTTGAAAAAGCTTGAAATAAACGGATTTAAATCATTTGCCAATAAAATAGTTTTTGAATTTCCTTCTGGCGTGACAGCGATTGTTGGGCCAAATGGATCTGGCAAATCTAATATAATCGATGCAATTCGATGGGTTTTGGGTGAAAGGGATTCAAAAAAACTAAGAGGTGAAAAAGCAGAAGATCTTATATTTGCTGGCACGCCAAGTAAGCCCAGAAATTCTTCAGCTTCCGTGTCTTTAATTTTTGATAATAGTAATGGAGATATGCCAGTCGATTTTAAAGAGGTTAGTATTACTAGAAAAATATCAAGAAACGGGAATTCAGAATATTTAATAAATGATTCTAAAGTGAGATTAAAAGATATAATTAGTTTTTTTTCAAAAATAAGAATAGGTAGCAAGGGCTTAACCATAATAGGTCAAGGATATGCTGATATGTTTGTAGCATCTTCAAATGAAGATAGGATGATGATGATTAAAGAATCTTTAGGTTTGAAGGAGTATGAATTAAAAAAGCATGATGCAGAATTAAAGCTTCAAAATACAAAGTCTCACATGGAAAAGGTAAATGCTATGATGCAAGAAGTATTGCCTAGATTAAGAATGTTAAAGCGACAAACTTCAAAATTTAAAAAGAGAGAAGAAATAGAGAAAGAGCTTTCTGAAATAAAAATGAAATATTTTGGGTATCAGTTTCAAGAAATAGCTAAAAAGAAAAAAGAAATTGAATTGCCTTTGCCTGAATTACAAAAAAAATTAAAAGAGTTAATTTCTGAGTTGAAAACTGCAAAAAGTGAATTAGATGAAATAGATAATGAATATAAAGAAGATGAAAGATTAAAAGACATATTAAATGAAAAAAGAGAATTATCTAGAAAGAAAAACGATTACGAAAGGGAGATATTAAAGTTAGAGGTAGAAGAAAAAATAAATAAAAACTCCGATGTTTCTTTGAATGATATAGATAAATTTAAAAATACTTTAGAAGAAACAGCTAAGGATTTAGAAAATATCTTAACTGAGTCTTCTCTAGATAAAATAAAATCCTCCATTAAAGTTATGATAAATAAAATTAATGGACTATTTAATCCGGTAATAAAGAAAGAAAATTCTCGTGAGAATAATATAAATACAGATAATAAAATAAAATTGAACCAGCTAATAAATGATATAGATAAAAAATTAAATAATTTGGAAGAAAAAGAGGAAAAAATTTCTAAAAAGTCTGAAGATTTTAGAGATGTATTTAAAGGGGCCTTTGTTAAGGTTGAGGATAAAAAAACAAAAATAAATGAAATAGAGAATAAAATAAAAGACATACAATTTGAAAAAGAAAAAATATTGTATAGAGAAGAAGATTTGTTAAAGAGGCTTTCTTCTTTTGATTTAAATCGTGTAGATGTTGAAGAATATATAAAATCTTCTGGTTCTATTAGTGTAAATCTATCCGAATTAGACATCATAGAGAGGAGAATGATGAGGCTCCAAGGAGACATTTCTAGCATAGGAGATATAGATGAAAGCTTAGTAGAAGAGGCTGATAGTGTTGAAGAGCATTACGAATTTCTTAAGAGGGAATATGAAGACTTGTCTGAATCTTTGAGTAATTTGAGAAAATTAATAAAAGAACTTCAAATAATTTTGCATGAGAAATTTAAAGAATCGTTTAGTGCTGTAAATAATGCATTTAATACATATTTTCAAACTATGTTTGGAGGAGGGTCTGCTAAAATGAAAATAGTAAATAACAAAAAGAAAAAAGAAGATGAAGAAAATAACGTGGGCAATGAAGAGATTGTTGACAATGAAGACGAAAAAGAATCAGTAGGCGTTGATATAGAAGTTCATGTTCCTGGTAAAAGAACTGCAAATCTAGATTCTTTATCTGGGGGAGAAAGAAGTTTAGTATCTTTGGCTGCTTTATTTGCCATAATATCTATAGGTATCCCACCGTTACTTGTTTTAGATGAAGTTGATTCTGCTTTAGATGAAAAAAATTCCGCGAGGTTTTCTCAATTAATAAATAAATTTGCTCAAGAAACAAAATTTATAATAGTTACACACAACAACATAACAATGGAAAATTCTGGAACTTTCTACGGGGTTACAATGGAGGGTGGTGTCTCAAAAATAATATCTCTTAATTTTGAAAATGCTGTTGCTGAAAATAGTTAAAACACTTGACTTATTTTAATCAATGTAGTAAGTTCTATTTTAGAACTTTATGGCGCGTTCGTTTAATAGATCGTCTCTGTCACATTGGCTTTTTCAGGCCAAGTCATAAGTCGTGGGAGTAAGAGAAATCTGCACCATGCAACGTTTGGCACATACGAGTGGGAAGACGCCAGACTCTTGATCTTGATATGCACTGGATATTTGCAAAGTCCTACAGGTTTGAGAAGTACACTTTACGCTTTGATAACTTAAAGGATACTAGTATTTATCACGGTGTACGCGCCGCCATTTAAAGCAATCCGCCCAAACGGGCGGTTTTTCTTTTTAAATGTTTGACTTTTAATGTAAATGCAATTATTATGTTCATCATATAAAATTATTTAAAGATAAATATGTTAGCAATAAAATTAAGGCCGATAGGAAAGAAAAAACAAATATCTTTTCGTATAGTGGTTGCTGAGAAGCGCTCAAAACTAAAAGGGCGTTTTGTTGAAGATCTGGGATGGTATAATCCACACACAAATAAATTTTCTGTAGATTCAGAAGCTGTTAAAAAATGGATTGAGAATGGAGCACAACCAACTGACTCAGTTCATAATATACTCATAAAAGCAAAAGCTTTGGAGGGTAAGAAGCGTTCTGTTCACGCCAAATCTAAAAAAGAGTCTCCAGTAGAAGATGAGCAAAAAACACAAGAAGAAAAATCACCGGAAGGCGCTGTTTCAGAAGAGAATAATACTTTGGCAGAGGGGGATGATAATAAAGAAGAGGAAGTAAAAGAAGAAGTTGTTCAAGAACCTGAAAAAGAAGAAGCTCAAGAAGAACCTAAAGAAGAGCCAGCTCAAGAGTCTGAAAAAGAAGTAGAGACAGAAGATAA
>CAYQSO010000032.1:0-5442 GCA_964420205.1 uncultured Candidatus Saccharibacteria bacterium
AGCAGATTTAATTTTTCTTTTAGAATAAGGATTGAATTTTATTATTTGTTTTGAAAACGATTCATTTAATGGTTATTACTAAAATATATTATTACAAAGAAATGTGGGGAGAAAAAGAAAACAAAAGTGAAATATTTGGAGGCAATGTTGGAATTATTGGGTTAATAATAAATGCCCTAGATAAAATAGGATTAAAATTTATTGATTTGATTGGAATAAAAAAGTGTAAAAAATTATTTGGGGGGTATGAAAGATATTTCCTAACTTTTATTTTGCCAGTTTTATTAATATATTTTGAAATTAAATATACAGAATATTTCCTATATTTCTTATTTTTATTGAATTTTTTATTTTTTATTAAAAAAATTAAAAAAATTATTTAACAACCCCTAAAAATTTTAATTTCAGGCAAAATTTTTTCATTTAAATTTTTTATTTCTTCTTTAGTAAAAAATTCAAATTTTTGGCCTTCGTTTAAGTCTAAATCTTCTTCATTAAAATTTAATTTGACATGGAAT
Source organism: uncultured Candidatus Saccharibacteria bacterium (assembly GCA_964420205.1). GTDB lineage: Bacteria > Patescibacteriota > Minisyncoccia > UBA6257 > JAGOQP01 > CAYQSO01. The sequence goes on from CAYQSO010000032.1 coordinate 519, forward strand.
GTTAATCCAATTCTATCGTCAAAAGTATAATCAAACAAATAATCAATTTTTGCATTGGAGATGTCTAAATTTATCTCTTCTTTTATTTCTCTAATTAAACCCTCCTTGAATGTTTCTCCTTTTTTTAACTCTCCTCCAAATAATCCCCAATGGGTGGGGAAAAAAATGTTGGGTTTATCATCTCTTAACTGCAATAAAAATTTTGCTTCTTGGTTTTCTATTATTCCTAGCGCATAAGGTATCATAAACATTATAAAGCAAATTCCTTTTTATTGGTTATGCAAAAGAAAAACATATTCATAACCGGGATTGCGGGATTTTTGGGAAGCCATATTGCTGAGGCCTTGATAAAAGAAGGCCATAATGTTTCTGGATGTGATAATTTGATTGGAGGCTATGAAGACAACATACCAGATGGGGCCAAATATGTTTATGCGGATTGTGGAGATTTTGAAAAAATGAAAGAATTGCTTAAAGGAATAGATATTATATATCATACTGCTTGTACTGCATATGAAGGATTAAGTGTTTTTTCTCCAAGTTTAGTTTGTCAAAATACTGCGCAAATAACAATCACTGTTGCATCTGCAGCAATTGCCAACAAAGTAAAAAGATTTGTCCATTGTTCGAGTATGGCTAGGTATGGGACCCAAGAAAAAATTCCTTTTACGGAAGATTTAGAACCAAAGCCCCAAGACCCATATGGTATCTCCAAGCTATCTGCAGAAAAACATCTACAAAATTTAGCAGAAGTTCATGGAATTGAATTAGTTATTGCTGTACCCCACAATATTATTGGCCCAAGACAAAAGTATGATGACCCATATAGAAATGTTGCTTCAATAATGATTAACCTTATGCTCCAAGGAAGACAACCAATAATCTATGGAGATGGTCAACAAAAAAGATGTTTTTCTTTTATTCAAGATGATATTGATTGTTTATTGAAATTAGGTTTTCAAGATAATGTTGTTGGAGAGATTATAAATATTGGTCCAGATGAAGAATTTGTTACAATAAATGGGCTAGCTCAAACAATTGCAAAAATTTTGGACTTTGATTTAAAACCAATTTATATGCCAGGTAGGCCTCAAGAAGTAAAACTTGCAACATGTTCTGCAAATAAAGCAAGAAAGCTTTTAGGATATGAAACCAAATATACTTTGGAAGAAGGACTAAAAGAAATGATTGAATACATAAAAAAAAGAGGGGTAAAACCTTTCAAATACCACCTTGATTTAGAAATAATTAATGAAAAAACTCCCGATACTTGGAAGAAAAAAATGTTTTAATCGTAAGATACCATAAAAGATTTTTTTGATTTAGGTATTATGGGAAATAATAAAAAAAGCGGCATATACCTAAATCTTGGCCATAAAATATCCATAAATGATTTCCTTTTGGGATTAACCAAATCAAAAAAATCTTCCTCCAAAAAATGATTGTGTTCTGGCAAATAATCATCGAGCCACTTATCTCCCTTTCTTGCTTCTATAATTATGGAGTGTTTTCCCACTCTTTTTATCTCAGAAATTGCTTTTTTAGGATTTTCACAATGATGTAAAACGTCTTTACAAATTACTAGATCAAACTCATTATTCCTAAAATTCATGCTTTCAGCATTCTCTAATTTGAATTTAAATTTTGGAAATTTTTTTTGTCCATATTTCAAAGATTTTTTATCTATATCAATTATAACATATTCGCATTTTTTTGGTAATTTTTTTAAAATTTCATTTGCAAATAATCCAGATGAGCCCCCTACATCCAAAACTTTCATTGGTTTTCCAAAATTTATTTTTTTTGCCATTGCTTTATATTGCCTATAGGCAAAAAGCTCTCCAATTTTTCTTTTTATTTCCATTGTGTTTTTTTAATATATGCTTGAAAGAAATTTATTGCATAAATGTAATTTAATTTTAAATAAGGATATATTAACTTGAATCTAGAAATTTTTGTTTTTGGTTTTTTAAAAATTTTTCCAATTGCCCAAAATGGAAAGAGAGCCCTCAATATTCCTCCAAAAAAACCATCTATTTTGATTCCGTGAATTCTCAAAAGAGCTCCAAAACCTCTAGCATATGATGCCCACCTCACATAAATTTGAGAATCTTTCATTGGGTGCCTATGAATGACGCTGGGCTTAATCTCCGAAATAATTTTTCCTCTAGAAGACAATTTTATATAAGTATCAAAATCTTCTCCAGCAGTCTTAAAATGTACCTCATCAAATAAACCAATTTTTTTTAAAGAAGTTTTTCTGTAAGCGCATCCTTTTTCATCTAATAATGGAAAATATTCTCCTTGTTCTTCAAATAATAATTCTTTTCCAAGAGAAGACAATTTTTCCCAATTTTCATCATCATTATATACAGAAGAACAAGTTGCCAGAACATTCTTATCAGAAAAAGGAGATAATAAATTTGAAAGCCAGTTATCTGAAGAAGGCACACAATCTGCCAACAAGGTTACAATAATTTCTCCTTTAGAAACATTAATTCCCCTATTTAATGATCCAGCCAAACCCCTAGATTTTCTATTAATTAACATTTTTGTCTTTTTTGAAAAAGTGTTAATTATTTGTTCTACTTTATTAGAGGGGTTGTCTCCCACCACAATAATCTCTTTGTTTTTATATTTTTGATTCAATGCCCCCTCAATTACTTCTTTCAATGTGTGAATTTCATTATAGCAGGGAATTATTATACTAACTTTTTTATTTTTCATTTTTCCAAACTTCCAATAATTTGCTTGTATGACTCTTCCAAGTTAAATTCATTTTTTCTATTTCTTTCCGATAATTTCTTTTTTTTGCCATTTTAATTCCTTCAATTAACTTTCTTTTTTTAACTTTATCTATATTCAATTTTTTACCAATTCCTTCATTATTTCCAATAATTTTTGGAACTCCACAAGCCATTGCTTCAATCCAAGATATATTAAAACCCGCCCCCTTTGGAGGTAAAGAAATAAAACACTCCAATCTTTGATAAAATTCTGGCATTTTTTCATAAGGTATACTTTCTGCTACAAGCAATTTTTTATTTGAATTTTTACAAGCATTTTTTATTTCATTATAATGATAGTTATCTGTTTTCCAATTAACAAAACCTACCGAGTTTTTGATTTTTTTTATTTTATTATTTGGCTTAAATAAATCTAAATCAACTCCATTGTAAACTAGAGTTGCTTTTGGAAAGTTTTTCTTTAAAGAATCTCCTACAACAATTAAATTTCTACCCATAATTTTTCCAATTATTTTTTGTATAAATTTTGTCTTGCCTAATTGATTTCCATGGAAACATGTGAAATGTTTTTTATTAAAAATTTTGAATGGAAACAATAAAGGTAAAGCCATCGACCAATCTTGAGTATAAATTATATCAGGATTTTCTTTTTTTATTATTTGTTTATATTTTTTTCTTAACCAGAATAGATTCTTTATTGAAGAAAAAGATTTTAAATCTTCTTCTCTTGAAATAGAAATTACTTCATGACCTTTTGATTCTAATTCTTTTTTTATTGAATTTGTCACTACTCCGACACCACCTTTCCATTTTTTTAAAAATATTAATATCTTCATCTCAATAATCCTCTCCATACTCCAAAGAAATAACTAAACCTTTTTAGGAATAGCAAGATTGGTATCCAAAATAGATATCCAATTCTTTTTTTCTTTATGGTATATTTAATTCCAGATAAAAGCAAATATAAAATTAATGGTGCTAGAATAACTAAACTAATTATTGGTTTTAAGATTAAAGAAGCAATAATTGCGAATAACCAAAAATTAATACCTAGGAAAAATATCAAATTTGATTTCATTTTTTTTAGATTTCCTGCTTCTCCGTCTCCTTTTCCGTAAAGATAGAACTGTTTTATGAATTTTTTAATTGTGTTTCTTCCTCTCCAATAAACAAAAGCTTCTTTTTGTAATTTGAATTTGAACCCTTTTTCTTTCAATTTCAAATCAAATAATGTGTCTTCCCCTGTGTAGAGATCTTCTGGATATCCTCCAACTTCTTTCCAAGCATATTTCCTAAAAGCGATTGATCTTCCTGAGGGCAAAAATGTTTTTTCATCCCATTCTTCCATCGGCTTTACTGTGAGCATTGCTAAATAATCTTCAACTCCCCCCTGAGAAATTGCTTTATATCCTCCAGAAACTACAGCTATGGATTTTTCTTTGAATGGTTCAGTTATTTTTTCTAACCATTTATTATCTAATTTTGAAGATGCATCTGTTGCAGCGATTATATTGTGTTTTGCATTTTTTACTGCAATATTTCTGGCTTCTGCGATATTAGATTTTTCCTGAATAAGTTTTATTGATTTATTTTTTTTATAATATTCTTTTATTATCTCTGCAGTCCCATCTTTTGAAAAAGAATCTACAAAGATTATTTCATCTGGTTTCTTTGATTGATTTAACATGGATTTGATCAATTCCTCAACAGAATCTTTTTCATTATATATTGGGCATATTAAAGTTGTTTTCATTTCAATGCTTCCTCATAAATTCTTTTTAATTTTTTATTTCTCTCTTTTATTGAAAACTTTCCTTGTTTAATAGTTTTTAGACACTCTTTTGACATCTTTTCACGGAGTTTTTTGTTTTCTATTAATTTTGAAGTGGAGAGAATCATCTTATTGATTAACCCTTCATCTAATTTTTTATGTAATTGGTTTTCTAAAAACTTAGTTGGTTTTTCAATTACAAACCCCGTTTTGCCTTCTTCAACAATTTCCTTTCTTGCAAACCCATCAATCGTTACAATTGGAACTCCAAAACTCATTGCTTCTAAATATGCAAAACCAAAACTATCTGAATAACCTGGATAAACTAAAATATCTGCTTTTTCATATAACTCAAACAATTTATCTTGAGGTATCAGTCCATAAAATTCTATTTTTTTATTTTGTG
>CAYQSO010000033.1:0-5430 GCA_964420205.1 uncultured Candidatus Saccharibacteria bacterium
CCCAATCTCCAATTCCCAACCCTAATCCCGCATCTACCAAAATCTATTTATCTTCTCCTAAAATTCTCCCCCTTAACAACATTATTTAAAATTTCCAGAACCACGTTCGGAAATTTTAGCCTGCCAACCCTTTGCGAAGCAAAGTAAATTTCCCTTCCCCCAATCCCCAATTCCCAATCCCCAATTCCCAATCCCTAATCACCAATTCCTAATCCCTAATCCCCAACTCCCAATCTCCAATTCCTAATCCCCAACTCCTAACTCCCAAATTTATCCCTTTCCTCTAATCCAACTTTTAATTTATTACAACTTTTTCTCATTCATGTTCATGCAAATTATCTTGGCTCTCCTAATTGGAATTCTAGCTGGAACACTAACAGGCCTAACTCCCGGAATCCACATAAACTTAATAGGTGCATTGCTTCTCTCAACAATTTTCCTCCCAATAAATCCCGTTTATCTAATCATCTTCATAATTTCAATGTCAATAACTCACACTTTCATTGATTTCATACCTTCAATAATTCTAGGTTGCCCAGATACAGACACCGAATTAGGAATTCTCCCAGGACAAAAACTTCTTCAAAACGGAAAAGGTTACGAAGCAATTCTCTTAACAACTTATGGAAGCCTAATTGCAATATTCATAATCATAATAATTGCTTTCCCTTCATTATTTTTAATAAAACAAACCTATCCTTTTTTAGAAAAAATAATTCCTTACTTCCTAATTCTAATTTCAATAATATTAATCTCCACCGAAAGAAAAAAATTAACCGCGCTCAAAATATTTTTACTAACGGGATTCTTAGGATACTCCATCACTTTTTTAGAAATAACTCAACCGTTACTTCCCCTATTAACAGGATTATTCGGTTCATCAATAATAATTAGATCAATAAAAAATAAAACAAAAATCCCAGAACAAATTATAACAAAACCATTAATTAGGTTCAAAAAACCACTCCTCGCTTCACTTCTATCCGCACCACTTTGTTCATTTCTTCCCGGCCTAGGATCAGGACAAGCTGGACTAATAGGAAACCTCTTCACAAGAAATAATCCAAAAGAATTTCTAACTCTTTTAGGAATAACAAACACTCTCGTAATGGCCTTCTCAATAATAACTTTATTTGCAATAAACAAAACCCGAACAGGCTCCGCCGCTTTTGTAGGGCAGTTAATACCCAATTTAGAAATAAAACATTTAATCTTAATTTTATTTGTAGTCATAATTTCTGGAATCATATCTTTTTATTTGACACTCTGGTTAGGAAAAATAGTTAGTTTGAATGTTAGCCGGATTAATTATCGAGTTCTCGCATTTATCACATTAGGAATTTTAGTTTTAGTTATTGTGTTGGTTTCAGGAATTTTGGGGTTGGGCGTGTTTGTGATTAGTACTTTGGCTGGACTTTATAGCTTGGAACATAAGGTAAGAAGAACTAATATGATGGGTGCTTTGATGGTGCCTAGTGTTTTGTTTTATTTGGTTAATTAGAAAGTTAATTTGCTATCTAGGGGAATACCATATAACCCTGGTCGGTCGGGGGGAGAATAGTTGAATTCCAATAAATGAAATTTAAAGAATTCACACTGTTCGAATTAGGGATGGAATGTCTAGAATGTGGGGGGTGCCTAGTGAGAGGTTTTATCTTTTTTGAATTCATTCAATCCTATCTTTAGAAAGTGCACGGTATTTTTCACCTGTAACAACTTCTTGAACATAATTTCCAGAAACAACATCCATTAATTGTTTTAATTCATCTATTGAATTTATGTATATTTTTCCATCTTCTAATATAAAAGAAATTTTAAGTTCCTCTTTACTTAGATAATTAGAAATATTTTCTGGATTTAAAATTTCTTCAGAAAACTTTTCATAGAAAGATAAATTTGTAATTTTAGACATTATAGACTTATAACCTAAAGCTGTATTTCTAACTTCCGTACTTAAGAAAATATTTTTTCTTTCAAAACTATCCAATTCTCTCCTAGCGCAATCCTCATAATATTTTTTATAATCAAAAACTTGTTCAAATTTGTTTCTATCAAAAATTATAAATTGCTCTTCTTCTTCTATAAAAATGAAATCAAAAAAAGGGAAAAAATTCAAATTATTTTTAGATTCCACTATTCTTTGAAAAACACCTTCAACTAAAACAAAATTTTTCCAACCTTGTTTAATTTTCTTTTGAATATCTTGTTTTTGAAAAAAAAGAATTCTTTTACCTTCATTAAATAAAATTTCAAAAATAATTGCATTTGAAGAAACATCTAGATTAGGGAGATTATTTCTGGCACTATTCAAAGAACCAAATTGATTCATTTTATTTATTAAATTATTAAAACCGTCTATATATTCAGAATCTAAATTATATGTTTTTGCAAACTCATGATCATAATCAAAAAAATCTACCATTTCTCTAATTTGAGGCATCTTATTTCTTAAAAAAATATTAATTATATCTGCAAAACCTCTTTTTGCTTCACCATCAAATGTTCCAAAAAAAAGACGATATTTTTGAGAAACATCTTCAACATTTCTTTTTTTTAAAAGATAAAAATTCACAGTAAAACTATCTTGGTCTAATGAATTTATAAGTTCCCTCAATTTATTTTCCATTTTCTATATAAATATTCCCACTCAATATTCCTCCTTTCAAATAATCTCCTTTAATCAAATTATTCTTTTTTGTTATAAAAATTATTTTATTTTTATTTTGATCTTCTATTTCAAAAATATTATATCCAAAAATAACTAACAAAGGGTTTACATAAATTAAATTTGATTTTAAATAAACAATTAAAAGAACAAAGATAAAAATTACAAAAGGAACAAGATTAAATGTTCCAAAAGGTAAAAAAGGAAAAATATAAGCTAAAAGATATTCTATGTGTGCAGAATTCAAATCTTTAAAATCTTTAATCAATTTTTTTTGAGGATTATTTGTTTTCTTTACTTTTAAAATTGCAAAGAATAAAAGTAAACAAGAAAGTGAAATTAAAATTAAAATAAAATGAAAAATATTGATAGAATTATTAAAAAAAGGTATTGAAAATTCTTTAAATTTATATCCCCAAATTATAGCTAATGGAGCAAAAGAACTGATAAATAAAATTAATTTAACCCATAATTTCAATCCCGTCATCTTTCTTTCAAGAAAACATAATTCTTAAAGTTTATGACAATATTGTTAACAAAAAAATAACATCAAATTCCCTCAATCTTCAAATCATCTACAACCATCCACTCAATTTGACTTAACTTAAACCCTTGATCAACAAGCCATTTTTCATGTTCTTCAACTTGCCCATCTTCGACATCTCCAAAATAAACTGTTCCATTAAAATAATTCAAAACAACAATTTTCATATTTCAGATCTGATCTAAATTATTTATAATTATGATCCAAAATTATAAAATTACAACAGAAATTTTTATTATCAATTTATCTACATTTAGATTAGTTTTTTCTTATATTCTTCAAAAATATTTCTGGAATAATTTTCCATGTCTTCAAAATTTGTTTTTTTACAAGTTATATTTACAAATTCCTCTATCGAATAAGGCTTTATCTTAACTGAAGCTTCTTTAGATAGATCAACAATGCTGAAATCCAAGAATTTTTTAGTTCTTTGATGAACATAAGGTGCAATAAAAGACAAATATTTATTTTGGTAATTTTTAAATTTATCATTAGAATTTAAATGAGAAATAACAGAAGTAGTCTCATTATTTAATTGTTGTTTTGAATTTCTAATCAAAGTTACTTCGATTAACCAATAAAATTTTTTAGAATAGATCTCAATATCCCCCATATTTCCAGGAGCATGAGAATAAGGTTTGCCTATGTGGTCTGCTTTGTAATTAGGTTGGATAAAGAAATCTTTTCCATATTTTAAAGCCACAAGAAGAGAAATGTAGAATTCTAATTTTAAAGGGTTGGGAATTTCATAAAATTCCTTAATATCACAAGATTTTGTTTCAATTTGATCTATTATCCTCAAAATCTTAAATTCATTCAAGGCATATTCATTTATTATTTCAATTAATTTATTAGTATATTTTTCTCCCACAAGAACATCTTGTTTTCTATAATTTTTTGCTAAATCTAAAAAAACTTTTGAAGCTTTTCCTAATTTTTCAAAATGTTTAAAATCCTCTTCTTTTTCTTTTTCAGATAATGAAAAATTCAAATCCAATAAATCTTTTATATAGTCCAGCCTATTTTCATTTAGTTGAATAAATTTTTTCCCTTCATATTTAACAGTAATAAATCCAGAAATTATTAATATTCTTCTTATTACATCTGGATAATCTTTTGTCACAGTATTTTCTTTCGTGGAGATTTTCTCAGTTTTCACTAAAAAATTATATGTAGATTTATAATCTTTAAATTTTTCTTTGGAAATTAAACTTATAAAATCTTCAACATCCCCATCTTTACTAAAAGTTGAAACTATAAATTGTTCATAAGACAATTTTTTTCCATTTTCTCTCAATTTTAAAAGAACTTTTAAGATAAATCTAAAAAAATTAAAATCATTAGAAACATTTCTATAAGGAGACTTCCTATTATACTTCATTGATTGTATAGAAAATGCTTCTTGTTCATCTATTTCTCCATTAATTAGTTTGTGTGCCATTTCAGAAATTTTTAAAGGCTTATTGTATCTTGCATAGACAAAACCAAATTCTGATAAAGTTCTCACATATGTCCAAAATCTAGACTGATACCCTTTTGGAAAACCTCCATCGGAATTCCTAGTTGAATTTATTTTTTTAACAGAATTACTTATTCCATAAGAAGTAGAATCTTCTTTTATCATTAATTTTCCACTTGAAACTTCTTTTTTTAAATAAAAATTAGAAATAATTTCTAATAAGCCTTTATCATTTAATTTTTTTCCCTCATATTCCTTAAGAATTTTTAATATTCCCAAATACCTTTCTGGATTACGAACAGCAGTTTCGAAAGCCATTTGTTTATATGTTGGTTTTCTCTTTTTTACCATCTTAATAATTTGTTATCAAGACTTCTTCAGTTTCTTTTTTAGAATTATCATGATAACTAATATAATTACTATGGATTTTGATTATTTTATATTTATCTATCCATTTCAAAATCAAATCATTTTTCAACCCTTTATGTTTTGTGACATTAGATAAAGCAAATCTAATTCCTTTTTTATTTAATGAGTCCAAAAGTTTTAGCAATTTTTTTTCTTCTTTTTCCCCCCAAATTTTATTATATTCGCTTGAAGATATTAAATAAGGAGGATCCAAATATACAAAATCCCCTTTTTTAAATTTAATTTTTGAAAGAAAATTAAAAAAATCTAAATTTTTAATTTTTATTTTGTTTCTATTTACAAAATGGAAATAATTTACTAATGCATCTGTAACATTTTTATTAAAATCAACAT
>CAYQSO010000034.1:0-280 GCA_964420205.1 uncultured Candidatus Saccharibacteria bacterium
TCGCGTGGAAACCCAGGTCCATCTGCAATAGGAGTTTATGTTGAAACATTGGATAAGAAATACGGAGAATTTTTAGGGAAGGGGACAAACAATGAAGCAGAATATAAAGGAGTAATATTCGCACTAAAAAAAGTTAAACAGTTAGTAGGAAAGAGTGAAGCTAAAAATACTGAAGTTGAGATAAGGTCTGATAGTGAATTAGTTGTCAGTCAATTAAATGGAAAATATAAAGTGAAAGTAGAAACATTGTTCCCATTATTTATAGAAGTCTGGAATTTAA
>CAYQSO010000034.1:358-5378 GCA_964420205.1 uncultured Candidatus Saccharibacteria bacterium
ATTTGTTCACTTACTTCGTGATAAAAACAAAGTCGCAGATTCTCTTTTGAACGAAGTTCTAGATGAGAAAACTAAAAAGGGATTGTTTTAAGTAATAAAAACGGGTTATGTGTGTCGGCTAAGAGCACATAAATTAAAATATTTGTAAATTTATAAAGAGTAATATAAAATAAAAACATTAAAATTAAATTATAGTGTATGTTTGAAAAAATGAATAAAGAAGAAGCCCCAAAAGAAGAATTGGTTTTTGACCAAACAGATGGAGGTATGTATGACTCATTCCCAAGCGTGGAGGATGTAGCTTTTGAATTGGGTATTTCAGAGGAAGAAAATGAATGGGAAAAAGAAGCAAATGATAAAGGGCATGGCGAATATATTAGAAATGTGGTTAAGGCTGTCGATTTTTGTAAAAATAAGGGAGTGAAAACTAGAGAGGAAATCAAGGAAATTTTAAAAAATGCAAAGATAGAAAATTCCTAAAATAATTTGACAAACACATAAAATCTGTTAAAATATAGTCAGTAAATCAAGCAATTGTTCCGTTATTTATAACGGAGAGGAAAGTCCGGACACTCACTTATCTTTTTAAGATAGATATGAGTAGCGGGTAATTCCCGTCGCCCGAAAGGGTAGAGGTGCGAGCAGAGACGCTAAATATTGAAAAGTATTTAGGACCCCTCGGGGTTAGTATTATGGAGACATAATAGTGAAACGGCTAAATCCTTACTTGAGTGCAAGACCGTATCCAATATTTCTTTGGTTGAGTCGCTTGAGCCTGCGAGTAATCAATGGCCTAGATAAATAATTGCATAAACAGAATCCGGCTTATGATTTACTAAAAATAAAATCCTGTTCGCAGGATTTTATTTTTTCATATTTATGTTGTATTATTATTTCGGCTTATGTTAAGAAAAAATGAAATGTTAAGCTTTGATGATGTTCTATTGGAGCCGAGATATTCAGATATATCATCAAGGAATAATGTCAGTGTAGAAACTGAATTAAAATCAAAAAACAAAAAGATAGTTTTAAAAAATCCGCTTATTTCTGCAAACATGGATACAGTAACTGAGGCAGAAATGGCGATTGCGATGGCAGAGAGAGGGGGTCTTGGAATAATCCATAGATTTTTAGAAATAGAAGAACAGGTTGCACAAGTTAAAAAAGTAAAAGAAAAAGGATTGATAGTTGGTGCAGCTGTTGGTGTAAAAAATGGAGAAAGCGAAAGGGCTAAAAAACTAGTTGAAGCAGGTGTGGATATTTTAGTGGTAGATATAGCTCACGGACATTCTTTACACGCTATAGAGACAATAAAAGACATAAAAAAGAAATTCCCAGATGTGTTTATAATTGCTGGGAATACTGCAACAAAAGAAGGTTTTAAAGATTTAGTATCAGCTGGCGCTGATACTGTTAAGGTTGGTATAGGTCCTGGTTCTGCATGCACAACAAGAATGGCAACGGGTTTTGGAGTCCCACAGCTTTCAGCAATAATGGAATGTGCAAAAATATCTAAAAAAACAGGAGTTAGTCTAATCGCAGATGGAGGGATAAGAAGGTCAGGGGATATGGTAAAGGCATTAGCAGCGGGAGCAGATGCAGTTATGATGGGCGGAATGTTTGCAGGCACAGATGAGGCTCCAGGAGAAGTCGTAGAAGTTGATGGAAAGAAATATAAAAAATACAGAGGCATGGCTTCTGCAAGTGCGAGCAAAACTCGTCCAACAAATGGGAATGGAGAAAAGAATGAAGTATTTGAGGAAGGAGTTTCAGGATTAGTTTCTTACAAAGGCAAGGTGGGGGATATAGTTGATTCAATGTTAAAAGGTATTAAATCCGGATTAAGTTATGCAGGAGCTAGAAACTTTAAAGAATTAAGAAAGAAAGCGATTTTTGTAAAGATAACTCCATCTGGCTTTAGAGAAAGTAACCATCACGATGTTAAATTAACATAGGCTTTAGGGGGTAGGGGCTCAAGTAGGTTAAAAAACGGGTCATTGAAATGACCCGTTTTTTAAATAACTATTAAATACTTGATATGTTAATCATCTTTTTTCGTCTTCTTAAATGCTTTTACTATAGCATCCATATCTCCGCCAAGTATTTTTTCTATATTGTGAAATTTCTTACCTATTCTATGGTCGGTTATTCTGTCTTGCGGGAAATTGTACGTTCTTATTTTCTCAGACCTTTCCATAGATCCTATCTGTTCTTTCCTTATTGAGCCAACAGATTCAGCTTGCTGTTCTTGCATCGCTTCGTAGAGTCTTGATCTAAGCATGTCCATTGCATTTTCTCTGTTTGCAAACTGTGAGCGTTCTTTCTGTGAAGAGACAATAACCCCTGTTGGTTTGTGCAATATCCTTACAGCAGTTTCAACTTTGTTTACATTTTGACCTCCAGGGCCAGATGATCTAAAGAAAGACACATCTAAATCTTGTGGGTTTATTTCAATTTCTCTCGGCTCAACTATGGGGAGTATTGCAACAGATGTTGTTGAAGTATGAACTCTACCACTTTTTTCTGTAGCTGGGACTCTTTGAACTCTATGAACTCCAGACTCTTGTTTTAAATCTTCATAAGATCCTTCTCCTGTGATTTTACCTACAAAAGTTTTATACCCACCCAAATCATTTTTACTAGAATCTACTTCAACAAATTTCCATCCTCTTTTTTGGGCATATTTTTGATACATTTCAACAAGATTAAGGGCAAAGATAGACGCTTCGTCTCCACCTGCTCCAGCTCTTACTTCTATTAAAATTTTATTTTTCATATTTGTTTTTATTCTTTTAAATTTAATATAAATAAAAAGATGCACCCATATAAGCACATCTTTTTAAATTGTAATAGCTATTTTTTAGATGTTTCCTTTTTTGCAGTCTTTTTCTTTGCTTTAGTTTGCCTTTTAACTTTCTTTGAAACAGCTTTAGTTTTTGAAGCTTTTTCTTTCTTTGATTTGAATTTTTCAACACGCCCAGCTGTGTCAACAAGCTTTTCTTCTCCTGTGTAAAAAGGATGGCAAGCATAACATATTTCAGTTTCTATCTCTTTTTTTGTAGAGCCAACATAAAAAACATTTCCACAAGAACAAGTGACTTTGGCTTTACTGTGATATTCCGGATGTATTTCTTTTTTCATATTAATTAAATTATTAATTCAAGAATGTAAAGATGATAATGGATATTATTTAAATAGTCAAATCTAATAGGCTTTGGGTTATCCGTCTTCGCTAAAGCTACGACGTGACAAGTCCGTCTTCGCTAAAGCTACGACGTGACAAGTCCGTCTTCGCTAAAGCTATGACGTGACTCGTCTACGTTTAAACTACGACGTAGCAAGCAAGCCCTCTTTCGCTAAAGCTACGACGTGACAAGTAGGGAGCGGGTGATAGTTAGCATTGACAGAAGAGATTAATATGTGGTAATAAATAAATAGCATTCAAAAATAAGGGGGGGGTGTTATGGCTACAGAAATTACTTTATTGATTTCATTTGCTATTACCTCATTGTTTCTAAGCTTCATGATTGTAGTTCTGGTTGTTTTCAAAAAGAATACAAATTCATTTTTCCTGGATCTTGTTCGTCATGTGGTTTTACTTCTTAATTTCTTAGTTCTTTTATCAACTATCTCGGTATTTTACTTATTCAAAAAAAATGAAGATCTTGGCAATTTAATTATTAATCTTTTATGTTTTGCTATTGTTGCTATTACATCTGGGATAGTGGAGGGGGCTTGTATCAAGCCAAAGACATCAAATTAAGGAATTTATATTCTATAGAGCCCAATCGGGCTCTTTTTTCTTATTCCTAATTACAAACTACAAAATACTCACTACTCGATATGCCATAGGCATATCAGCCTTGACATTAGATTTCTTATGTTTATACTTTATTATGCTTTTGAATAAAAGCATGAACTTTGAAAATTTGTGAAGTTACAAAAATATTCCAAAGAAGTATCTTAATAGTGGAGACTTTTTTGGTTGTCCTAATCTAGATTTATTTTTTCTCTATTTGTTTAGAGATGCGCTGATATGTGCGGATATTTTATATCTGCTTGTATCTGCGCAATAAATAAATCTTTCTAAATTTTATTGAGAGTTTGATCCTAGCTCAGGATGAACGCTGGCGGCGTGGATAAGGCATGCAAGTCGAACGGTCCCGATTTATCGGGATAGTGGCAAACGAGTCAGTAACACCTTGGTAACCTCCCTCAAAGTGGGGCATAATTCCGAGAAATCGGGACTAATTCCCCATAGTCTTAATTCTTTTAATGAGAATTGAGTAAAGTTTCGGCGCTTTGAGATGGGCCTAGGCCTGATCAGCTTGTTGGTAAGGTAAAAGCTTACCAAGGCTATGACCAGTAGGGGACCTAAGAGGGTGACCCCCGACGACGGCACTGAGACACGGGCCGTACACCTACGGGTGGCAGCAGTCGAGAATATTCCACAATGGACGAAAGTCTGATGGAGCGACGCCGCGTGCAGGAAGAATGCCTTCGGGTTGTAAACTGCTTTTATGAGGGAAGAAGTTCGCTTTATGCGTTTTGACGGTACCTCATGAATAAGGGGCTGCTAACTCTGTGCCAGCAGCAGCGGTAATACAGAGGCCTCAAGCGTTATCCGGATTTATTGGGCGTAAAGGGCGCGTAGGGGGCCAGGTGCGTCTTGTGTTAAATTTCTACTGCTCAACGGTGGAACTGCATAAGATACGGCTTGGCTAGAGGATGTTAGGGGCATGCGGAACGCACGGTGTAGGGGTGAAATCCGTTGATATCGTGCGGAACACCAGAGGCGAAGGCGGCATGCTAGAGCACTCCTGACCCTGAGGCGCGAAAGCGTGGGTAGCGAACGGGATTAGATACCCCGGTAGTCCACGCCCTAAACGATGTTCACTAGCTATTGGGAGTATCGACCCTCTCAGTGGCGAAGCTAACGCGTTAAGTGAACCGCCTGGGAAGTACGAGCGCAAGCTTAAAACTCAAAGGAATAGACGGGGACTCGCACAAGCGGTGGAGC
>CAYQSO010000035.1:0-5166 GCA_964420205.1 uncultured Candidatus Saccharibacteria bacterium
AAAAGCATCTGGATGGCAACGTTGTTTCATACCGATCACTGACGTAAATTGGTTTTGGTTTAACAGACTTTTATTAGTACTAAAGTATTAATTATATTATTGATTTCCTATCATTATAAACGTTGCAAAAAACTGTGCCACAGGCTATTGATTATACCGCATGTTGTGTGTAGTTTATTTTGCCTTCACAATTTGTTCTAAGATATATTCCCTCACATCTTTATTTGATTCCTTTTCCCAGTGTTCCATAACAAGTTGGAGTGATTCTTTCGTATTTAAATCTATAAGTTTTTTCAAGGCCTCTTTTCTGATTTCCTGATCAGGTGAACTTAAAAGTTCATTTTCTTCTTGGAGACCAGCTGTCAATGCAGCATCTATTGTTTCTGGATTAGAAATAGATCTTACATATACACTGTTGAATCTAAAAAGCCTTGCAAATTCTTGATCAAGTTCTAATTCTTTATAAAGTCTAGTTGACAGGGTGTCTTTTTTAAATTCGCTAGGATTGTAATCAACTGCAATTCTTCTTATAGTTGTTCGTATTGTTGGGATAATATAGCGCTCAAGATAATTTTGGCCATAGATTTGCATTATCTCAACAGCTGCGTTCTTATTAAGATTAAACCTTGTTTCCACTTCTACAGTTGATATATCTTTAGATTTCAGTTCTACATCAAGAATGAATTCTTGTTTCGTGTCAAGAGTGCTAAGTAAGATTGCTTTTTTATTTCGACTAATTGTGTGAGTTCCAGCATCTAAGATTGTCGAATCAATGCCTGTTTTGTTACTGACGACTACACCAACTTTTCCTGGGTGTACAACTATTGCTTTTCCTACAAAGCTATAGAACAGTACTACTACAATTATTAGTGCAAAAATACTGGTAAGACTAATTCTAATTACTTTCTTCATGGTTGGTTACTTAAATAAATTACACACAACGGTTAGCGGTATGGTTTAGTTGCCGGTAACGGTTTTCAAACCGTTATGGCGCGGGTTTTTGCTTGAACTTGTCATACAATGATCTTCCAACCGTTATATTATGTCTTTAATTTATTGCAGTAATAGGTACTTAATTCTTACTAAGATATTCATTCTTTGGCGATCTTCCAATCGTTATAGTAGTTATGCAAAATACCGTGCCACAGGCAATTAACTATACCGCATGTTAGCTTTAGGTGCTTATATTATTTTTTACTAAATGTTCCTGAATTATCATCAAATCCTATACCTATATACATATTCCCAAGTACTACCGTATTCTGGTTGACTGTTTGGATTGCGTGTTTGGTCTCTTGAGAATTAGATGCTAGTTTAATGCATAAGTACTCTCCTTCAATTCTGTACAGATACTCTTGATACGTGGAGGGAATTCCTTTCCTGACCAAATTTGAGTTGTCAATGAATTGTAGCGTGTCGCCTCTATCAGAATTTATCCATAGCCCAATGCGAAATTCTGTATTGAAGAAATCAATATCATCACCCTTTTCACATGATGATATGTAGAAGGTAAATGATAGGAGTATTAAACATTTGATTACAGTCTTCATGTTAATAGTTATTGTTTCTTTAATTAGTCTTGCACTTAAAGCTAACGTTCAGTATAAGAATAGTAGCCGATTGCGTGGCACTTTCCTGTCAAATTACATGAAAGCTGGAGCGGGCTACAGCCCTTGAATTTACTACTATCCCGGCTATTATTTTTATACATTGTTAGCAAACGTTATAATTTAGAACTTATTATAATTCAGGTTTAGTTGGATCAAACTCCCATACATCATTTAATACTACAATACCATTATTATATGTAGCTCCCCCAATAATATAAGCTTTATTTTTTATCACAAACACTGAAGCACCCCATCTTTTATTATCATACGATATTGATTTCTTTGTAGCTACGGAAGAATTAGGATCATATTCATAAAGTAGATTTGTGCCACCTACTTGATGAGGCTTTCCTAAACCGAAATATGCATAACCGTTAATTCCAAATGCTATATTTTCCCAAGCACCAAGGTCTGGTGCAGACAGCTTTATCCAATTGTTATTTCTAAATTCATACAGGGCATCGTAATCATAGATGTATCCTATATTGTTCAAATTAAAACCTACAGCCATATATGAGGCATCGGGAAAGTTTTCAATTTCAGTCCAAGAGTCAAGTTCTGGATCATATTGCCAAGCATCATCAGTAATTTTTGATTGACCATCTGGATCATCCTTGCCCCACCAACCTGTTGCAATATAACCTTTAGAGTTAATTGCAAATGAAGCAGCTGAATGACGACCAATGCCTGAAAAATCAGCAATTCTGACCCAATCTTCAATGGCGGGATCATACGAATAGAAATCCTTGAAATGATTTGCATCATTATCAGGATTATCCCAATAGAAATCTTCCGAACCCAACCCTACGAAACCTAAATTACCAATAGTAAAAGCACTTGCCCCTGCTCGAGGATTACCAGGTAAATCATTTATTTCAACCCATTGATCACTAGAAGGATCGTATTTCCAAAAATCATTTAACAACTCAAAATCGTCTTCAGTTACCCCCGTCCCAAAATACCCATAATCACCAATCGAAAATGCAACTGCATTATAACGAGCTGAACCAGGGAAATTATTCTTCTTAGTCCAAGTACTTTGCCAATAGATTTCCAATTTCTCTAGTGAAAGGGTAGATTGTTCTGCAATAGTAATTTCTATATCTACTGTATCGAATACGGAAATATTATAATAAGGAATTAACTCATCGGGTAATTCCACGCTGATAGCGTTTTGCTCAGAGTTTATGATATTTGCTTCAATACCTTTTATTTGGATTGAATTATAGTCCTCATCTGGATTGAAGTTTTTCCCGTAAATAGTTATAGTTTGGTTTGGTACTGTTGCTTTTAATGGGCTAAAGAAACTAATTTCAGGTGGTTTTAGTGTTAATTGTTCACTAGCTTCTAATTGTTTTCCAACTGAATTTAGGGTAATAGTATTTGTTTTATTCGTAAGTTCTGTGGGTACAATAAATTCTATTTTGGTTTTATTAACATTAATAATTTCAGCTTCAATATTTTTTATAAGTACAGTGTTCCACAGTATTGAAGCGCCAAAATTCTCTCCAGTTATAGTGATAGTATCCCCGAATGTGACATTTATAGGATTTACATTAAAAATATTGGGTATTAAATAATTAAATTTTTCAACTGCATTTGAAGAATTTCCGAATATAGATACTTTTAGGTTTACTATATCCTCATTTTTTTTGGATGGCACCAGTACTGATAATGTTGAATCAGTTGAAGATATAACTTGGGCTATAAGTTCCCCTAATTCAACTTTATTATTTTCTTTAATATAACTAAAATTCTCTCCGGTAATATTAATTGTGTCTCCCCACGTACCTGAAGTTGGAGAGAAAGAATAAATTTCTGGGGCTTTACTACCCAAACTAATAAATGCAACATTCTCACCATATACAATATAATCGTTTGTTACTACAAATGCTCGAACAAAATAGGATATATCCTCTTGTAAAGTAGTTTCTATTGTTTCTGAATAGTTGTTAGATTGAATGTTATCTGAGTAAATTACCCTTTCACTATTTGATATTGTAGGATTTTCTGACTCTGCCCATACAAATCCGTAATTAATTACTTCAAAATCACTTCGAAAAATTATTTCTGCATTAAACCTTGCACCTTCTTCTGTTATTTCGGAAACAGGAAGTGTTTTTAATCTTGGATAATCTCGACTAGTAATCTCATCTTTATCACATCTTATCAGTAAACTCAATAATGAGATTAATAGAATGTATCTTAATATTACTTTCATTTTTTTAATAGAATTAGATTTATTAAAATACGACTATTACTTGCTGTAAAATCTCCTGTTTTATTTAGTGCAGGCATTTCAAAATAGCGAATCGCTATACTTGCTTTAAACTTTTGATACGATCTAAGAATACCAATTCCTCCCCAATACCCAATCTGGTTTTTATTAATTTCAAAAGCTGAACGCTCAGGAAATGTGTTAACAACATTTCCTGTAACACTCTCAGACAGCAGTTTTGACTTTGCGATTAAGTGATAATCATAATTTATTCCCCCTTGTAAATACAATCCATATTTTTTTTCAGGAAATGAGTATTTGAAAGAAAGAGGCACAGATAAAGTACTCAAATCGATATAGGTGTCATGATATTCAGTCGATGAATTGTTTAATATAACTAATGAGGAGTAACTAGATTTGATGAAATGAATTTCACTTTGAAATGCAATTTTTTCACTAAGTCGAGGTGAGGAAATATTAAAAAGGACTCCTATTGAAGGATTAATTGAACTATATGAGTCATCCACATAGGACATAGTTCCAGATATGTTTCTAAATAGTAATTCAGATCTTGCTATTCCAACAATTGCTCCATATTCATACTTTATCCACGGTTTGCTAATCTTAAATTCTGTAAAATCTAGGCCTTTACATTTATTGTATCTAACTATCAATTTAGTTAAACTCTTTTCGTCCAGCTTAAGATTTGAAACAACGCTGTTGGGATTGTTAATACAGTCACTAATCAGGTAAGACGTAATCCCACGCCATCTGTTATTTTCTCTAATTCCGACCTTCCCATCTATTACAACTTCCTCGGAGAAGGATTCTAGATCATAAATGCTAGTATCTTTTTTTAAATGGTACTTATTCTGGGATTTAAAAAGACTAATTTCACCTAATACAAGAACCTCTACAAAAGAACCTTCAACTATTTGTGATGAAAAGAACTTGTCATTAAAATATCCGAATCCAAAGATTTCGTTTGGATAATACTCTTTCTCTTCTTGTTTACCTTTGAAGATACAAGATTTATAATTCTTTGTGTTTGATCGATAATCCACTTGACCAATAATAGTATCTTTCTCAAGAGTTATTATATAGCCATTTCTAAAATCATTTTGACAAAATGAATTATTAGCTATTAAAACAAAAGAAATAATTAGAAATATTATTTTATTTTTCATTAGTTTGTCTTTGTCTGATTTTATTAATTCTAATCTTAGTCTTTTAATTAGTTGCCGATATAAACAATTTGTTGATTTGCACTATCTTAATGTTTGCTAACGGTCGAGTGTATGATAAGTGGGCTGTGCCGAGTGCGCTGGGATTTGCGAT
>CAYQSO010000036.1:0-4723 GCA_964420205.1 uncultured Candidatus Saccharibacteria bacterium
TTCATATTTTTCAAAACCGATAAAATAACTGCCGCTGCTTAATTTATTTTGTACGATAGCAAAAAGCGTACCCCCAAGTGTATCAATGGTATCCGTGAAGTTCAAATATCTTAGTGAAGCAGTAAAGTCAATAGCATTTTTATTATTAATCACGCTGTCGATATAATCCGGTTGTAAATTCGTGTCATATTGATACATATCATTTTGCCTCGCGCTTAAATCCTGCCATTCTCGCACTTTACCGCCTTCTAATACAATACCACTATCTGCATCTAACCATAAACCTACATTGCTAATGCTATTAGGAGAAAAAAGCCGAAAATCCCAAACTACTGACCAAGCTGAATAGCTGCCGTTAAAAGAACGCACACGCCAATAGTATTGACCGGAAAAAGCTGGGAAATTAACGATTGCTTCAGCCGTTCCCAAACTGTTGTTATCATAAAAAAGATTGCTAAAGTTTTTATCCTCTGCTATTTGCAAATGATAGGAAGTTGCACCTCCATTTGCCAAATCGCTATTCCACTGAAATAGAATAATGCTATCTGCTGTTACATATGATTGAACAGGACTATAGGGTTGATTATACTGTGCATGGGAGAACAGTGTAAAGCTAAGATGCAAGATTATAAGAAGAAGGATTTTTTTTATTTGCATATAGTCTATTCAATTAAAGATAAACAAAAATAATAAAAATAATTGATGAAGTACAAATATAGATGATAAAAATATAAATCAATAAGGAGCACTTATTCTATTAATTTATTTATTTTTGACAATTAAATGAGTAGTGCAGGGAAAAATATTATGGGCACTGTGTTTTTTCAAGTGCCAACTTTGATTTTGGGAATAATTGGTGGGATTTTTCTAACCCGATTATTAGGTCCGGAAGGCAAGGGTGTATATGCTGTTTTTTTTGCTAATACCCAATTACTATTGCTTTTTTTAGGATTTAGCTTCAATCAAGGAGTTACTTATTTTATCGCTAATAAGAAAATTCCTTATCCTAAGGTCTTTGGTTTATCTACTATAATTATTATCCTTGCTTCTTTCATGGGTTTTATACTAATATTTACAGATAATCCTATTACTCCTTTTATTTTTCCTGAACATTATGATGCTAGCATTTTCAGAATATATCTTTTTTTAAGTTTTTCAACAGCATTGATAAGCAGTTTTTTTTCGGCTTTTTTTATAGCAATTAAAAGAATTAGATTGGTCAATATTTTGAATTTTTCTGTTGCCTTGCTGAATTTCATTCTTTTTATAAGCCTTTATGTATTGCATGTATCACACAATCTAGATTTTACTTATATAGAGTTGTTTTTTATCTTGTTTTTTGTCATTCTTTTACAGCTCTTTGTTTATATTATTGTTTTTAGTAAACAGCCGAAAAAAAACATTTCAATCCCTGGCAAAGATGATCTTAAAGCATTTTTTAATTATATCTTTTTAATGTATTTAGCTTTATTATTTAACTTTTTTACTTATCGGTTTTCTATATGGGTTATCCAATATTATTATGAAGCTAAAGAGCTAGGATACTATGCCTTAGCCTATAATTTTGCCCAAATGAGCTTATTATTGACCAATGCTATTAATCGAGTAGCTTTCCCCTATTATTCTTCACAAACAACAATAGAAAGCAGAGGGAGTTTTAGTTTATTTAGCCGAATAAATGCCGCAGTTAATTTTCTTATTATATTACCATTGATTATATTTGCAGAAACAATCATTCCTTTTATCTATGGAATAGAGTTTTATAAAGCAGCATATCCTTTTCAAATCATGGCACTTGCCTTTTTCTTTTTTTCCAGTACAAATATCTCCAGTGTTTTTCTGAATGCAAGGGGGAAAGTGAAAGTAAATACCATTATTAGCTTTATTGCCTTTATTTTTACCATTGGCTTAGATTTTTTCTTAATACCTTTGTATGGAATAAGTGGAGCAGCTTATAGTAAGGCAATGGTGTTTTTGCTGATTTTTATCTTGTATCAGGTTTATTTAACATACTGGCAAAAGATACGATTAGTAGATATGCACTTTATAAAAATGCAGGATATTACACAAATTAAAAGATTACTGAAAGATTTAACGACAAAGAAGCAATAAAACAAATATAAATTCTATAATCCAACGAATGAATAAAGCATTATTTAATACTGGTGAACGTATCAATCCTGAATACGCAAATAATATTTTTCAGAAACTTAACTATAAAAAACATATCTTTGCTTATTCCTTAGTTGAGCAATTTGTTAAAAACAAGGATGTCGCTATTCTTGAAGTTGGTTGTGGTGAAGGATATGGTACAGCATACTTAAGCGAAAAAGGCTATAAGATTACAGCAGTTGATGTTAATCAAAAAACGATTGAGCATGCAAAACAAAAGTATCCAGCGATTTCCTTTAAAAGCATAAGCAAAAACATATTGCCTTTTCCCGATAATTGCTTTGATGCCATAATTTCTTTTCAGGTTATTGAACATACGGATAATTTGCCCTTGTTTCTTTCTGAAATTAAACGGGTATTAAAAGAAGGAGGTGTTTTTTTATGTACAACTCCAAATAGAAAACAGCGATTGGCAAAAAGCCAAAAACCTTGGAATAAATACCATATACAAGAATTTTCCAAAAAGGAATTAAGGAAAAAAATCCTTCCATATTTCCCCAAAACAATAGTATATGGTATATTTGGTACCAAAAAAATACATAAATTGGAATATGCTAATATGTATTTTTTACGGAAGAAAAAGATAAGTGAATTATTAAATCTTTATTTTTATTCTTTTAATTTATGTAGAATACTAAAAAAAATAGGTTTACGAAATTCAGATTATGTTTCCATACATAATACATATTTAGAAAAAAATGATTTAATGATATCAAATAAAAATATAAATAAATCCCTGGATATTTTTATTGTTTCAAAAAAATAGAGACTCTATGAATAAGGTAAAAAAGATACTATTTTATATTAAAACAAAAGGCAAAAATCATTTCCCTCCCAAAAAATATTGGGAATACAGGTATAGGGAAAAGGGCAATAGTAGCTCTGGTTCTTATGCTAGATTGGCAAGTTTTAAAGCAGAAATCATTAATGATTTTATCAAGAATAACAAAATCCGAAATTGCATAGAATTTGGTTGTGGAGATGGCAATCAATTAGCGCTACTTGAATGCCCTTCTTTTGTGGGTTTGGATGTTTCTAAAACCATTATTGTAGAAAATCAGCTGCGTTTTAAAGAAGATGCTAGCAAAAACTTTTATTTGTATAATAAAAAAAACATTAAGCAATTACCAAAAGAGCATTATTCACTTAGCCTTTCCTTGGATGTTGTTTTTCATTTAGTAGAAGATTCAATCTTTGAAAATTATATGTATAATCTCTTTAATTTTTCTGACCAATATGTGATTATTTATTCCAGCAATATAAATTTAAGATTATCTCCTTATGAAAGACATCGGAATTATACAGTATGGATAGATCAAAATATTTCGGATTGGGAATTAACAGAAAAAATACCCAATCCATTTCCATATAACAAAGAAAATCCGAACGAAACTTCGCGTTCTGATTTTTATTTTTATAGGAGAAAACAATGAAAATAATTATTTATTCTAAACAATATCCTACTTCGGAGAATCCCTCTGCTAATATGTTTGTGCATACCCGAGCAAAGGCATACGCACAAAATCATGAAGTAGCAGTGGTAGCAATATCTGAAGCATCTCATGATAATTATAGCTATGATGGGGTAAGCAGGCTTTTTTTTCCAAATACAGCTTTCTTATTATCCTACGTGCAAGAGACAAAGCCTGAGGCTTTTTGTATTCATTTTTATGAAGCTTGGATGCTAAATGAAGTGATAAAAAAAATCAATACCAAAGTTTTTATTTGGATACACGGGTATGGAGCTATGCATTGGAAGCGCAGGCGCTTTGAAATAGGTTCTTTTAGGAATTATCCTGCCTATATTAAAGAAAACAATAAGCAGCTGAATGCATTAAAAAAACTGATAGACTTTTCTAATAAAGAAGAAAAATGCCATTTTGTTTTTGTCTCCAAATGGATATGCAATATTACCCAAGCAGATACTAAGCGCAGAATAAAGTTTTACTCCATTATACCTAACCCTATAGATAATCAACTCTTTGCATACAAAAAGAAAACAATAGAACACCGAAAATCCATCTTACTTATTCGCCCTTTTCATACCCGAAAATATGCTACGGATATTGCTTGTAAAAGCATTCTGTCCTTAGCAAAAAAAGATTTTTTCAAAGAATTGCATATTGAAATATATGGAAAAGGCTATTATTTTGAACAAGATACCAAGGCATTAACTAAATATGCTAATGTTGTACTGCATAATAATTTAATTGATAATAAAGACATTCCTTCCATTCAAGATAATTTTGGGCTGTTTTTATGTCCAACAAGACTAGATACACACGGTGTATCAATGTGTGAAGCCATGTCTTCAGGATTGCTTCCCATTGCTTCCAATAATTCAGCTATTCCAGAATATTTGACCCATGCAAGCAGTGGCTTCTTAACTAATAATCGTCCGAAAAGCATAGTGGATGTAATAGCATTTTTATATGATAATCCTGATGTTTTTATGAAGATGTCGGAAAACGCGGCTCAAGAAATCCGTGATAAATGCGCGATCGAGATAATTATTTACAAAGAAATAAAATTGTTCCATGAGAAATAAACG
>CAYQSO010000037.1:0-4690 GCA_964420205.1 uncultured Candidatus Saccharibacteria bacterium
TACTAAAATCTTTATTTATACCAATAGCAGTCCACAAAGCGGCATCTTTTTCTTGGGCAAAGCTAGTATTAGACAAAAAGATGAGCAGCAGCAAAAGCGCAGCAAAAAGCAGTCTAGTTATTATCTTTGTAAATCTCATCATCGTATGCGTCAGCCAGATTTATGTTGTTGTCTTTTTCGTAGTAATAGATTTTAATATTTGCTGTATCCTGAAGAAAGTTGATTTTGCCGATTTCGATTTTTTCTATTTTTAATCCGCATCGTTTTTCCAAGTCTTTGATTAATTCAGCTCTTCTATCCGCTTGTATTAAATCAATCTTTTCATAAATAATATTTTTAACAGAGAGATGACGAAGAAAAAAGACTTTTTCAAATAAAAATATGATAAGCACAATTATCGCATTGGCGAAAAGCAATTCCATATAGCTGATTTTTGTATTAGCCAGCGCGTTAATAACAGAAATACCAATGGTAACAAACAAATAGGTCATTTCCCGAATAGGAATAGTCGTTGTTCTATATCGAATAATACTGAAAACAGCAAACAATCCAAGGGCAAATCCCAGCTTTAGTTTCACGTTTTCTAATAAAAAGCAGAGTAGAAATACGGTGATGCTGATTAGCAAATAAGTAAATAAATAGTCTTTTCGCTTGGCAACAGAATAGTATAAAAACCAAACAATCAGCAGTATAATTAATAAATTAAAACCAAAACGGAGTAATAGCTCATAGAAATCACTATTATTGATAAATGCTATATCAAATAGTTTTCCGTTTTCATAGATTTTTTCTAATAGTTTCATTGTATTATTGTGTTAAGGATGAAAACTTATTGTATTATTATCATTACTTAAATGCAGGTATTTATGGATTTTCCGATATTTTTCTTTGTAGCGATTTTTCTTCAGATTTTCTTCTGAAAGATACAATCCAAGGCAATACTTGCTGATGCGCAATTTTTTAATTCTATTTTTTTGCAAAATATTTTCAATTTGCGTTTGCTCTTGCGAAGGAAGCTTTTTCACCTCACAAATAACAAGATTATCGATAGCATATTCCTTTTCCTTATGGTAAAAACGGATATTCGTGTCAATAGTTACTCGTTCTTCATTTTCTTGATTAAGTAAGGAAATACGTTTGAACTGATTGTTGGTTTTTGTTTTTATGA
Source organism: uncultured Candidatus Saccharibacteria bacterium (assembly GCA_964420205.1). Lineage (GTDB taxonomy): Bacteria > Patescibacteriota > Minisyncoccia > UBA6257 > JAGOQP01 > CAYQSO01. The sequence goes on from CAYQSO010000037.1 coordinate 1,169, forward strand.
GGGAAGCATCAATAGCTGTGTGCTTTTTGATAAAGGCTTTTTCTTGTTCGCAAAATTCTTCCTTGCTGTTATTGCGTTCCAATCTTTTTTTGAAAGTTTGTCCTTTATTGTTTTTGAATTTGACTTCCAAAAAATGCTGATTAACATCAAGATAGCTTCTGATTCGGACTTTGTTCCTATTTGTTTTTTGATTAATATGATTATGATAAAACAAGAAATCTTTGGTATCGAAGTATGTTGTTTGGTAATTTGCTTCCAATTCTTTATTTGTTTGAAGAATATGATAATATGGAATTAATGCAGACAAGATTTGTGCTAAGCTATTTGCATGAAAAACATATTTTTCATCCACTCTGTCCATTAGCTTTTCACTTTGTAGTTCTGGAAGTGAAATGCGCTCGAATTTTGTCGCTATATTTAATAAAGAATCGGTCATTATCGCACAATTACAATATCTTCAAGAATAATATGTTCCTTTTTTTCGGTAATTTCTACCGTTTTAAAAATGGGATAAATGGCTTTGTCTAAATCTGCAGTAGTATCTTTTGAATAGGCAAAGACGGTGTATTTTCCTGCACGTAAATGATTAAAAACATATGTTCCGTCATAATTCGTATCAAAATCATCGGAATAGACTTTATCATCTCCGTAAATAATGAAAACTTCTATATCAGGACCATAATATTCGCCTAATTTATTTGTCATTTCAGCGTTATAATCAAGCACAAAAACCTTTCCTTCGATAGTGGCTTGACCTCCTAAACCTGCCTCTTTGGTACAGGAAATGATACTAAGTAAAAGACAGGCAAACAATAGTATTTTTTTCATAGTGTAATGATTTTTTCTGCTTAGTTTTTTTGTTTTTTATATAAATAGACACTAAAGAAAGCAGCAGCTAAAATACAAATAAAAATAGAAACAAGATTCAATGATTTATTCTTGCTATTATCAGCGTTTTGTATGTTAATTGTTTTTGCAGGAGATTTTTCGCTGCTTTCAGAGAGATGAAAACATCAAGAGAGTTTGGAAAGCATTATTTATGCCAGCGCGCTTTTGGGTTTGTCAAGTAGCTGGATTTTATGCATTAAAGTAAGTTCTTTTTGCTCGGTTTTACTCCGTAGGAGTAAAATATTTTTAGGAAAAAGAACCCCAGAGAAAACCCTTACTCCGTTAGGAGTTAAACAATAAAAAGCTTTTTGTGGGCTTGCTTTGGGTTTTTTATTGCAGAAGTGCATGGAATCTGATTAACAACACAATCTTAAATATTAATGAATAATTTTTGTCAGAACATATGTACCTTAAACTGATTAAAAGAGCACCTTAACTTATTTATTATACTATAGCTTGACATTTGTTTGTATTTGTTTTATCTTTAGACAATTATAAAAAAGCATTATTAGCATGAAACATTTTTTACTTATTATTGTCGGTATTTGTTGTTTTTCCTTTGTTCAAGCTCAATTTATTGTAAAGAAAACTGTGGACTGTAAGTGTTGGTATACTTCTTCAGGAATATATATAGATACTGTGTGGCACAGAGAAAGTGTGAATACCCATCTGTATCGAGTAGATCATATCTTGGATTCTACTGCATATTTTTATAATGATACGCTTAGTGGAGAGAATAAAACCTTAAAATACTACGATATTTACGGTAGAGATTCTTTACATCTATATATCTTTTTAGATACTGCCATCCAACAATGGGAGATAGGTGGGAAAAAGGAATTTTCATATTTTCCTAATGGGGATAAGGATGTTGTTAGTTTTTTTTGGAGAAACGGACAATGGATTTATAATTCTAGGGTTTACTCTTTATATCAGAATTCAAATCTATTACAAGAAAAATATTTTTACAACTATGATACACTGATGCAAACTTGGAATATTCCTTATAAAGAGATATATTATTATAGCGTTCAAAATCAATTAAGTGAAGTTCATTCAATGAGTTGGAATGATACAATATCTCAGTATGAAGTATCAGGGCGAAATCTTTATATTTACAATACGCAGTCGAGCTTAGATAGCTTAGTTTATCAAAGATATCATTCATCTTCTTCATCGTGGGAATCGAGATCTATTTTAGTGTATGATTATGATACAAATGGCGATACAGCATCGATACAATACTTTCTTTTTTATGCCAATCAATGGGGTCTTATGCATTATTATGAATATGTGTATAATGGCAATCAGTTGGATACTATTAGGAACTATCAGGATATTCCTTCTTCACCAAATGAAGCCTTGGCTAGAACAATTTTTGAATATGGAAATGTAGGGCTTAATGAAATTGATAATAAGCTTGATATTAAAGCCTATCCTAACCCTGCGTCAGAAAACATTCTGATAGAAAGTAGTGAAATAATGCAACGAATAGAACTTTATGACATGCAAGGCAAAATGCTTTATGCTGTAAACAATCAAGCAGCTTTACTTATGGATGTTAGCGCATACCCAAGTGGTATTTATATTTTGCAAATTAAAACAGACAGAGGATTACAGCATAAGAAAATTATTGTTAGCAGATAGCTTATTTTTACTTTTACTGTTACTTTTACTTTAATTTTTTCAATTCTTTTAACTCGTCTTTACTTATAGCACTTATTGTTACGTTTTTATTTGCTTGCCACATTTTTTCAATAAAGTTTTTATCATTTGCTATGGGATTACAACTCAAATCTAAAAAAGTTAAGTGTTCTAAAATGGAAGAATTTATTGGAATAGATTTTATTTTGTTATTATTAAGCATTAAAATAGACAAAGAGTTTAAGCAAGATAAATCTGGAAAATCAGAGATATTTGCATGAAATAATTTCAAACACTTTAAATTTTCAAATTTACATAGCTTACTGATATCATTTGGGGTAATGCTAATATTTGATAATTCTAGGTATTCAATATTTGATATATTTAGAATAGATTTTGGTAGCTCTTTTATCCTATTATTGCAAAGAGTAATGGCTCTTAAACTATCAATAGTAATGGGAGGAATGGATTTTATTTTAGTATTGCTTATGTTTAATGATTTTAATGATGTTAGATTATTGATTTGTGATGAAAGTTGTTTTATGTTACAATCTTTAAGATGAAGGTGTTGCAGATTAGGCAAATCAAAAATCGCAGAAGGTAGTTCATTAATTTGAAGACCGATTAATTGAATATCTGTTAAGTTTTTCAGTTTTTTTACTTTATTAAATAGTTCTTCATAGTCTTCTATGTTTAAATCAACTAAAATTAGTTCTCTAATGGAATTATTATTAAAGATTTCATCAGGAATATTACGGAAAGAACCGACAATTTGCAAAGACATTAAACTTTTACATTCATCTAGACAAGTAATTTCTTCATATTTGTCAGAAATATAATAGATGGTTAATAATCTGATATCATCTTTAATACAGGTTAAATCTTTTCCTGTATTAGAATACATAGTGAAACCACTATCCTCAATTAATTTTACATGATTATCTTCATTAATATAAGAATAATAATCATTCTTATAATAGCTTTTTCTGT
>CAYQSO010000038.1:0-4665 GCA_964420205.1 uncultured Candidatus Saccharibacteria bacterium
ATTTTATCTCCTTTTGGCGACCAATAAAAGCCTTTTGTCAAAGCAAATTCTTCTTCATAAACCCAATCCGTGGTTCCGTTGATAATATGGTTTTGCTTCCCGTCTGTAGTAATTTGGACTTCTGTATTTGTTGCGATATCATACAAGAAAAGATTGTTTTCTCTTACAAAAGCAATCTTTTTTCCGCAAGGAGAAAATTCCGCCAATTGCTGCTTTCCATTTTTTGAAAGAGGAATAAGTGTTTTTTCTTTGATGTCATAAATGTAATAATCCGCACTAAAGGAATGACGATAGATTGCTTCGGATTCTGTTGCTAAAAGTATTTTTTCCTCTGATGCATTGAATTGATAATCATCTATTTGAATATCGTCTTTTTTTGCATCATAAATCACATCCACTTCTTTAGCTGTTTTGTATTTGTAACGAATAATCTTGTTGGATTGCAAAATACAATAATGGTCGCCGTCATTCATAGAGCGGATTTCTTGGATTTGTTTTGGGTAATATTTTGGACTTAACCAAATCTCTTCCAGACTAATATTGTTTTGAGCCGAAAGATTGAAGCATCCTAATAAAAGGCTGCCTAACAGAAAAATAGATATAAATCGTTGCATATTGTTTTTTTTTGACAAACATACGGAATTTTTTCGGAAAAATGCTTAAAGTTGAGTTTGAGGCTGAGGTTAAGTAGTTTTATACATAGATTTGTTTGACATTATTAGAAAGAGAAGAGTTCTATTAACATGGAGTACTCTTAGGAGTGTTCAATTAACTGTGTCATTATCTAAAATTCTATCTTCAAACCAAAGCCTTAGAACATTCTCTTTCAACCTCAGCCTCAGCCTCAACCTCAACCTCAACCTCAACCTTAACCTCAACCTCAACCTTAAACTGATACAAAGCGACCTAAAACTGATTAGTTTTTGCAGCTATTTCTTTTTTGTTGTATTTTTAAACTGTCTATTCAACATTCTTCAAACGCTGTAAACTTGGGTTAATAAAAACAGGCTCGCTCTCACGGGTCTGTTTTTTTCTTGTATGCAATATTTTAGTTTAGATTTGCCCTAGCATATTACATTTAGTTAAATGGTGCAACCATCTGTGAAAATGGTCTGTCATTTAAGAGAAACAATAAAAAAGTAAACCCATGAAAATAACATTTTTTACACTAACATTTCTATTATTAACTATCTGTTTAAATGCGCAATTGGTTTTATTTCAAGAAGACTTTGAAACAGCACCAGTAACAAGCATTGTAAATGATTGGACAGGAACACTTCCTAACGGACCTTCACCATGTAGCCAAGCTTCAAGAGGGACAACAGCAGATTTCAACTCTAGCAGTATTGATTTCCTAAATGCTCAAAATCCTAGTTATTTCCTTGGAGTAAACCCGGAATCTCCTTGTGGAGGATTTTATAATGCAACACTTTTGAGTGATTCTATGGACTGGTCAGCTGCTGATTCTATTGTCTTTAAATGTAAGTATTTTATGAGTATAGGTTTAAATTGGGGGTCATCTAAATGTGAGATAATTTTAAGTGATGGTGTTGATGCCGACACTATCAGTACTGAATTTATTAGTACAAATACATGGGATTCAATTTCAGTAGGAATACCTTTATCATTAGCAAATCCAAATGTAGTTATGACGATAAATATGGGAGGCGGAGAAGGTGTTGCTCTCGATGATATACTGATATTAAATTACCCTGCTACTGAAATTAAATCGCAAGATAATGTTTTAAATGCCTATGTTTATCCTAATCCTGTAAGCAATTATTTTTATATTGAATCTCGAGAAAAAGGGCTTGTTTATGAACTTTCCTTAATGGATATCTCTGGAAGATGCATTATAAAAAATGAAAAGATTAAAGATAAACTTAAACAAATAGATATTAATCATTTATTACCAGGAGTTTATATTTTATATTTAAGAACCACTGATGGTCGTACTTTTACTCATAAACTTATTAAGAATTAATTCTTAAAAAATGACCATAGGTAAAAAGAACAGGCTCGCTCTCACGGGTCTGTTTTTTTCTTGTAAACTAAGCTAAAAATCAAAAAAAAATGTAATTTTGTACCATCAAGAGCTATTAGCTCAGTTGGTTTAGAGCGCTTGCTTGACAGGCAAGAGGTCACTGGTTCGAATCCAGTATAGCTCACAAAAAAAAATTAAGCCCCGAACTGTAATTTTTATAGGCGGGGTTTTTTTTTGAAAAAAAATAATATAAGTTTATTTCAGTTGATATTGATTTTTATTATTACTTCAGCTCTTTGCTTATTCTAAGGTGAAAACCAAATAGCTATTATTCATGTTTTGTATTTTATCATAGATTTCTTTTACAGTTTCTATTTTATCAACAGCAATAACACTATTTTTCACTGTAAAAAAACTTGATATTTTTACTGCATTTGCTTGTGTTTGTTCAACACTAAATTTTAATTCACCAAAATCATTTTGGATATCCATGTTTTTAAAAGAACTTAACAGCTTTATGTTTTTGTTAAACTTTAAATAATACACATAAGAATCTTGCCCACAAAAATCAGGATAAAAATCTAAATGTCTATATTTTATGTTGAAATCTTTATATATAACATGATTAAACCAGCCTTTCAAGTTTAATGAAAAAGTATCTTTATTTACCTCAAGTAAATTCTTGAATGAATATTGTGTGTTAACTTCCGTAGGGAAAGGAAATTCCTTACTAATCACTTTCGTTTCTTCGTTAATTAAATTAACTTCTTTGTTTAGCTCCCATATCTTTTGCTGATATAATTTATTTATGCTTTTGTCTTTATGATTGCATTGATATAGCCCTCGCATAAGTGTCGAGTATTGACCAGATAAATAGATTTTAGCTTTAAAAATTGTCGATAGTGTGCCCAGATTTATATTTACCAAGATGTTACTCCTGCGAATATTATCTTTTATTGAACTGTTAGGCAATGTAATTAATCTTGATTCTTCTTTAATTGGGGTCTCGTAATTTCTATAGTCATTTATGTTCACTAATCGTGCTTGTGTGTTCTCAAAATAAAAAGGTATTTCATTTAAATAATATCCGTATTTTGACTTTTTAGGATAGATATAATGAATTGTGTTGTTTTTTAATAATACTGCAAGAATGTAATCATTGTCCCACATTGGAATAAAAAAATCATCATTTATTTCCCCAGTTCTTTTATCGCAAGTATAAGCAGTAAAATATTGTAAACCTAATTTTGAAATAAGAGCTACATAAAGGTCATATCTGCTTATATCTCTTATGGTTTTTTTGCTGATGTAATCTCCTATTCTAGGATCACGTAAATCGATTTGTTTAAAATAATTTGTATCATTATCAAATGAAAATTCATCAACAATAGTATTTTGAATTTTCAATAAACTTAAATACCCTAAACTATCATGTGAAATATCTTGTGTCTGTGTATTCACAAATTTATTAATTTGCGAATATTGGGTTGACCTAACTCCCTGATCAATAGATTTTAGAATACCCATATGATTTTTCTCTCTTTGGTATGTATATATTGCATAAAATGGAATGAATTTTTCCTCAAATGAATAGGGTAAAGTATATAATAATTCATAAGGTTTTATGGAGAAAATTATATGAGGCAAAGACAGATAAGGGATAGCGCCATTTTCGTCTATACAACCATGCAAATTGTTTTTATTCCAATAATAGATTTTTTTATTGTCTTCATTAATAACACTGTCAGGTAACGCATTATTCTTATAATCAATCTTAATTGGTAGGTCAGTATGATGACTAATTTCTAATTCATAATTTTCTTTGAAAATATTATCGTTAAAGAAAATTCTATAGGAGGATAATTGATAAACATTCTTATCGTATGGAATATTGTAATTATATTCAATAATTACCTCATCTCCTACATTCAAGTTTTCAATATGATAATGATACTTCTCGTAATTCCCGTATATGTTCATGTCAAACATAACCATCTTTATATTTTCAATATTTTCTATGATCTTAGCCTCTTTTTTCTCCCCATCTTTTGTTGTAATTGTTCCTTTGAAATAATTGCATTTAAACTTCGAATAAACATGGGTGTAATTCCTTTCTTCAGGAAAATGTGAAATATAAGTCGGATCAAATGTTTCGGGAAGAGTGAAATTTGAAAACTGTTCAACCCCAGATGAATTTAATATTTTGAATTTTATCTTTTTTGTAATAGAAAATATAATAAAATGCAATTTTTGTCCAGAGATATCAATAGTATTCTTTTCATTAAGGATAATTACATTTTGATTTCCAGAGTGTTCAATTGGAGGTGCTGAACTATTACTTATTTGCTCATTATGTTTATTTTGCCCAAAGACAACTAACTGCAAAGTTGTTAAGATAAGTATTGAGAAAGATACAAAGACTGTTTTCATATTTTATGGATATTTTTTTGGTAATAAAACCTCAAAGATACATATTATTTATAAATCCATTTGTCATATTGTTTTTTTCTCAAATCCTTTATAATCTAAATTGAGTTTTTATCATTTAAGGCTTTCATTTCATGTAAAAATAAAAAAGCAAAATAAAGAAAATGCTATTAAAAAACTCCACAAAAACTTAAGCCATAAATGCTATCCAACATTTAATACCATAAAGAATTCCAAAAAAGAGAATAAGCAGA
>CAYQSO010000039.1:0-3810 GCA_964420205.1 uncultured Candidatus Saccharibacteria bacterium
TTTATAACCGGTTCGCAACATGCACTATATTCTTTTCCTGAACAGCAAGGACAATCGGACATAAGAAGATTTCTTGACGATTTTTGTGTGAAGCGCAAATATAAGCAATAGCTAGTAAAATAAAACACAAGCAAGAAAGCTTGTGTTAAATATTTAAAGTATGGACCAGCTATCCTCGTGAGATTGGAAAAACCTATTTATTAATCTCTTTCATATTTTTTAGAAAGTCTTTAACATTTATAATAGGTAAAGGAAATGCAGAAAATGCTGTTCCACGAGTTTTTGTAGCGAGAATTCCTCTTGTGGCACCTATACAAACACCTAACAATGTCGAAAGCAAATCATCCTTTATGTCAACCTTATTCTCTTCCTCATTTTTAACAATTGCTTTATTAAGATTTTTAATATGAAAAACTGTTTCGCTTTCAAGTTGCAAAACAAAATCATTTAATTCATTTAGTTTATAGTTTAATAGAAGCTTTAGTTTTAAAATCTCTTTGTCAAAATCGAAATTCATATTTATTCCAATTCCATAAATTAAGTTTTTCCCAAACTCTACTTCTTCAGCTGGAATAGGAAATGGTTTGTAATTAAATGAAATTTCATTTATTTCCAATATTTTTATTAATACATTCTTGTTTTCGCTCATATTAATCTAAATATTTTGATGACTTCTGTGAACTTGCATCAAGAATTATTTCCCAGGATGTAGGTAAATAAGAAGTTTTATTAGACATTGGCATTAAGTAATCCGGATTAGTAAGAACAACAAATTTTGTTTTTTCCTGTGTCTTTGCAGGTTGAATTATAGATTCATCTAAAACAGATTCCATTTTAGCAATTGTTTTAATTGTAAAATTGTGTGTTCCTGTCATCCACTTGCTTATTTCGCTTTCGCTTTTACCAAGCAATTTTGCAAGATCTTTTTGATCTTTGCCCTGCATTTCAAGGATTTCATGGATACGATCCACTATATCAAAAGAATGCTTTACATAAAGGTCAATATCTTTTGATATTTTTTTTCTTCTTTCTTCTAATCTCTTATTTTTAATCATCTTTACTTTTTTAGATGAAATATTGTATTTCCATATATTTCTTTGCCATATAAAGATAAATCGTTCTTCTTAATTCTGGCTTTTATATAACCATCAATCGTTTGTAAAAGTTCAACACATTTATTTAAATCCGGATCTTCATTGTAGGTTCGAGTTGTTTTAATTCCACCATTACCGAGAATTAAAATTTCGTCTGATAATCTGAGTACATACAAACGTAAATTACTTGTTTCAATTGGAACAGCCCAAATGTTTTTTCCTTCTGGTCTGAAATATCTTTTAAGAGCCCCTCTTTCGCCAATTTGCTCCATCCATTTGATAATAATGCTAATATCTTCATCATATTCGCAACCTTCCGGAAATTTGTCAAGGAATTTATCGACTTCAGTTTCTTCTTTATGAAACCTAAGCGTATAAAAGTTAACATTTTCATGTTCTTCAAAAAGTTCTATTTCTATTTCTGAATTCACTTATAAGTTAAGTACAAATTAATGCTTATTTTTTTAGTTTACCAATAATTTTAACATTTTTTATAAAAAAGGCGCATAAACAGCAGATTACATGCAACTTATTTCACACTATTTTAACAATATCTAAATTTTCATTTGTGATATTTTGTTTGGTTTTATTTTAAAAAACATTGAGCTATTTAGATATCGCTTTTAAAATACGTTCTTCTTTAATCAATACGTCTTTCATTAATAACTGATAAGGAAACAACTTGTGTTTAGAGCTTTTAAATCCATCAAGAATATTCACAAGCGATCCTGCTGTAATTAATGATAAATTGATTTCAAATTCAAGTCCACAGTCATTCACGAAATCATCACTAAAATCAGGCGCTATTAATAATGATTTCACAACACTATAGCCAGTTTTTTGAGCTAATTCCACATAAGCTTTAATTTGCCTAGAAACAGCGCTGAATTTGTTATATCCGCTTTCTTTAACTGTTTTACATTCTACAATTATTAGATCATTATTACCAAGATTTAAAACTAAGTCAATTTTATTCTTGCTGTCATTTAATTTCTTTTTCAGTTTTTCATCAACATTAAACCCAAGCTTCCCAAAAATAGTTTTAGTAATGTCTTCAAATTTTAGCCCTAGTTCGCTTTCTTTTATTATTATTCCATTTTCTTTTAACTCAGAAAGGTTTCTAAAACCAATATTCTCATAATTTTCTATATATAGATTTTCCGCATCTTTGTATTCGTCTAAAATATTAAAGATTAAATCGCCTCTTGATTTAATTTGTTTAGCTGTAATAAATTTTTTTAGATCTTCAGTAGAAAGAGTATTTAAAATGTCTTGTGGTTTTATATTATAATCTAATAAGCCTTGACTATTAATGTCTTTATCATCTTGCATTTCAAATTCAATTTGAATTTGCTTCTTAAAATCTGGTAATACTTCTCCTAATTCAATTAACAGTTTTTCATATCCATCAATAGAAATTCCAACCTTTTCATCTCTTTCAATTTCTTCAAAGAAACTAATTAAACTATTTATTTTTTCTTCTAATGTAACACCATGAAGTGCGGATGAAATTTGCAAACCATTTTTCCATAACTCATTAATAAATTTCTTTTTCTCTGGTATAGTGGTACCATCTTTATATACACTGTTCTGTAATAAAGTGGAAATAGGAATTCCTTCATTAATTATCTGTTTTACTTTTGATTCATACGTTTGTTCTTTGATTTCAATATTATGTTTACGACAAATCAAATTTATTTGAGGTTCTCTAAATGTTTTAAGAACTCTACGGTAATATTTATCAGCAATATCTTTATTCCTTATTTTTCTTAAAACATGAACTACTTCATCAGCAATAAAAATTTGGTTATTCTTTTTAGAATAGAATATTACACCAATATTTCGTAATGATCCTATTACACTATCAATATCTAATTTTTCAGGAGGTATTATTAGATAATTAATCAATTTAATCTCCTCTTGTGATAGCTCAAGCTTTTTCGAAAGAGTTAGAAGTATTGAAAGTTCATCGTCTGTTATTTTTGCTTCTCTGTTGTTCTTTATATCATTAGTAAAAGCAGTTTCAACACACGCCATATAAATATTATAATCACGAATTCTTTGCTCTTTGATTTCTGTTTTATCAGATTCAAGCTCTTTTTTTAATAGAAGTGTTTTCTTTTTAATACTCGCAATTTTCTTTTCATATAATTGACCAAGCCATTCTCTTTTCATGATCGCATTACCGTCTCGACTTATAATATCAATAAGGATATCAAGTTGAGAAGTAGTGTTAACAAATTCTGCTAATATTGTGCTAGTAAATTCTTCAGTTATTAAACTAAAAACTTTAGCAATATTTGAATTGTCAGCACTTTTTAAATCCTGATTATTATCGGAGAGAATTTTATCAATTTCTTTACCGTTTTTAGGATTGCAAGAAATAATATTGTCTATAATTTTTAGAAAAGCGTTTTTATCAAGGGAATTAACAAGATCTAATATTTTTTCTATTTTCATTCTATCTATTTTTAGTTTTACTTATTTTATATACTTATACTATTTTTCAAGTTTCGTAATGTAAATTTATAGTTCTGTATTTAAAGCAATTAACTATAGTCTTTACACTTTTTCTTATAGTTTTTATCAATGAAAATTTTAATCGAATTTGTTAAACCATTAGACCAAAAGCCATTCATACCCCAACCGTCAGCCCTTCGCCGCTCCACAGGATCATCTGTGCACGCCGCACCAGGCCATGCGGGAAGCTACGCGA
>CAYQSO010000039.1:3820-4602 GCA_964420205.1 uncultured Candidatus Saccharibacteria bacterium
CTTTATACTGCTTCTTAAAACAGTTATCAATATATATTTTTATAGAGTTGGTTAAACCATTAGACCAAAAGCCATTCATACCCCAACCTCCTGGTACACCTTTAATTTTAGTGCTCCATAGTATCTCTCGGGTTTGAATATCAAAAAAAGTATAATACAAGGTCATATATTCATGCTTTTTATTAAAATTCTCTGCATTTATAACAAAGCCTAAACCACTATTCTGCTTCAAATCATAAGATTGTATTATCTCTTTTAACTGGTCAAAACTAAAACTATAATCTTCCCTTATTATCCAGTTTTCATCAACAAGTTCTGCTCTTTTCTGCACATCTTCGGGTTCGAATGTGAAATTATCTTTCTTCTTTAGCCATTTCCCAATATACTTTTCGGGGGGGAGCTCTTTTTCGAAAGTTGAAATCCAGGCATATATATAATGTCTTATGTTATCATCTTGACCTATTTTTAACGGGTTCGTTAGTTTTAACATAGACATATCAACGCCATAATAAACAACACTTGGCGAATTAAAAACTTCATCTATATTGGGGCTATACTCATCAAGTATATATTCACTTTGTGAGTAGGTATTTAAATTGAAAATTAGAGAAAATAGAAAAACGATTACATAAATTTTCTTCATAATGGTTTAATATTTTGGAACGAATAACAATATATTATTAGTGCACCCAAGAATCATCCCCTTTGCTATACTTAATATAAAACTTGTAAGGAGTTACATTTTTAAAAAATTTATAATTTTCAAAACTTTCTTGTTTACA
>CAYQSO010000040.1:0-4602 GCA_964420205.1 uncultured Candidatus Saccharibacteria bacterium
CTCTGTCATTATTTCCCCCATAGCCATAAAACGCCTACGCTCCGCATAGATAAAAACCGATGTTTATGAGTTGTATAGTTTTTTGGTGAAAGATTCAATTCAATATATCCAAAATCGTTGATGTTTTAAAGAGTTATTTCTATACTTACTGATATCTTTTTTTAATATTCTGTACTTCTAAAGGTTTTATTCCAAAATATTCACATAATGAATTGTAATAATTATCTCCTGCACTATTCCAAAATCTAAAATGCAACCGGTTATCTTTATTTTGATACCACATATATAAATCTATAAATCCTCTTTCATCCTTAATTCTTCTAGTATATTGTTTATATATTGGCCAGGAAGAGCCATCATCTGCGAAAAACATATTAGTAGTTATGTTATCCAAATATGTTTCATCAATTGAATCATCATAATTATATAGTAATAATATATTGGGGTTCAAATGATCTTGATTTGTTTCATTTAGTTGCTTAAAGGCATTATGTATCTTACTTGAAATCCTATTAAATACTGGATCATTTCTGACTCCATCTGTAAATGTATCTACCTCAATAGTTTTTAATTCCATATAAAATCTCAATTTTCCATCAAAGAATCCCTCAAAATCTGGGGTTTTTTTATCACCTTCTTGTATTTTCACTAAATCTAAATTAAATTTTTCCTTAAATATATTTATTATGATATTTTCTTCATTAGACTTACTCATTCTTCCTCCAAACTCATATATTAGCAATTATTGTTCTCTATGAACTCCGTCAAAGCTATGTGGCCGTTATCAATATGATCTATAGTAACAACCTCCTATTTTGATATATCAAAGAATTTTTCAAAGAATTCCATGAATTTCTCGATAACTGCTTCCCGTATTTGGGTACGTTCTCCTGTTTTTGAAAAGCGAGTCACTGGAGGCAATACTTTAGCTAATGCAGTCCCGGTTGTCGGGATACCTCCATCTCTAAATGCATTGTCTATGAACTTGTATGTTTCGTCATGATTTAGTTTTTTTTCCTTGATTATCTTATCTAATTCTTCAATTTTCTTTTCTTCTACAAATCTCTGCCAATCTTCATCTATAATGGAGTTTGAATTGAGAGATAATATGAATTGATGAATAAGTTCTTTTTTATTCCGTAGTTCTACACTTGAATCTATTGCTTTATTTATATCTACTAGTATTTCCTTGTCTTTTGTATGTTTTTCATGGTATTGCTTGATTAACACCAATATATAATCAATATTTATCTCTATCTGCTTAATAAGCTCCATTTCAAAAACAATATCATCATTAATATTTTCCTTTTCTGCATCTTTACCCTTTCTAAATTCATTATATAGGTCGATATACATACTATGATAGTCTTGAACATCTCTTTCAGTTAATATTCCATTGCCTTCAAATTCATCAAAAGTGGTAAGTATATTCCTGAGTCTTAAAATCCCGCCATAAAGCTTAATGAAATCTTTTTGCTTTTGCTCTCCAATAATTCTTTCACCAATAGGATATTTTTCTAGCAATTCTTCAATTAAGCTTTTATAGCCTCTTACTGTTTTTTCTTCTTCTTCATATCCATCATAATATTCTTGAAAGGTCTTTAATAAAACAATTCCGCGTGCTTCTTTATCTCCAAAAAGAGCTATGGATTCATTAGTAGCCTTTTCCAGATTTCTGAAGCATATAATGTTTCCAAAGGTCTTTATGCTATTTAAAATACGATTAGTCCGTGAAAATGCTTGTAGTAAACCGTGTAATCTTAGGTTTTTATCCACCCAAAGGGTATTTAGGGTTGTTGCGTCAAATCCCGTTAAAAACATATTTACAACGATTAAAATGTCTATTTCTCTGTTTTTCACTTTATCACTAACGTCTTTATAGTAATTTTGAAATTTATCTGAGGTTGTATCATATGATGTTCCGAACATCCTATTGTAATCTTTGATTGCATTATCCAAAAAGTCTCTTGAACTTTTATCTAATCCACTTGTATCTTCCGAATTCTCGTCAAACAGTCCATCAATTTCCTCTTCATTTACATTAAAACTATAAATTGTTGCAATTTTAAGTTTTTTATCACTTGGCAGTACTTCTATCTGCCTGGAAAATTCAGCATAATACCTTTTTGCGACATCAATAGAAGAGACTGTAAATATTGAATTAAATCCTTTAAGGCTTCTTTCTTTTATTTTGTAGCTGCTATTTCTTTTTGTTTTTTGATCAAAGTGTTCTAAAACATATTTTACTATGTTCTTTAATCTCTCAGGTGCAGAAAGAGCAGCCTCTCTATCAATACTGCTCACTTTCTTATCTTCAATATTTTCTGCTTCTCTAAGTGTAGATATATAATCCGCTCTGAATGGCAATACGTTCTTATCAGCTATGGCATCTACAATGGTGTAGATATGCAGTTTCTCTCCAAATGCTTGTTCTGTAGTTTTCAAATCTACTCTGCCAGCTGATGATGAATTAATTGCAAAAATCGGGGTTCCTGTAAAACCAAAGAGATGATACTTATTAAATGCTTTTGTAATTGCAGTATGCATTTCTCCAAATTGTGATCGGTGGCATTCATCAAATATTAATACTACATGCCCATCAAAAATAGTGTGCCCTTTGTTTTGTTTAATGAATATATCAAGTTTTTGAATTGTTGTTATAATGATTCTTGAGCTTGAGTCCTCAAGCTGCTTTTTAAGAATTTTAGTACTAGTATTGCTGTTTGCAGCACCTTTCTCAAATTTATCATATTCCTTCATTGTCTGATAATCCAAGTCTTTTCTATCAACAACGAACAATACCTTGTCAACATATTGCAGTTTACTAGCTAATTGTGCTGTTTTAAAGCTTGTTAATGTTTTTCCTGATCCGGTAGTATGCCAAATGTAGCCCCCTGCCTCAACTTTTCCGAGCTGTTTGTAGTTTGTACTTATTTCAATTTTATTTAAAATCTTCTCTGTTGCTGCAATTTGATAGGGACGCATAACTAATAATTGCTTTTCTGTTGTAAATACGCAGTATTTTGTAAGAATATTAAGAATAGTGTGTTTTGCAAAAAAGGTCTTTGTAAAACCTACTAAGTCTGTGATTGGTCGATTCTTAGAATCTGCCCACCAACTAGTAAATTCAAAACTATTACTTGATCTTTTGCCTTTCTTTTTTATTCTATTATTTGCTTCTTTAATGTGTTCTGAACGAGTTGTGTTACTATAGTACTTTGTATGAGTTCCATTAGAAATGACAAATATTTGAATATACTCAAATAATCCACTTTCTGACCAAAAACTTTCTCTCTGGTATCGATTAATCTGATTGAATGCCTCTTGTATCGCCACTCCTCTTCTCTTTAGCTCAATATGAACCAAAGGCAATCCGTTTACTAATACAGTCACATCATAACGATTCTTGCGTTTCCCTTCATTTGCAGTATATTGATTAATGACCTGTAATGAATTGCTATGAATATTATCTTTTTTTAACAGATAAATATTCTTTGTTGTACCATTTTCTAGTTCTATGTTTTTAGTAAAATCTTCCTGTATTGTAAATGTTTTCTCAGCGATACTTTGATTTGGATTTGCTAACTCGTTTTTATAAAAATAATCCCATTCTTTATCTGTGAATTTATAGTCATTTAATCGTTCTAATTGCCTTCTCAAATTTAATATCAGGCCTTCTTCAGATGATATATTTATATATTCATATGCTTGTGATTCTAAATGTTCGATAAAAGCTTTTTCCAATTCCGCTTCACTTTGGTATGTCTTTGCTCTTTTTTCATAATGCGGCGAATATTCTGCTACAACCGTGCTTTCAGTATTTTGCACTACAAGATCATATTGTTTATTGTCCGTCATTTTATTCCTCTACCTTCCATTTAAATATTTTAAGCCCTTTTTAGTTGTTTTGTATTTCTGATTTTTACTTGTTGGTTTATCTGGAATTGTTAATTCTAATAATTTTTCTTTTAACAAAGGATTTAATATAGATTTTCTGAAATACTCTCTATCTTTGATAGAAATATGGTTCTGTATTTCTTCTCTTGCTTTGGGGTTTTGACAGAATTTCAAGATTTTATCTTGCGGGGTATCTTGCGGGGTATCTTGCGGGGTATCTTGCGGTTTTAATGGAATTATAATTTTAAAAATATCATTTTCAATTAGTTCAGGGGCTGCATTTGAATATATTTTTACATATTTTGTTAAGTTTCTTATTCCTGAACCCAATTCATCTGCAAAACCTATTTCTTTAAAGACTCTTGCAATTATTGGATTTTTAGGATACGGTGAGAAATTATTTGGATTAATTTTACCATGACCATGAGGTTTATTAGCATTTTCTGTTCTAATTTTATTTCCTTCTATTATAAATTTTGCAGGGAAAGGATTTGTAAATTCTCTGTGCATCAAAATATTTGATGCTATCTCTCTTAAAATTCTGTTTCTGACACTTAATCTTTGAGTTCCTTCAATATAAAAAGGATCAGGTAGGTGCTTTTCTCCAAAGACAATGATTCTTTCATAACTATCAATTAAATTTATTCTTACATCATCTCTGTCATTATTTCCCCCATAGCCATAAAACGCCTACGCTCCGCATAG
>CAYQSO010000041.1:0-4386 GCA_964420205.1 uncultured Candidatus Saccharibacteria bacterium
ATTATCAAAGGTACAGGACTAATTATAATTTACAGCAATTTAGTGACGCTATCAAAATTCTAATATGTCAAATAGGATTTCCTGACAAAGATACGAATATTATAGATTAAGTAGAAGACATCTTCTTAAGGAAAGAGTCAAAACTATCAAAATTAGGGATTTGATCCAATTTCGAAAACTACGGATAAAACCCATTGACCTGTGAACAAGAGTTCAAAGAATGAAGCAGGAAGTCACTGGGTACTTAAGTCAGTTGCAAGTTCAAGAGTATTTCTTCAAATCTGAAAAAACATTAAAATAGGTATAGACTATATCTAACTATAAAGGGGAAGGTTATGTATAATTCAAGTGGTTTTCGGGGATCAAAAAATAATAGTTCAAACTCAATTGTGTGGAGGATGGGTCTCATCCTATTGGTATTTATTTTATTTATCCCTTCAGTCTCTGCAAGAGATTATACCCTAGAAGAAGTTACAGCAAACATAACCGTGGATTTACAAGGTATAACCCATGTGGAAGAGTCGATTTCATATAGTTTTGATGGTACATATCATGAAGTTTTTCGACAAATATATTCACCTGTTGGAGGATCAATTGAAAATATTCAAGGAAATTGTGAAGGATATGAATCTGGATTCGAAGTAGTTCCAATAGCTGGAGGTTATGAGCTAATTGGTAAACTTCCCCAGCCTACACCTGACAAAATTACATTTGTTATTTCATATGATTATTACAAGGGGGTAAAAGTCTACAAAGATATATCCGAGCTTCATTTTATGCTTTGGGGTGAAGAATGGGAAAAACCTCTCAATAAATTGACTGCTTCTATTACATTGCCAGTAGAAAATGGAAATAATCTGGAATATTGGCTCCACCCTGATGATTATACTAAATCCAGTTCCATAAAAGGAAGTGTCATTACTGTAAATACCGATGATATTCCCTCAAATAGGTGGTATGAAATAAGAGCAGTATTTCCAAGGTTGCAATCTCCAAACCCCAGATTTGTTTCAATACAAGATGAAGACGCATTGGAAAAAATATTGGCAATTGAAAAAGAGTATGAAGAAAAACAAAAAACAATAAATTTCCTATACAAACTAGCAATTTTATTCTTTTTTTTTATTATAATTTTTCCTTTATTAATTTATTTCCGGTATGGAAGGGAACCAAAAATAGATTACCAGGCATTATATGAAAGAGAGCCTCCCACCAACTCAAAACCAGCTGTTGTTAATGCAATTATGAAAGGTGAAATTGGTATTCCTATCATAGAGGGATTTACTGCAACTGTGATGGATCTAGTAAACCAAGATTATCTAAGCATTCATGACATAAAAGCCGAGGAAAAAAGACTGGGTCTTTTTAAATATGAATCTGAAGATGTTATAATTAAGATTAAAAAAGATGATTTAACAGAACTTGATGACATCGAAATTGGTGTGTTCAATTTATTGAAATCTCATTCTAGAGATAGAGAAATATTGTGGAGTGTGTTAAAAAAAGAGCTTGGAAATGATACCAGTTTTTATAAGTTTATTAACAACTGGAATCAGAAGGTTAAAAATCGTATCAAAGTTGATAAACTTTTCATATCCAAAGGCAATTCAACAATACAGTTATTTACATTATTTGTTATAATGATTATCGGTCTTGCTTATTTTTTAACAGCTAAGAGTTATCCACAAAATGAATTCCCAACATTTACAAATCTAATATATTTATTCATAGTAATTGGGATTTTTTCAATTTTAATGTTCATTTTCACTTTAATAAGTGAGAAAGGTTTCGGAAGGTGGAAACCTGAAGGAAAGCTTTTCTATAAACAGTGGAATAATTTCAGTAAATATTTAACTGATTTCTCTGCGCTTAATGAACATCCACCTGAATCAATAAAAATATGGGATTTTTATATGGTCTATGCTATAGCTTTAGGTGTAGCAGACAAAGCTCTAGAAAATATGAAACTTATTGTTCCGTCTGAACAACTTGAACACAGTCACTTTTATCCTATGCACTATGGTATTATATTGGGTTCCGGTTTCCAAAAAGCCTACCAAACATCTACTCCAAAAAGTTCAAGTGGTAGTGGAGGAGTAGGTGGTGTAGGAGGCGGTTTTGGCGGTGGCGGTGGCGGTGCCAGATAAAAGTAGAATTTTAAAAGGAGAGTGAATTTTATGTTATTAGAAATTTTGTTGATTGCAGTAGTATTAATTACAGGGCTGGTTGTTGGAATCTATAATAAATTAATTAAACAGCGTAATAGAGTTGAGAATGCCTGGGCCCAGATAGAAGTTCAACTAAAAAGGCGTCATGATCTTATTCCCAATCTGGTGGAAACTATTAAAGGCTACGCTACACATGAAAAATCCCTACTTGAAAATATTACGAAAGCTAGGTCTGCAGTCATGTCGGCGGGAAGTGTGAACGAAAAAGCCGAAGCATCTAATATGTTGTCATCAACTCTAAAATCACTTTTTGCAGTGGCTGAAAATTATCCAGAACTAAAGGCAAACCAGAATTTCCTTCAACTCCAAAAAGACCTAACAGATACCGAGGATAAAATCGCCTATACCAGACAGTTCTATAATGATACTGTTATGAAATATAATATTAGTATTCAGACAGTTCCTACAAATATTATTGCAGGTATTACGGGATTTAACAATAAGGAGCTATTTGAAGTGCCATCTTCAGAACGTGAAGTTCCAAGTGTTAAGTTCTGATGACTTAATATTTACGATATTTGGGATACAGGGTTATAAAAAACCACGGACTTTAGACGTCTCAGCTTATATCATATATAATAACCGGCACAATATCATTTTCCAGTTATTTTAAGGTACTGATTAACATTGATTTGCATCGATTTCGATTGGCATCGTCATCAATCTAGAAAATTGTTTGATGCGATAAATGCCAAAATAACTGGATTTTGGAACTGTGCCATAATAACCCAAAACGGGATATAATTTGATGTACCCTATATTTAAGATTGTCAAATGTAGTTCACAGTGCTCGATTGATCGATTTTCTAGATACAATTCTTTTACAAATATTCCCTAGTACCTCAAGATCATGCGATGTGAGTAAATAGGGTATATTTTTTTAGACTGTATCTTTTCCATGAGCCTTAATAACTAGGCCTGAACAGAAATATCGAGCATTGAAGTATCTACCTGCTTTAGGTTATACTTCTATTTCTTGCTCCATAACTGCATTCAAGAACTATTTTATAATCAATTTTAAAAGAGTCTTCACTGTCGGTATGTATAAATTCATAGTTTTGTACCTTTCAGTTTACGCAAATTCTGTAACAGGTATAAGACTAATCATATTTTTCAGCAATTTAGTGACGCTATCAATAAGATACGAATTCAACAAGACCTTTGGGATAAAATATTATTCGATTCCCATACAGACCTTCAAAAAAATATCCACCTAGATGAAGTTTTCCTTCTGTTCCACTCCAATCGAGATTCAACCAATATTGTGTTTCAAAATCAACTTTTCGTTCTCGATAATAAATATATTCTACGCCATATCTTGTTTTAATATAGGCTAATATCTCATCCAAATTATCTGTATTAGTACCAATATAGACTTCGGGATATCCATTACCATTCAAAGAAGCATCATTCGCAACAACAATTCTAGTATTAAAACCCATGTTTTCAAATAAAGAAGAAATAACTATAGAATAGTCATCACAATCCCCTTCATAACTTTCATTTATTGTTTGGGAAGCAGTAGAAAAAAACTCACCGGGCTCTATTCTATAATTCCATTTAACGTTCACATAATCAAAGACATCACATATATCTTTTAGATTATAATCAGAGGATTTTCCAGTTATTTCAAATGTCGACTGAGTTATTCTGTCGTTATCGTAGTTGATAGCTCTTTGAAAGTTCATCAACCATAGACGATACTGCTTTTGATAGATGTCATTGGATACTCCTATTGAGTCTTTATCAATGAACGGAACATCCGGAATATTTTGATGAGTTTTATTGTTATGATTATCATATAAAGTAGTAGATGAGATGTTATGTGGTGTAGTGAAGGAAGGAATAGAAGTTTGAGTAATGGCTGGTGTTGTATTTGGAGTAAAGGATGGTTCATCAGGAGGTGAAATATTTAAACCTATAAACCAAAAAATAAAGACAAATACCAACATAATTAAAAAAAATAAAATTAATTTATTCAAGATTAAACTAATATTTGATGATTTTGCAGCATCTTTTTCGACTTTTTTTTGTTGTATAATTTTCATTTGTTTCAGTAAACCGTAGTGTCCCTATTTTACTATAAATTCACATGTACTCATTCATGGCACAGTTCCAAAATCCAGTTATTTTGGCATTTATCGCATCAAACAATTTT
>CAYQSO010000042.1:0-4240 GCA_964420205.1 uncultured Candidatus Saccharibacteria bacterium
TTCTTCGAGCTTTGGAAATAACTACACCTTTATTAAGAAAACTGACATTGTGCCTAAGTACTCACAACAATTTAGTTTTGAAGAACTATTAGAAAGTGGATATACCGTTTTTGATGTAAAACATAGCAGTACACCTAAGTATATGATAGATGAGATTACAAATGATTTAGAATATGCTATTTTGTATATAAAAAAATATGCAAAGAAATACAAAGCTTCAAAAGATAAACTAGGTATTTTTGGAGGAAGTGCTGGCGGATATTTAGCCGCTTTTTTAGCTGCCAATCCACAAAAAGGGAATAACCTAAAAGCAGCTGTGTTATATTATCCTGCTGGATATGATTATTTGAACAAAAGAAATATAGAAGTAAGAAAAGCTTTACCCTCATTAAATATTTCTGAAAAGAACTTGGACTCTTTATCTTTAAAGCATTATATATCAAACCAAATGTCTCCAACTCTTATCATGTATGGGAGAAATGACAATCCATTTATTACAGAACCATCAGATATTATAACCAATGAATTAAAAGATATAGATGTTGAATGTGAAAAAATTGTATTTGAAAATGTTGGTCACATATGGATGGGTGAAAATGGAAAATATAGCCAACAAACTGGAGATAAGGCTATGTATAATTTGATTGAATGGTTTAATAAATATTTGTGAGTTACAGGTTCTTTTTCCAATTAAGAAAATATAACGGCGACACAACAATGTAAATAAAAAAATGATAAATAGTATGCAAGTAGTTAAAATAAAAACACTTAGGATAGTTATATTATTTATTGGAATCCTCCTTTTTATAACATTAAACGGTGCAAATTGGTTTGAAGACATACAAGAGAAGTAAATTATTAATTCAATTATATTAAAAACAGGTGGTGTCTTGAATGCTTATAATTTTGTACTTAATGTAATAAAAAACAGTAACACAAATCTAATATTCTAAATATTAAAATCATGAAGAAAATAAATATCAAAAACAAATATAAATTTCAAAAAAATGAAAAAGACTGAGATAAAAAAAAGCTTAATTTTAGGATTGCTATTTCTAGTATCATTTAGTGCGATCTCACAAGATAATAAGATTAATAAACCAGTAAAAAATTTTAATGCTTTATGGACAGAGCTAAATAATTATTATTCATTTTTTGAATTAAAAGCTGTCGATTGGGATGCGATATATCAGAAGTATAGCCCTATTGTGAAAAATAACACTACAAATGAACAGTTGTTCTCTATTTTAAGTGACATGCTTGGGGAATTAAATGACGGACATGTTAGTCTTTCGGATAAAAAAACTGGTAAAAAATTCAGGACTGGAGAAAAAGCTTCTTTTTTAAAAGAATTCTCTACACAAGATTCTCTTAGATTATTACTTAATGTAATAGATTCAACCTTAATAAAACAAGGCTTTCAAGAATTATCATATTATAAAATGAAAATACCTTATTTGAATAATAATATTATGGCATATACAGATAATAACCGATATGGTTATGTAAGAGTAAACTTAATGATAGGTATATCCAAAAAAGAATTAAATAGTATTTTGGATGAGATTATTGAAAGTTTCAAAAATGTGGAAGGTGTTATAATAGATGTACGTTTTAATTCCGGCGGTTATGATAACTATTCATTTAAAATAGCTAGTAGATTTGCAGATAAAAAAAGACTTGTACATTATAAATGCACAAAAAAGAAAAAGGGATTTACAAAATTAGAAGCACGATATTTAGAACCATTAGGAGCTAATCAAATTGTAAAACCTATAATTGTATTAACAAGCGATCTTTCCAGAAGCGCTGCAGATGTTTTTACTCTTGCAATGAAACAACTACCTTATGCAACAATTATTGGAAATAATACATATGGTATTTTTTCAGACGTGAAAGAGTGGAAACTCCCTAATGGATGGCGTTACACATATTCAAGTCAAAAATTTTTGACTCCAGAAAAGAAGAATCTTGAAGGAATTGGAATAAGTCCGGATCTAAAGATGCTTAATACCAAAGATAATATAAAGGAAGGTGTTGATCCTTTATTATTAGAAGCCCTTAAGGTGTTAGATCAAAGCACATTAAAAAGCTATTGATTAAATAGATGGCTCTATTTAAATCTCTCTTACAAGGAAGGTTTCTGTGGATTAACCTTCTTTGTTTTGTACAAATACTGGAAAAAACGGGTAAAGTGGTTCTTCGTCAAATTTGGGGACGTTTAACCTGATCGCGACAAAATCACTTTCTTCCGTAACAACTCGAAGCTAGCCCTACCGTACATCTGCCTCTTAATACTTTTAATTCTATTGACATGTCCTTCCACAGCACCATTGCTCCATTTCATATTAATACCGTTTTCAACAGCTTGAATATCTTTCAACAGCCCTCGGGCAAAGGTCCCTAAACCGTCCAATTTACGTTTGGACCGAATAACAAATTCACTCCATCTTCTGACATTTCCTTTTCCTCTGGCAATCATAGACTTAAACATAATGACCAACTTTCGCATAATACGTAATTCAGTAATATCGTTCAATATTGTTTTCATATATAATTTTTCAACTGGATCATCTATATCATCTAGATTGGAACCTATGTAGCGAGCTAGTTTCCTGGTGCTTAATGGTTTTATATAAGAAACCTTCGGAGTCCAATCTGAGTAAATCCCAAAGTACTGATTTTATATTCTTCCTTTAATCTGTTTATGTTGTTATATGCTTGAGATCTGCTACCATTAAAGCCCATCTTCCTGATTTGCTCATATATATCTTTCAATTTATATCCATCAATTCTTAACCGGGATACAACGTGGTTGGTGAACAAATCGAAATTGGTTGTTTTAGGGCGTGACCTGGGAACCAATTTTTCCTGCATAAAATATGATCTAACTGTATTTCGACTCATTTCCAGGTCCCTGGATATTTTCTTAATAGGAATTCCTTTAGCTTGCAACTCTTTTACTTTGTCAAAGGTTTCCAGTCGTGTATCTACTTTACTGAGTAGATAATCCGATCATACTGAGCAGTCAAATCTCGGGTTTGGTACTCTTGCCTCTGATTCTACTCATATTATACGAGCGAACTTCCGGTTCGTGTACATCGGTCATCCTATAAAGTTACAAAAGAGCGAGGGGAATACAAGTGTATTTGCAAACTGAGGCACGAATTTGCAAATACTCTTGTAGGGCGGTGGCAAAAAAGCGTGCCCCATGAAATAATTCCAAATCGTATATTTGTAATATGTATTTTACTTATGTGCTGTTAAGTGAGAAGGATGGTAAACACTATACCGGTTATTCCAAAGATTTGGAATTAAGATTTGATCAACACCAGAATGGAGAGGTCGAATCTACCAAGCATCGAAGACCCTTTAAATTAATCTATTACGAAGCCTGTATTAATCAATATGATGCAATCCGACGTGAAAGATACCTAAAGACTCATTATGGTAAGATGTTCCTGAAGAACAGGCTTCGTAACTGGAATAATGAGATTGGTTGATCAAATCTTATTTCACCGGGCGGGGAGGGAAAAATAAGAAACGAGAATGGGGGAGAATTGGCAATTGAGCAATAGATGCTTTTGTAAATTATTGAAACAAAAGGAGATATTGCGAGATTTGAGGTAAGAGCGCGGCTATTTAATATATAGTGCTAATTATAGGCAAAGGGTTGATTTGCAGGCAGAAGATGAAAGACAGAAGGCTCAAGGATTGAAGATTTCAAGATTTTAAGATGGGAAATATGAATAATCTACTAAAATTACATGAAGCGATTGCAGTAGTACTGCTAAGTAAGCCAGGAAGGGCAGCATCTGAACAAGAAATAGCTGATGAAATTAATGCCAGAAAGCTCTATATACGGAAGGATGGAAAGAAATTACCTACATACCAAGTTATGCATAGAACTAAACTCGCAGGTGGTCAATATCATCATCTTTTTGATTATCAGTCTAGTAGCAGGATTGTATTAAGGAATATATAAACTACAGATTACTAGGTAATTATAATTTCTATTTAACATAATGTTGGAATATCGGCAAACGACTAACGGCTAACGGCTAACGGGAGAGATGGTTTGTAGTATGTTTATATCCTTAATCGCCTGGAAGGCGAGCAGATCTAGAATCTGGAATCGTTAATCGGGAATCTTAGATCGAAATCCTATATTAGATCTAGAGATTTAGATTCCTCGTCGTTGCACTCCGTCGGAATGACAATTCTAAACAGCGAGGCTTGC
>CAYQSO010000043.1:0-4184 GCA_964420205.1 uncultured Candidatus Saccharibacteria bacterium
CAGATATTGGAGATCCCTGGAAAATGATGTACCGTTATGAATCCACATATAATCTGTCATACTTTTTTAAATTGATGTCCAACTAATTAAATAAATAGGTGGAGTAATTCCTCTTTGAAATTTAAATTCAAAGGAGGAATTAAATGGAAGAAAACGAATTCAAAAAACATCATAATACTAACAGTTTCCCTAGTGATTTTCAAGGAGAAGCTGAATCAGAAAAGGGCATGCCCTTTTCTGATTCAGATAACGCTTCTTCAAAAGGCATTCCACGGTTATTCAGTGAACAATCATATGATGATACAGGGTTTGCTAAAGATCCGGTAATATCAGAAGATGAGCCACCTGTAAGCCATGTAATATTTTCAGGCAGGAAGAGAAATCAAAAACGGAAGTCAAGGACTTATAGTCTTCCAGCAACAAAGAAGAAGATATATAAACCAAAAGAGCGTTTAATGATACTGGATTTATATTATCGCAGTGGCTTAACGTTAAAGGCAGTCAGTGATATTGTCGGGATTCATTCCCATACACTATCATGTTGGAAGAAAAGATTTGAAGAAGAAGGCCCGGAAGGCTTAGAAAGCAGTAAAAAAAGCAACAAAGGCAGTCGTCTGAATGAATCTGCTAAAAGAGCAGTATTATTAATGAAAAGAACTCATCCGGACTGGGGTTGTGAGAGAATCCATCATTCTTTAAAACGATTTGAAGGTTTAAGTGCCAGTGCTGGAGCTATAGCTCGTTTACTTGAAGAAAACGGCTATGAATCTTCAGAGGTTTCCTCGAAAAGGCATCCGGACAAAAAGAGAAGGTTTGAAAGAGCCAAACCAAATGATTTATGGCAGACAGACATGTTTACTTTTATTTTAAAAAGACAGAATAGACGAGTACACCTTGTTGCATTTATGGATGACAACAGCCGTTTTATAACCGGCTATGGACTTGGAGCAAGTTCATCAGGCAACATGGTAAGAGAAGTTTTTCAGTCAGCTATTGCCAATTATGGAGCTCCACATGAAATTTTAACAGATAATGGCTCACAGTATCATAGCTGGCGTGGTAAAAGTGCTTTTAAAAAGCTTTGTGAAAAGCTTGGAATAAACCAGATCGTGTCAAAACCCCGTCGTCCTCAGACTCTTGGGAAAATAGAGCGTTACTGGTCAACAATCTGGAATGAATGCATAGAGAGTGCGATATTTCTGGATTTAAAAGATGCAAGAAAACGCATAGGTTTATTTATTGACTATTACAATTTTCAGAGAGTGCATCAAGGCATAGAAGGACTTGTTCCAGCAGACAGATTTTTTCATGCAGCTCCGCAGGTTTTATCAACACTTTCCAAAAGGGTTGCATCTAATGCTTCAACTCTTGCAAAACATGGAATACCGAGAAAGGATGTTTATCTTGCTGGAAGAATTGGAGATGTGGACATATCTCTTCATCAGGAGGGTGAGAATCTAATTTTAAGAAAAGATGGACAAAGAGAGGAAGTTAATCTTAAGGCTTCCGGCAAAAAGAGTGAACCTGGAGAAAAGCAACAACTTCCAAAGCATATATCTGTTGACGGCTATGAAAAGGAAGAATCTTGTTATTCAAAATCGGATTCTCCTCCTGGAGTATCCGGTTTTGATGAAAGCATGAGGAAATTGGAAGAAGAATTATTTTCAGATAATAAGGGAGATGAAAATGACAATAAAAACAGGTCCTAAAGTATTAAAAGGAAGTGAAGAAGCCAAAAAACTAGCTTGCTTAATAATAGAAGTTTTCAGTGGACTACAGAGTCCCACTTCAGCTTGTGAAGCCCTGGACACAAGCATAAGCCGGTATTACATTCTTGAAACAAGAGCATTGCAAGGAATGATAGATGCCCTTGAGCCAAGAAATAAAGGACCACAGGTTACAGCGGAGAAAGAAAATAAAAAGCTAAAAAAAGAAATTAAAAGACTTGAAAAAGAATTACAGCGTTCTCAGACGCTTGTAAGAGCAATGCATCGTTCTATGGGAGTAAAGCAGTTAGATAAATGCAAATCACAAGTAAAAGGACGTAAAGTTTTAAAGAAAAAAAGAAAAAATCTTGTAAGAGGAAAAAGAATTGTTGGAGAGTTGAGAAAGGGAAAATCCGATATTAAAAATAAGGTCAAAGCTTAATGTTTTTTAGGAGATAAAATAATGAAAGCAGGACGTCCCATAAAAGGCTCAGAACTTGTAAATAATCTAGATGGAGATGAAGAGTCCAAAGCAAGGTTAAAAATGATTCTTGATACTATAGCAGGTCGTATAACAATTAAAGAAGCCTGTGAGAAATTAGATATATCAGAATCAAGATTTTACAAATTAAGAACTGATATATTGCAATCAGCTCTTATTAATCTTGAACCTAAACCAAAAGGACGTCCTGGATTACAAGTCGATGAAAAACATAAAGAAATTGAAGAACTTAAAGATGAGTTGAGAAGACTTCGACTTGACAATAAAGTTCTTGAACTTAAATCACAATTTTCTGCTTTGGCTCCTCATCTTTTAAATACAGATGGTTCCATAAATGAAAATGAACTTGATAAGCTTTTGAAAGGAGACAGTAAAAAAAAACTGATAAAGAAAAAAAAGAAAAAGAAACTGCAGAAAAAATCAAGAAAAAGAAATCGTTAACATTTTTTGAAAAACTTGGAGAATTACTTTTGAATTTGGAAGGATATATTAAAAATCATAGCTACTTAAAGGATTTTAAAAAGCTTAAGAGGACTTTATTGCGTGAACTTAAAAAGCATTCTGTAGCATTGCTGAAATGGTTCAGAAAATATGGATATACTTGTCAGGAAATAGCATTTGCTATAGGTGTCAATAAACGAACCTTAAAAAGCTGGTATCTTTTATGGAAAAAGAAGCATCTTTGTTCTGAACCTGTTGGGAGAAAACCTTTTCTTCCAACAGTTCATCTTCTTGATTCTGTAAAAGCATTTTTAAACCTTACCGGACCGGAAACAGGAGTAACGGTTTTAAAGAAAGTTTTTCCTGAAATCCCTTTAATAAACATTAAATGGATTTTAGAAGAATATAGAAGGGAGTACTATATAGACAGGAGATCTTATTGTAAATCTTTAATCTGGAATACAGCAAATACAGTCTGGGCAATAGATTTTACTGAAATAAAAAAGAAAATAGAAGGAGAATACAAGTATGTTCTTATATTCAGAGATCTGTGTACTGGAAAAATACTAATGGCTCTTCCATGCAAATCACAATGTTCAAATATTGTGATTAATGCATTAAAGTTTTTGTTTTATCATAACGGCAGACCTCTGGTATTAAAATCTGATAACGGTTCTGCTTTTATTGCTGAAGAAGTCAGTAAATATCTGAATGATAATAATGTAAAACATCTGTTGTCACCACCTCATACACCAAAGTATAACGGTTCAATAGAAGCTGGTATGGGTTCTATTAAAACAAGATTGTTTTACATATCAGCCAGAAATGACAGACCAGGTATTTACACTTGTGATGATCTGGAAGAAGCCAGACTTCAATCCAATGAACTTTCAAGACCAAATGGTACAAATATGCCTGCACCTGATAAAATGTGGTATAATAAAAAAAGCATAAGTTCTGAAATAAGGCATGCTTTTATCGAACAAGTTGAAAAATGCAGGGAAGATGCCATGTACAAAAACGGATTTAATTATATCTTATTAAATAAAAATCAAAGGAGGTTTATTAATAGAACTGCAATTACAAATGCACTTGTTAATCTAAATTTTTTATGTTTTAAAAAAAGGAGAATTACTCCACCATTTAAATCTAAAAAAAGGACATTAATTATGTGAATAGCACAATAATTTTTGCTCACGGTTCAGAAGATATAAAAAATAGAGATATTGCCGGAGTAAGTCTTGCTGATGGGGAGGGGCGTTCCAAAGCAATAACTAAATTAGGTATAAATGTAGAAATATATTTAATAAGTTGTTTCAATTTTTATTGGGTAAAACGTTGGAGAAAAATATGGAGAAAAATATTTGGTTTTGCAGGAAATATAAATGGAAAAAATTGGAAAGATACGGTAGATGGAAGGACTGCACTTGCTGACTTATGGAATAAACTAATAAATAATTTCTTAAATAATCAAAAAAAGGAAATAACCATAGTAACAGGGCCTAGAAAATAAGGCAAGGAGATTGGTAAATAAT
>CAYQSO010000044.1:0-4178 GCA_964420205.1 uncultured Candidatus Saccharibacteria bacterium
AGAAATGGCAAAGGTATTTATTGCTGATTACACCAAGCAATCTTCGCTTTTTGAAAAATCCAATCCCAATGAATTATCCGCTTATTTTAGTAAAATAAAAGCTTATCGATGTACAAGCTCGCCTAATTTTTCACTTTATAGAATATCCAATATCATTTCATATTATGATTTGATTTATGGTATTAGCTGTATCAAAACGAAATAACCTTAACAATAAGGGCTTGTATGTTCCATTGTAAAAAGATTACAGACACCAGATTATTTAATAAAAACAACCAAAAAAGAAATAAAAATGAGAACTTCTGTGTCTGATTATTTACAAGATATTATTGCTGAAATTCTCAGACCGCACTAAATTGGACAAGTCAGGAAATGTTTGTTTGCATCATAAAAAAACGTATCTTTGGCTAAGAAAAAGCAAAGAAATGCAGCGTGTAAAACTATTGGATGAAATCTGTAATAAATAAAACGAGAAAAAAAATAAAAAATCTATTTGTGAAAAACTAAAAATGTCATACATTTGTCAAAAAATGACAAGTCAAATGAAAGAAACATTTGGAGAATACATAAAACGACTTCGGACTGAAAATGAAATGACATTAACTCAACTTGCTGCTAAACTTGACTTGGACTCTGCAAATCTAAGTAAAATCGAAAACAACAAAAGAGAGTTTGACGGAAAAAGACTTGAACTTCTGGCTAATGTTTTCAGCCTTGACTTAACTCAACTACGTACAGAATTTTTCAGCGACATAATCGCAAAGAAAATTTATGAAAACAATTGCGACAGCGAAACGCTGATTTTAGCAGAACAAAAACTGGAATATTTAAAATCTAAAAATCTGACAACAATATGAATATAGTATCTTTTTTCGCAGGAGCTGGTGGACTTGACCTCGGTTTTCAAAGGGCAGGCTTCAATGTGGTTTGGGCAAACGAATATGATAAGGATATTTGGGAAACATACGAGAAAAATCACCCACACACAATTCTTGACAGAAGAAGTATTGTAGATATTCCAGCAGACGAAGTTCCCGAATGTGATGGAATTATTGGTGGTCCACCTTGTCAAAGTTGGAGCGAAGCGGGTGCAATGAAAGGAATTCAAGATAAAAGGGGACAATTGTTTTTTGACTTCATAAGGCTTTTAGAAGCAAAACAACCAAAGTTTTTCCTTGCCGAAAACGTGAGTGGAATGCTTTTAGGCAGACATTCCGAAGCATTGCAAAACATAAAAGAAATGTTTAGAAACGCAGGAGTTGGTTACGAACTATCTTTTACAATGCTTAATGCTTGTGATTATAACGTGCCACAAGATAGAAAACGTGTTATTTTTGTAGGTATTCGTAAAGACTTAGGTTTTAAATACCAGTTTCAAAAACCAAACTTCCCAAAATTAACACTTAAAGAAACAATATATGATTTAAAGGATAATGTATTGCCTGCATTGCCATACAACAAGAGCAATGGAGAAAAATGTGCTTTGCCAAATCACGAATATATGATAGGCAATTTTTCTACAATTTTTATGTCAAGAAATAGAGTAAGAAGTTGGGATGAGCAATCATTTACAATACAAGCAGGTGGCAGACACGCACCTATTCATCCACAAGCACCTAAAATGAAATTTATAGAGCAAAATATAAGAGTTTTTGTTCCAGGAAAGGAACATTTATACAGACGATTAAGTGTTAGAGAATGTGCAAGAATTCAAACTTTTCCAGATAATTTTATTTTCCATTACACAAGTGTGCCAGCAGGTTACAAAATGATTGGAAATGCAGTTCCTGTTAATCTTGCTAAATTTCTTGCCAAAACAATTCAACAACAACTGAAAGAAAACACATCAAAACAAGAATTAAAAATTGAAAAACAAGAAGCCATAACAGTATGACAAATATTTTAGAAGCGATTGTAAATATTGCAAATAACCCAATTCTTGCAATTCGGAATCATTACATTGGAAGAAATAGAGCTAACAATGTTGGTGAAGCATTAGAGATGTTTGTAAAAGATGCTTTTGCAAACACAATTCAAGAACAAGACCAACAAATTAAAAACACAAAATTTAACCAAATATTCTCTTGGCTAGGTAATCAAAATCATCCACCTGATATAATGATTCGTGAAGGCGATGCAATCGAAGTTAAAAAAACACAAAGTGCAAATAGCGACTTGGCTCTAAATAGTTCATACCCAAAATCAAATATTCAATCAAACAGCAATATGATAACACAAGATTGTAAAACTTGTGAAAATTGGACAGAAAAAGATTTGATTTATTGTGTTGGACATACAACTGACGATTCTATAAAATCACTATGGATGGTTTATGGCAACATTTATGCGGCCAAGCACGAAACATATCAGGTAATTAAACAAAAAATAACAGACGGAATAAACGAAATCCCAAATGTTGAACTTGCAGAAACAAAAGAATTAGGTAGAGTAAACAGAGTTGACCCACTTGGGATAACAAACTTGAGAATACGTGGAATGTGGCAAATACAAAACCCTAGACGTGTTTTTAATTATTTGCATACAACAGGAGATACTTTTGAACTTGTTGCAGTTATTCCAACCAATAAATACAATTCGTTCCCTACAAAAAGTAAAAAAAGAATCGAAAACTTGGGCAATCCGAGTTTAAACATAAAAAATGTTCAAGTTAAAGACCCAAACAATCCCGCAAATTTAATAGACACAAAACTGATAATCTTCAAGATATAAAATAATAATTAACGAGCAATTAATCAATGAAACTACAGAAGGTCAGCGCCTAATATGCTCTATGTTTTATTGCTAAGATATTGCTTTAATGCAAGTTTGTGGGTTCGCTTCAAGCTTCATCACGATTTAAGTTGAGTATTCCAAAACGACAACAAAAACATACCTCCAGTTAACAATACACACTTCGGAATTTGCTTTTGGGTTCCTAAAATTCCTTAGGGAGTTTGCTGCAATCCAATTTATGACAGAATTGTATGAAATTACTGTTTATTATTAGAACTAGTTGCAGCCATAGGACAACGGGGAAACAGACAGAGAAAAATTGACGCCTAATCAATTTGAACTTTAAATGAAAAATCCATACCATTTTCTTCAAGATAATTGCTTTCATTTAACAAAAACAATTTTCCGCTTTTTTCATAAATTCCTCTTGGTAAATCAGTATCAATAAAATATACTAATTCTTTATTTTCATCCATAAAAATGGTATCACTATCAATGATTGCATACATAGAATTATCATTAACCCCAGCTACATATATTTTTGCTTTTAAGTTGCTATTATCAACTACAACAACAGGAGAAATATATTCAAACTGATATTTTTGATTATAATAAAGACTTTGAAAAAATGAAAGGATTTTATTTTTTACCAGTTCAAAATACAGAATTATTGATTGTTTTTGAATTTCATTTTTATAATCTATCTCTGAATTGAATTTAATATTTTCTATCTTATATTTTCCCATCTTTTCAAGAAAAGAATTCAAATCATCGCTGTTAGCTTTTTCATTCTTTATCAATGTTATTATACTGTCTATTTCTGATTGATAACTATGAGTCTTATACAACAAGTGAGAGTCATAATTATTATTAGCAAATTCAACAATTAAATTATTCTGTTTTTTTATTAATTCACAGGATTGTTCTATAAAAACAATGCTATTAGAATCAAATTTTTCCTTATTATTACAGCTATAATATAACAGTGGAATCATTATAAATAAAAATATTTCTTTCTTTTTCATAATGACAAAAGTAATTATTTTTTTAAATAGACTATTGTCCGATGATTTAAGGGACTAATTCACATTACCCAAGCCCAGTTTAAGATTAAAAAAATAATCATAAAAATTGAAAATGCACCTATAATAATTAGTTTAAATTCATAAGAAGCATTATTCCCAAAGTCGTCAGAAATTTTACCTTTTAAGATTTTTTTAAAGGTTTTTTTCTTTAAACTTCCTATAATTAAAGATAATATGTTATTTATTATCCAAATAGTACAAGCTCCAAAAAATTTAAAAATAAAGGCTCCGTAAAACATATAAATAGAATAAAACCAAAGCAGAATGCTTATCGCATATCAATAACGGTAATTCCTTCGTGCTTTTCAGCATTAAAGCTAAAACGACTTGGATGAATAACTACATTTGGGGTAAATTCAA
>CAYQSO010000045.1:0-4111 GCA_964420205.1 uncultured Candidatus Saccharibacteria bacterium
AAAGCTTAAGAATATTAAGATTAAACGGAATGGCTATTTATATGATAACATACATTACATTTATGATGATAAAGACAAACTTATTGCAGTAAGCGGAGGTCAAGAATACAAACATCAATATGATAACAAAACTACTTTTATTACTCAAGGTAATGATACAATATTTGAAATTACATATGATAATGAGAATAGAGTAATTAATTATAAGGAATATGGCTTACATGGTGTTTTAGACTGTGAACATAAATTTAGTTATACCCCAGACTCTCTAACTTATTCTTATCATAATCGTTTAGGAGAAAAAATCTCTGAGTATAAAGAATATTATGATAAAAACAGAAAGCTAATAAAAACTATATCTATATATAATCGAGATTACAAAAGAGAAGAATACAAATATGATGATAATGGTTTAATAACACAAATCAAAGTATATAATAAAAAAGGGAAATGCATTAGAATAAAAAAATACATTTACACAAGATATGATTAAATAAAAACTTAGTTTTTTCCCAATAACATTGTCCTACAACTCAATAATCCCATTTTTAATGGCGTATTTTATCAAGTCTGCGAGAGTGAAGAGTTCCAATTTATTTAATATGCTGTTTTTATGGGCTTCCACGGTTCTGGGACTGATAAAGAGCTTTTCTCCTGTTTGCTTGTAGGTTAAGCCGTTTGCAAAACAACGCAGCACTTCGGTTTCACGAGCAGAAAGTGTTTTTTTCTTGTCTCTGCTGTTTTGGCTTTTGTTTATTTGTACATAGCTACTGTAAATAATTTTTGAAATTTTACCACCAAAATATTCTTCTCCAGTATTTACAGAATAGATAGCTTCCATTAGTTCTTGAGCACCAACATCTTTGGAGAGATAGGATTTAACTCCGCTTTTTACGGCATGTAAGATGCTATTTTCATCAGTCATTGCTGAAAGCATGATAATTTTACTATTTGGATCCTCTTTTAACAAGATTTTTGCTAAGGCTGTGCCACTCATTCCTGGCAAACCGTTATCTAAAATAATAATATCTAAAGTATATTGCTTATATGCTTTTAGGAATTCTTCAGCGCTTGATGTTTCCAAAGCCAAATGGACATTGTTGTTTCCCAGTAAGGACAATTTAATACCGTCTCTTAATATTTTATGGTCGTCAACCAATGCTAATTGAATCATACTTTCGGGGTTTTAAATATTAATATTACTTGAAGACCTTTGCCAGGGGTTGATTTTGCAGTTATTGTGCCATTGTTGAGAGCCATAAACTCTTTGCAGATAATCAAACCAAGCCCTGTTCCTTCCTTTGAGCTTGCTTGGCTTATTTGTTTTATATCGTAATTTATACTAAAAAGTACATCTATCTCTTTTTCAGTCAAGCCAGGCCCTTGATCTTCGAATATTAATTGAATACTTGAGTTTGTTTTTTGTAGTGAAATCCACACTTTTCCATTTTGCGGAGAAAACTTTATGGCATTCGAAATGATATTTCTGCAAACAGAATGTATCATTTTTTTATCAAGATGCAGAGGAGTCTCTGTTGTATTGTCGAAAACAATTTGAATATTTTTTTCAGTAGCAAGCATATTATATGTGGAAACGGCGTCATCGACAATATTTTCCAAGAAAACATTTTCTATTTTAGGCTGAAAATGTCCAGATTGGTTTATAGACCAATGCAAAACATTTAATAAAAGATTCTGAATATTTACCGATGAAGCATGTAAGTCGCCCACATAAATTTTCATTTCTTCCGTTGTAAGTTTATCAACAGCAGATTTCAAGCCTTCAGTAAGACGGCTGTAGGAACTAATTGGAGAAAGCAGATCGTGTGAAAGAATAGAGAAAATTTTATCTTTTGTGGTATTTAGGTTTTCCAATTCACTGTTTTTTTCATTCAGTAAGCACAGAAACTTCTTTTTTTCATTATATCTGTAATACAAAAAGCTTAGAATTCCAACAACAATTAATAAAATGATAATAAAGAGTTGTTTTTGTTGTGTAACGTTACTTAGTTCATTGTTTTTAACAGCTATTTCGGTTTTTTGTTCCGCCAACTGCCGTTCTTTTTTTTCGCTTTCGTATTTAGTGTTTAATTCTAGAAAAGCCTTGGCATTTTCAGCATTAAAAATGGAATCCTTATATTGGCTATATATCAAATGCTGTTTGTATGCTTCTTCAAAATTGCCCATATAAGCATAGGTTTCACTGAGGTTTTTGTATCCCTGCCTAAGCTGAGAAAGAGCTCCAATGCTATCCGCAATGGCAAGTCCTTGTTCTAAATAAGCGATAGCTTTCGGGTGATTTTTTTGCATATTCATCAAAGTGGCAAGATTCATATACATAAAAGCCATATTTTCTGCGTTTCCACATCTTTGATATTGATCCATTGCTTTTAAAGCAAACATTTCGGTGCTGTCAATTTTTGTTTTTTTATAATATACGGCAGCAATACCATTATAGACATCTGCCATTCCTTGACAATCATTAGTTTTTTCAAAAAAATCTATTGCTTTTGCATAATAACTTAAGGCTTCTTTCGATTTTCCGATATCATCACTAACCATAGCAATTTTATAATATGATTCAGCAATTAAATGATTGTCTTTAGCTATAAGACTATACTCTAGTCCTTTGTTAAAGTTTTCTATAGCTTTATCAAAGTCATAGGTTCTATAATAATCAATTCCGATATTATTAAAGGCTTTAGCCAAATAAAGACTATTTTTTTCTTCCTCTGCAAATTCTAAAGCCGTATAGCTATAAAGCAATGAAGTGGAAAAATCAGCTTTAAGGCGATAAAGGCTGCTAAGTTTGATATTGACATGAAAAAATATTTCTTTGTCAGAGGACTCTGGACTTGTATAGCGAAGAATTTCTTTGTAAAATACAATGACAGAATCTGTTGACATTTTTTCTGTATGCTCATCAAATTCTAAAATAATAGCATCTGTATTTTTCTTTTTTTCAGAAGAGGAATATAAATGAAAAGGAAATAGGCTTTGCAGAATTATGATTAAACAAAAATAGTACAACAAGCTTTTCATTCAGCACAGTTTTTAGTGTTTCACTTGCTTTTAAAGCTTTCAAAGATAATACAAAATCTTATCTGTTGATAAAAACTACAGTAAAAACTTTGTTTTTTTTTCAAAAAAAATAGGTGATTTTACGGATAGAATTTAAGGAAAATACCGAATAGTTTAGTTTTGTAAGAGAAGTACTTTTGTCAGAAAAATTATTTCTTATGAAAAACTTATCAAAAAAACTTGCATTAATTATTTGTTTTATATCCGTATCACTAATATCGTTACAAACAAATGCACAAATAAATCAAATTAAAAATGCAGCAAAATCTGTGAAAAGCACAGACAAAACAACGTCAACATCGGAAACAAAAGTAGAGAAAGCAGAAGCTTCATCCTCTGGAACTATTATTTATGTTTCAAAACAAGGTAGCAATAAAAACGAAGGAACAAAAGACGCACCACTAAAAAATATTGACAAGGCAATTGATAAATCACAGCCTGGAGATAAAATATATATTGCTGAAGGTGTTTATATGGGAACTTTCAACGCAGGCTATTTGCAATCCGACAAAGCAATTCAACTTTATGGCTCTTGGGATGAGTCTTTCAGCAAGCAAGATATTGTAAACCATCCTAGCTTATTTCAGCCGAATAATGAAAGTGCTGGCGCAGGAAGAAAAGCCTTGTTGTTGTTTGAAAAAGAAGTTGGTGGTACTGTAATTGACGGTATTGTTTGGGACATGGGCGAACGCAATTTATATGATCCAGAAGACGGATTTGTAGAAGGAATTGGTGGTCGTTTGCGCCTTCCAACAGAGCCGCTTAAAGGGATGAATTCAACTGTTGGCGAACCCTGTATCGCTATTAGAGCAGGAACTTTGGATGGAGATATTACTATTCAAAATTGTGCCTTTATTAATGGAGCTAGTTTTGGAATTCAAATAGGAAGCAGAGGAGGAAAAGTGATTATTAAGAACAATATTTTTGTGGCTAATAAAATGGCAGCAATTGAAGTCTTTGGAACTTGTGCCGGAAGCAATCAGAAAAATGACATGATTTCTTGTAGCGAAGTGGAAATCGCAAATAACAC
>CAYQSO010000046.1:0-4097 GCA_964420205.1 uncultured Candidatus Saccharibacteria bacterium
CCGAAGGGCTTTAATGTCTATAAAAATTAATGTCTCTTACCGAAAATGCGACTCCGAAGGAGTCGAATACATCAAGCATAGCCTATTTTTAAACACATACAATCCCTTCGGGATTGAAAAAAGGCTTGTTCAAGGTTTATTCAGAAATTGTATGATTTAAAGGAGTTCATGAGCTTGCTTGCAATTTCGCAGGAGAAAAATCTAATCTTTCGGTGCGCTGCACCTTGGATTTTATTGTCTAATGCTAGATTATACATCTTTCGCAGCGCTGCTGCTTAAAAGATATGGAAAAGTATAAATGTCGCTCTAGTTTATGCAAAGTTAAAAATAAAGCGGTCTTTTTAGCAAAAAGTTTTTATGCTTAAGATTTTTTAGTTAAGCCCAAAAAAACCATTTTTTCTTTAAGATATTAAAAAGATTTTATATTTTTGGGGGATAACAATGAATAGAATGCTAAGATGTTGCCAAACATATAAACAGACACGCATATAATGAAATTGATTGATAGAATAGCATACGTTTCTTTTTGGATTAATATATTATTTATACTAATTATTATTATTCTGCCTGTGATTGCATTTAATGTTCCTGGCTTGTTTGAAAAATTGACAGCGAATAAAGGCTTGAATATCTATAATTTACCACTTCAAATGCTTTCTTTAGCTGTCCTATTTCATTTGGGATACTGCATTTGGTTTTTGTTTAAATATGATAGATATTCAAAATCAATAATTCCTTTGTTTTTTCTCAATGCGCTTTATGCTCCAATATATTACTACAGAGTTAAGATAAAGAAGATACCATTGCAAAATATGATTAATAAGCCTCAAGAAATTGAAATGGGAGAAAAATGCATCAACGAGGATGAATTTGTTGATTTAATAAGAAATAATGTATTTGGAGTGATTGACTTGTGGGCATCAAAAGATAGTCAAATTGATTATCAAAAGAATGTTCCAATTGCACAAGTCACAGCAGAATTATTTTGTCAGTGGGAGGACTTCTATATACCCGATTCGAAGGATTTTAAACAATTCTTCAGTAAAGAGGAACTTAAATTATTATCAGAATTTGATAAGGCATTGAACGACACTATTGATATGACACCAGAAAATCTTCCCGTGATTGAAAAATTTATTGAGACAACTGAGTGGAAAATAATGAATTTTAAAGCGATTGAGATAAAGAGAAAATTAAATACGATTGCCAAGAATGCACAACGGAGTTCGAGCGATGTAGTTTATAAAAAAAAAAAATGAAAAGAATTTTTTTTAGTTGTTTAATCCTTTACACTTCTGGCTTACTTGCTCAAAAAAGCGATAGTACTATTTTTTATAAATATCACAATTCAGAAGGTGTACAAAAAGTCATTTACCTTGAAGAGCAATTTAAAAATGGAAACTTAAAATACGAAGGGTGGGCAGTTTATAAAGATCTACCAGGATATGAATTCGAGGAATTTAAATTTGGGAAGTGGATTTTTTATTATAAAAATGGAAATATAAAATATACTTATAATTATAGAACTCAATTAAATGATACTGTTACACTAAAAGAATATGACAGGCGAAATAGATTAAGATATGAAGCTGTTTACTTTGTAAAAGAAGATATTCCCACTCCCACTAGTAATAGATTAACCAAAAAAGACGCTAAAACCAAGCATAATAAATGGGAAAAATTTACTTGTTATAACAAAAACGGTATCACCTTAAAAGGACAATTTACATCTGATGCGAAGAAGGAGGGCAAGTGGTTTTACTACAAAAAAGGAACTCTTAGAAAGGTAAAAACCTATAAAAATGGTAAACTAATTCTGATAGAAAGAGAAAAAACAAAAAACTAAGCAAATTAATTTGTATAGTGCATTTTGGGTAACTAGCTTGGCTAGGTTCTACTCTAATTGAAAATCCACAATATCTGCTTCCCAGCTGCGCGAAGTTTATCCACCTAATTGCTATATTTAAAGGAGTTTATGCGCTCGCTTCGCTTGCTTGCAACTTCGCAGGAGATAACTCTAATATTTCGGTGCGCTGCACCTTGAATTTAATTTTCTAATGCTAGATTATACATCTTTCGCAGCGCTGCTGCTTAAAAGATACAGGAAAAGCATGAATGTCGCTTTAGTTTATGCAACGCTAAAAACAAAGCTATCTTTTTTGCAAAAAGTTTTTATGCTTATTTTTTTAGTTAAGCCCAAAAAAACGCCATTTTTTCTTTAAGATATTAAAAAGATTTTATATTTTTATCGAAGTTAAAAAAAAAGAGAACAAATGACTAAAGAGACTTCAATCAAATTATTTGAATCCAAAAAGATTAGAGTACATTGGGATGACGAACAGGAGAAATGGTACTTCTCAATTGTTGATATTATTGAGACATTGACAGGAAGTAATAATTCTCGCAGATACTGGAGTGATTTAAAACGCAAGTTGATAAAAGAAGGATTAAGTCAGTTGTACGAAATTATCGTACAACTGAAATTAGAATCAGCAGACGGTAAAAAATATGAAACGGATTGCTCGGATACTGAAGGATTACTTAGAATAATTCAATCTATACCATCACCCAAAGCTGAACCTTTTAAATTATGGTTGGCAAAAGTTGGATACGAGAGAATTGAAGAAACCGAAGACCCTGAATTGGCTTTTGATAGGGCAATGGAAACATATTTGAAAAAAGGATATTCAAAAAACTGGATAAATCAGCGATTAAAAAGTATTGAGGTTAGGAAAGAATTAACAGATGAATGGGAACTAAGAGGCGTAAAAAAGGGACAAGATTATGCTATTTTGACTGATGAAATCACAAAAGCTTGGGCTGGATTAACAACAAAGCAGTATAGGGATTTCAAAAACTTAAAAAAGGAAAACCTTCGAGATAACATGACTAATTTGGAATTAGTGTTGAATATGCTTGCAGAGACTTCAACAACTGAGCTTTCAAAGAAAAAAAAGCCAAAGACATTTAATGAAAACAAAATGATTGCAAAAAAAGGAGGATCGGTCGCAGGTAATGCACGAAAAGATTTAGAGAAAAAATTAGGAGATTCTGTGATAAGTTCATTAAATGTTAAAGGATTGAAAAATAAGACTGATAATGAAATTGAAGAATAAGCAACGAAATGGCAACAAATGAAATAGTGAATGAGGGTTTCAGAGGTGTACGAGCGTTTGTGGCTCGTAACAAAAAGATGGTGTACACTGATAGGAAATTGCCTCGTAATCCCGCACGAGACCGACGCCATAACATCAAACGTTAGCCGACTAAAAAAAAAGCTAGTTTTGAGTGCTTGATAAAGGGATTGGAATCATTCAAATATACAACATGAGTAAAATCGAAAAATACATAATACTTTTAGTCCTTTTGTCAGCTATTTGTGGAATTGCGCTGAACATTACTGGACACATAATAGAAGATAATCTTAAACATCATTGGGCTTTCATAATTTCATATTTTAGCCTAATTGGACTA
Source organism: uncultured Candidatus Saccharibacteria bacterium (assembly GCA_964420205.1). Classification (GTDB taxonomy): domain Bacteria; phylum Patescibacteriota; class Minisyncoccia; order UBA6257; family JAGOQP01; genus CAYQSO01. Next base: position 3,475 of record CAYQSO010000046.1, read on the forward strand.
AATCTGTATTATTTTATCAAGTTCAAACCTTTAATCAATAAACTAATATTCTTCTTTTTAGCAATTACGACATATTCCCATATTTCAAAAATATTGCTTTGGTCAGGGACAGGAATTTTTATAATCTTAGGTTATATTTCTTATTTTCTTATCGCTATTTTATTGTTAAAGCACTGTCTGGATTTTATAAAGGAGGTAAGGAATGTGAAAATTTACTTTTTTTCTATCTCATTAATTCTCATAGTACAAGTAATCCTGGTTTTTACAGCTTATCATTTTATTGGTGCGAAATTGAACTATCTCCTTATCGCATTTATCCTTACAATGAAGATAAAGAATATTAAAATTAGTACAAATCTACGAAAAATGATGAATATTCTACTGTTATTAGCAATGTATCAATTAGTTGTTGACATTGTTCAATTACTATAATAACTCCCAATTTGAATTCTATTTTCTAATACTAGATTATACATCTTTCGCAGCGCTGCTGCTTAAAAATTACATACGAAACTGTGGTTATAGCTATTGTTTTTTCTGAGATAAAAAGGAGTTTTTTTACTGATGTAAAACATCTTTAATTTTTCCTTCTTCCTGATATTCGATGTCTGTATTGATTTTCC
>CAYQSO010000047.1:0-4078 GCA_964420205.1 uncultured Candidatus Saccharibacteria bacterium
CCCGTAGGGGTGATATTATGTATTTGAAAATAATAAATGATGGATAAAAGAAAGTAACAAAGAAAAAGTCTCTCTTGACAACAAAAAAGTCGCTAATTTGACGGGCTTGCACTCTTTTTTTGTAGTTTTGTCGGCAAATGACAAGCAATTTTCCAATTCATATCGAAGACTACAATTATCCGCTAAAAGCAGATAAAATTGCTGATTATCCTTTGGAAAACAGAGAAGATTCCAAATTATTAATTCTTAAAGATAATAAGATACAAGAGGACAATTTCAAAAATATCAGCAGTTATCTTCCCGAAAACAGCCTGATGGTTTTTAATAATACCAAAGTCATCCAAGCACGGATGCAATTTCATAAAGAAAGCGGTGCTGCAATAGAAGTTTTCTGTTTAGAAGCAGCGGAAGAAAAAGATATTGCAAATGCTTTGAACAGCACAGAATCTCAAGTGTGGAAATGCATGCTTGGCAATGCCAAAAAATGGAAAAGCGGTAATTTGAAGAGAGATATTCGTATCAAAGACCAAGTTATTTCTCTGGAAATAGAAAAAATGCAACAAGAAGCACAAATCTTTCACATTCGTTTTTCATGGAATAATCCGTCCATAAATTTTGGAGAAATTTTAGCGCATTTTGGTGAAACTCCCTTACCTCCTTACATCAAACGAAAAGCAGAAGCTGACGACAAAGAACGATATCAATGTATTTATGCAAAAGAAGAAGGTTCTGTTGCTGCTCCCACAGCTGGATTGCATTATACTACTTCTGTACTGAAAAAATTGGCAGCCAAAAACATCCAAACAGCAAATCTTATCCTCCACGTTAGTGCCGGCACCTTTCGTCCGGTAAAAACATCAACAATTGCTGAACACAAAATGCACACCGAAAAAATAAGTATTGAGCGCAAACTAATAAAGACAATTATCGAAGCAAAAAAAACAGGTAAAAGCATTATTGCAGTAGGAACAACTACTTTACGCAGCCTCGAATCACTTTATTGGCATGGAATTAAAATTCTTTGCGGAAAAGCAACAGCTGGAATCGACATCAAACAATGGGAAGCTTATGAATTGCCTCAAAACTATAGTCTTGAAGAGGCGTATTCCGCAATATTGCAGAACAACAGCGCAGAACAAATCAGCGGTCAAAGTCAACTCATTATTGTTCCAGGATACCGCATTCGCAGTATTGATATCCTAAACACTAATTTCCACCAACCCAAAAGCACATTGCTCTTACTAGTTGCCGCCTTTATCGGAGACAAATGGAAAGATGCTTACGATTACGCCCTGAAGCATGATTTTCGTTTCCTTAGTTATGGTGATAGTTGTTTGTTTTTTAAAGAATAATCGTTCAATCATATTTTTTATAGGAATATATTTGTTTTTTTAAACAATTATTTTATATTTTGCCTTTTAAAGGGAGTCCTCATCGGAGGACTGGGGATTGATTTTATTATATTTGTTTTGTGGAAAAAAACATTTATACTTATAATTGATGGTGTGGATGTTATATATTAATACTATTAGATAAATTTATAAACCTATGAAAAAATTTATTGGATTGATAATAGTTTCACTATTATCCATTGCGACTTATGGTCAATGGAATCAGCAAACCTCTGGAACAACGAACCAATTGTCTGAAGTATACTTTTTGAATCAAGACACTGGATATGTAGTTGGAACGAAAATTATTTTAAAAACAGAAAATGGAGGGAGTACATGGCAATCATCCTACACAGGAAATGTTTTGTTGGAAGGAGTCTGTTTTACAAACTGGGCAACTGGATTTGCTGTGGGTTACAATCTAATAGAACATAAATCAACTATTATTAAAACTACGAGTGCTGGAGTTAGTTGGTCGGTGAACAATTTAACTACCACCTCCTTTTTAAATGATGTCTATTTTGTAGATTTAAACACTGGATTTATTGTTGGTTCTGATGGAAAAGCATTTAGAACAACGAATGGTGGAGTTACTTGGGACACTCTAAATACAGGAACGACAGAGTCGCTTCAGTCTGTGTTTTTTACAGATAGCCAAAACGGTGTTATTGTTGGCGGATTCCTTAATGATCCATTACTCTTGAAAACAACCGATGGAGGTAATAATTGGAATACAATTTCTACTCCTGCAACGACTTATCTACAGGGGGTTTTCTTTCCTTCTTCTTCTATTGGTTATGCTGTGGGTTGGGAAGGTGATATAATAAAAACAACTGACGGTGGGAATAATTGGAGCGCTCAAACAGCGGTTGCTAATTATGGTAACCTTGATGTGTTTTTTGTTAATGATTTAATTGGATACATAGTAGGTGGTGATATTGATTCAGCTGGGATTCAGAAAACTATTGATGGGGGTCAAAATTGGAATAGTCAAACAACATTAACTAGTCATGGTTTGATAGGAGTATTTTTCCCTACAATAAATACAGGCTACAGTGTTGGAGCTGGTGGAACAATCTTAAAAATAATAGACAATAATACATCTGTATTGACAGATTGTAACAATTCATTTCAATTATCAACGTTTCCAAACCCGTTTGTTAATGATATACACATTTCTATAATGAATGAGCCAAATAAGAAAATGCAAATACAGATTTATGATTTGAAAGGAAGATGTGTTTTTCAATTAAACGATTATGTGACTGATAAAACAATTGATTTATCTGAATTAAGTAGAGGTACTTATATTTTAATTGTTGAAGTAGAAGATAAACAATTTATTAAAAAATTGGTAAAAGGATAAATAACGTTGAAAAACGTATTAAATTAAGAAGCGGGTTTGTTTGATGATTTTTCTGTTGATATTGTGTATAAGTAGGCAACAGATAATAAAAAAAATAATTCAGAGAGTATCCAAGGTTATTTTAAACATACACTATAACATGAAATAAATTGACATAGATTTTGACTTTCGGCAAGATAGCAAATGTCTGATTTAGATACAGACAGTAAAAAATTATAAAGAAACAAACAAAATGATAAAAATAAAATAATGAAATACTTAATATCAACAATCGTTTTTCTTTTTTGGATTTTTTGTGTAGAAGCACAAAAACTAGAAATTACGACAAAAACATCTCTTGGCTTTTCATTAATTAACTCAGAAACAGAAGAATTTAACAAAAGCTATCTTGGATTTGGTCTATCTAGCTCTCTTTCTTTCGAATATGTAATTAATAAAAAAATAAGTGTTGGACTTGATCCTAGTTATAGTTATTTAAACAGGCGATTCCAAACACCTTATTTCTTTTCTGCAATTCCAGAAATTTTATCTTATAAAAATCATTATGTTAATTCTCATGGACTTCAATTGCCATTAATGTTGAAATATCATAAAAATGATTTTTTTCTTTTTGGTCAACTTGGTCTTACACACTTCTTTTATTCTGAATATAAAATCGAAGGGGTATCATATCACATATACAATGGAGACAATAAAAACACTGTTTTGTTAAAGAATGAAAAAATTAAAATTAAACCCGAACATGGTTTTTTTGGTCAATTTTTTGCCCTTGGCTTAGGGAAAACTTTACATATTGCTAATTTGAATTTTTTAGCTGAACTTAAATATAATAAAGATATATCGAATTTTCTATATCAACCAATTGCAGACAATGATGTTGATGAAATAGAATTTAAAACTCAATCCTTCTACTTATCAATAGCTTATAAATTTTAATTTCTTTCTATCCATGCAAAAAATGCTTTATGGATAACAGCATAGCTTTAGATTACCAATTATTGGAAAATTATATTTCTAATATTATCACTTCCCCTTCACAAAAACATTTGTAATTCACTCATAAAATCATCTCGCTGATCCACATGCAGCCAATGTCCGGCGTTTTTTAATTGCACAAACTGCATTTGTGGAAAATGTTTTCGCATTATTTCCACGTCCTCTCTGCGAATATAATCGGAAAGTTCTCCTCCAATTACCATTGTTTCGCCATTATATTCCTTTTCCGAATGGAGGGCAGCATAAATATTTGGCATATTATCGTGAATAATAGCACTGCACCGAACAATGTGGGACCTATTGATACGATATGATGAAGCAATGT
>CAYQSO010000048.1:0-4038 GCA_964420205.1 uncultured Candidatus Saccharibacteria bacterium
AGGGTTGGTCTGATATCTGATAATTCAGGATTACTTGCATAAAGTTCAGCAACAGCACCTCCTACAAATACCATATCGTCTTTTAACTTTCCTAAACCATTTGCCACTGTTTGTAGCATCGAAATATTTGTACTAGGCATGCTTTAATCTTTTTTCAAGCTCTTCTTTGGCAATGTTTATCTCTCTAACTTTTCCTACTCGTATAGTATCAACAATTACTAAAAGTTCATAGAATAATTTGTCTTCTTGAACTATTTGAGGGATGGATTTAAATAGAGGTTCAATCGCTTGTCCTCGGTTAGTTCCTTTAGCACTTGACCATACATAAACATCTGAACCGCTTGAAATATGCTCTTTGATTGGTGATGCAGAATGTGCAGTGGGTATTCCTTTTACAATCGCACCTGGTTGCGTAGGGAACACATATCGAAGACCATAGATTAAAAATTCGATGAAAGAATTAATATTGACTTTTCGCTTTTTAGAATCAATCAAGCCAGCAATCTTGCATCTATTTAACACCTCTGATATTTCAGATGGACTGATTTTTAATGCTTGAGCTAAATCGGAGTTATACCAATCATCATGTTTTAAGGCTATGATTTTCAGTAAAACTACGATATCTTGGGGGCGCATCCCATTATGTTTTTTCATACTCAACATTTTCAATTGACTCCGTCGATCTTCGATTCGCGATTCGCGAATTACGAATAGTCAAATATATAAAATTAAACTGAGAATAACTTTTTAGAATACAATTCAATTGCTGTCAATTTTCCATAACCTACTTTCTCTTTATATACACAGCCTGTATCAATGGTTATTACTTGCTTATTCTCATATATAAGCTTTTCACAATGTTCAACAGTAATCGGTCTGTGTCCATGAATTATTGTCTTTCCAGCAAGCAAAGGATTTAAATATTCGGCTTGACTTTCCCATACCATTGAATAAGTATCCTGAAATGGATTCAATATTTTGTCATTAAAACCTGCATGAACAAAAAGGTAATCTCCGATTGAAAAATAGCTCTTAAGATTTGTGAAAAAATCAAGATATTTAGGAGGAATATCCTTTATTGAGCTAATATTAAAACTTTTCAGTGTTTCGTCACCTCCATTCTGAAACCATTTTGGTTTATTCTTTTCATCTTCAAATGTTTCAAGAAGTAATAATTCATGATTTCCAATCAATGGAGTAATATCGTAACCATTTTCTTGAAAAGAAATAATGTAATCAACAACCTCTTTGCTCTTATTTCCACGGTCAATATAGTCTCCCAACAAAATAAGCTTATCATATTTGTGTAGTTGGATTTCACTCTCAACTAATTCTTTTAGAGAATCAAAACATCCATGAATATCTCCAATAGCAAAGAGTCGTTTCATGCTAGCAATGTTTTGAGCGTTGGCAAAAATTGCACTCTTTTGTAAATTTCAGCTTGTTTGTCTGCATGTGTGATTTGCAAATGTGTGCAATGTGCTTAGGCCTCCCGAACTGTCCAGAAGGTCAGAAGCGGGTTGGCAAAAGCTATTTTTTTTTTGCACAGACCTTTATTCAATGCTCTTTTTCTGTTCGTATATTTTTTCAATTAACTATCAATGTAATGTTGTACTTCCAGCCTTGCATACAACTTGCCTATAGTTGTGACAAAATCACACCTATCATGCATGCACCTGTTGTATATGTGTGGTTTTTTGCATTATTTTTCTCAAATATAATGATTATTTCCATAGAAAAAATTATCGGTTTCAAAAATATGCATATTTGGGGTTTTGTGATAGAGCGTTTACACTTGTTTTTCAAAAACAGGTGTAAACACCTAATGAGTTTTAATTGTTGGTGTTTCTTGTGGGATGGGAATAAAAAATTATGTAAGCCATCGTTTCACGCCCCAATTCCTTTGAAAATTCTTAGAAAAGCTAACAAAACACTCGCAAAGTTCACAAGGTGCAGTTTAAGCGGGAATATTCGCTGGGCACTGTTATTTTGCAATATACTATGCGCAGATTTTATCTTACTATGTTTTTTCTCATCAATATTCGACTAGAAGCTAATATATTCCGAGAATATATATCATGTCTTAAAAAACCAAATTCAGAATTAATAAAATAAATGCTTTTGTTATTGTTCTCTGAATGGTCATTTTCAATTTCAACTCTAAGCACTTTTTTATAATACATATCAAAGATAAATAATGAATCGAACTTCTCAATTTGGTAATTCGTCATTGAAGTAGTTGTGTAGAAATCATCATAAATTTGAGTGCCAGCATTCGATATTCCGTTAAAGCCTTTAAACAATCCGCCTGCAACAACCATATATTCAGTTGATTCTGGCGGATTAGCAGAAATAGTTTTAAAAGAATGAATTTCATATATGTTTCCGCAATCATCTTTTATAAAATCATGATTGAAATTTTCAACAAAAACGCTGTCAACAATATTATTAAGTGAGTCAATATAGACCCAGTAAGTGTTTGTTTTGTACATGCAATTTTGCAGATCCGCTGATGTTATCTCAGCCGTAAATTTATCGCCGCATGGATTATAACCAGAATTTTCATCCTCTTTGTTGCATGAGATTAGAACTAAACCCATTATGAATCCGATGTAAAATATGTTTCTCATTGTCAGTTTCTTAATTTGTGCATAAGAAGCCACAGCTATCTATGGCAGCTTTCCGCCACCGTGGCTATCGGTTGCCCGCAAAAAAGATTACTAATATACTAATTGTCAGTCAAGTTACCAAAAGGGCTGTCCAAAAATCGTCATCTCAAACAATAGTGAGAGATTTATAAAATTTAAGCAACTAATGATCATGCAAAAAGATTTCTCCCTTTGGTCGAAAAGACGAGTTATAGATTCATATTGCAGAAGTGTTTTTTACAACTCCCGTTCAATAGAAATGACGAGTTATAGGGCTTTTTAGAGGACAGCCTATTTTTTGTTTGAAATTTTTAATACAAAATTACATAGCATGCTGTAGTGCTACAGCCCGATACCTTTGGTTCAGTTCAGCACGGGATATAAAAGCCATAACAGGCCTTGCTCTACGGGTCTTTTATGTCCTTAATTGTTCTAGCCTGTTATTCCCTTATCCGCTTTCCAATCTTTTTGTCATCAGGATTACGCCTACAATCCCAAATCATTACAATAAGAATTATTTGATCAAAAATTTCATATATTATCTGATAACCTCCAGTTATCAAAGCTCTTACTGATTCATAATCTGTTTTTGTTCCGATTGTTGGATTTTTAGAAATCAGTTTAATGCTCTTATTAATCAACCCATTTAATTTGATGCTATATGTCTTTGATCCATTTCTTTCAATATAAAATTCAAGAATATCCAGTAAATCTTTTCTCGCATCAACTGACCATTCTATTTTTCTTTCAGCCATTGATTTATTTCATTTTGAAGTTCATCATGTGAAACCGTCTGCTGATTCATTAAATCTTTTCGTGCTGAATTAATTCTATCAATTTGAAATTCACTTAACTTATATATCCCAGTTGTGATTTTCGATTCAATAATTGTTTTTAATGCTTTAAGAAAAGAAGGGTCATCAATATGCGAAAGATGCTCTGTTATTATATGTCTTAATTCTATAGTACTCATACTTATCAAGTTTAGTCATTTATGCAAAGATAATGAATTTAGATTCTGATAGCAATAAGCATTCAGATTTGAGATAATATATCATCAATATCAATCTTTGGTAATGTATTAATATCTCTTTTCATATTGCAGGGTACTTCTTTATAATAGGCTAGAACGTTTGTATATACCACTCGTGTGCTATATTTGCATTATGTCGAAAGTTGATGAGCCTCAGAAAAACAATGGCTGCCAGCAAAATTCGCATACAATGCTGTGTTAAAATTTATAACATTATTTTTTTTTAAATATAATGACTATTTCCATATAAAATTATTATCGGTTTCAAAAATATGCATATTTGGGGTTTTGTGGTAGCGTGTAAACACTTGTTTTTCAAAAACAGGTGTAAACACTTAATGTGATTTTATTGCTGGG
>CAYQSO010000049.1:0-4017 GCA_964420205.1 uncultured Candidatus Saccharibacteria bacterium
GGATTAAAAAATGATAGATCTTTTTCATAGTAATTTTGTGTAAAAGAAACTGCATCCATTTGCCTCCATTGATGAATAGAGTATGGCTTCATAAAACTTGTTTTCTGATAAGAAAAAAGTATGGATATAATAATAAGTATTAATACAAAACCTAAATCCTGCTTAATGCTCTTATAATTACGAAAATTCTTCATTCTAATTCTTTTAGTTTTAGCAAAAATAAAGTTTTTTTTTACATTTGTGCATGTTTTTCTTCTTATCAAAAATACTTGCTGTTTTTTTTAAGCCTTTAACTTGGGTAATAATACTGCTGTTATTATCATTTATACTTAAAAAGCCTAAACTCAAAAAAAGACTGCGTATTTCCTCTTTAATCTTATTGCTGTTTTTTTCCAATTTATTTATTGTGCATGAATTTATGCGAGCCTGGGAAATGGATGCAGTTAAAACAAGCGAATTAGAAGAACATTACGATGTTGCAATCGTATTGGGCGGTGGAATGGCTGTTTATGATTTCGAAAACGAACGTCCTATTTTTCGTGGTAATACCGACAGAATTTTGCAAGCAATCCATTTATATAATGAAAAACGTGTTGACTATATTTTGATTTCAGGAGGTCCTGGAAATCTACTACAAAGGGAAATGGTGGAAGCAAAAATCCTCTACACTTATTTGCACGAAAGCATCGGGATTCCCGACTCGGCTTTGCTTATTGATAGTTTATCGGACAACACTTACGAAAATGCTGTTTATTCAAAAGAATTACTAAAAAATGTGGAAGGAGAAGAATATCTGCTGATAAGCTCTGCTTCTCACATCCGTAGAGCAAATGCTTGCTTCCAAAAACAAGGTATTTCAGCAACACTTTTTCCTGTTGATCATAACAGCGGGCCACGACGTTGGGATGTTTTTATGCTGCTTTTCCCTTCTTATGAAGCACTTAAATTATGGGATGAATTATTTCATGAATGGTTTGGATTATTAGTTTATAAAATTAAAGGATACGTTTAATATTATGCAGACAGAAACAATAATTTTTATATTGATTATCAGCTTTATCGTATTTGATTTCTTTTTGGATAAGATACTGGATTATTTAAATGTAAAACATAGAAGCACTTCTGTTCCGGAAGAGGCTAAAGATTTCTATAATGAAGAAAAATACAAAAAAGCGCAACAATACAGCAAAGATAAATTAAGACTTTCATGGCTCTCTTCCACTCTTTCATTTCTCATTATATTAACGCTACTCTTTACCGATTCCTTCGCCTTACTCGACAATTATGCACGAAGTTTTACTGATAATGCCTTGTGGCAATTTATTATCTTTTTTGGGATATTGGGAATTGCTTCTGATATTATCGGAATTCCTTTTAGTATTTATGGGATTTTTGTTATTGAAGAAAAATACGGATTTAACAAAACAACTCCTCTTCGCTTTATTAGTGATAAAATCAAATCATGGCTTTTAAGTATTGCAATTGCTGTTCCTTTAATTGCAGTTATCATGTGGATATACGAAAGCAGTGGTTCCTATTTCTGGATATTTGTTTGGGCAGTTATCACCGCCTTTTCTATTTTTATGAGCCTGTTTTATTCTAATCTTATTGTACCCTTATTCAACAAACAAACACCTTTGCAAGAAGGCGAATTGCGAACAGCTATTGAAAATTTCGCCATAAAAGCAGACTTCAAACTGCAGAATATTTTTGTTATTGACGGCTCTAAAAGAAGCACGAAAGCCAATGCATATTTTACCGGATTAGGTCCCAAAAAACGTATTGTTTTATACGACACCTTAATAGAACAACACTCAACAGAAGAACTTGTTGCAGTATTAGCCCACGAAATTGGTCATTATAAGAAAAAACATACGGTAAGCAATCTGTTTTTATCGATTATCCAAACAGGGATAATCCTTTTTGTTTTTTCTTTAGTGGTGGATAATCCTGTCTTAAGTGCTGCTTTAGGTGCAACACAAGCAAGTTTCCACATGGGAATTCTAGCATTTGCTTTGATTTTCAGCCCTTTGAGTACAATGATTGGCATCTTTTCCGCCATGCTTTCGCGTAAATACGAATATCAAGCAGATGATTTTGCAGCAGCAAACTATGATTGGAAAGCCTTGTCTGATGCATTACTAAAACTTTCTGCAAATAATTTAAGCAATTTAACTCCACACCCTGCCTATGTTTTCTTTAATTATTCACATCCTCCCGTTTTAGACAGGATAAAAGCAATGAAAAACAATTATGTTGGAAAAAATTAAATACCATCTTCAACAAGGCATCGACTGGAGTTTTATTTTGCTTTGCTTCGCTTTTATAAGTAGTTTGATTTTCTTTAATCGTCCTGCTGATGATGATTACTTTTTTCTTCATGCCATTAAAAATAACAATGCCTTTTTTCTTAGCTTTGATTATTATATGGAAAATAGCGGTCGAATACTTGCTGTTTTTCTAACTGCCTTAGCTGTAATGAGTGGACAATATATCAGCATTCTCACACCGCTACTTTCCATATTATTGCTATTTACAGCCATCCATTTTATTCTTAAACAACTACTAGAAAAAAAACGAGCATTCAAATACACTTTGCTTTTAGGAATCTTAATCTTTTTTTCCGTCTTTCATATTGGGGAAAGCTGGTATTGGACTTCCGCTTTTTTTCCTCATACTTTGAGTTTCCTTTTGCTCTTATTTTCTATTGCAATTTTCTTACTCCGGAAAAAAACTCTTTTGCATTTTGTTAGCTTGGCAATTATTGCATTATATATTGGAAATTCATCTGAAATATCAGGGATTATGCTGATGTTTTCACTTACTATAATAGTGTTTTTCAAAATCATAAAAAACAAATCTAATCAAAAGGGTTTAATCCTCTTTCTAAGTTTCACACTTATTGGTTTGGTATTAAATTATCTGTCTCCAGGTACTACAAACAGGAAAGAAATCCTTAGTGCCGCTTATCCGCTGTCTTTTTCTCATGCTTATGCTTACGGTTTATTTATTTTATTCAAAAAAACTGCCATTTCTTTGCTTTTCATTCTTCCTATCAGTATTTTTTGCATTCCTCTTTGGCATAAAATCAATAAGAAACATGATATTTATAGCTTTATTCATAGCAAATGGAAAAGAATAATATTTGCTTATATCGCCTTTGTTTTGCTTTATCAACTCCCGATTGCATTTCTTTTTCACGATATCGGTCCTGATAGAATTTATTTGCTTTTTTCGGCTGTAACAGCTATTCTGATAAGCATATTTTTGGCGTTCTTTCTTCAAAAGATTAATCTCGACTTTCTAAAACCCATTATTATTTTATCGGCTTTGCTCTTTTTTAGTATTCAATTTAATATTAGTAAAGAATATGCTAATGCGTATGATAGTTTTACACAAGAAATCTCGAATGCAAAAGATAAAAAACAAATTGAAGTAAAAACACTGCCGCCTTCCGGTCTTTTATATCCCTTAAATCTTGAAAACGACAATAAAACTTTTGTTTATCAATTTCTTACAGACTACTATAAGCTTAAAAGAAGACTCAAAGTGAAAAATTGATATTCTTTTCGCATTCTTTTTGTATTTTTGCTTTTGTTATGCTAAAGAATAAAAAAATAATTGTTGTCATGCCCGCTTATAATGCGGAGAAAACCTTAGAACTTACCTATAAAGAAATTCCCCGAGATATTGTTGACGAAGTTATTATTGTTGATGATGCCAGCAAAGATAAAACTACTGAAGAAGCAAAAAGATTAGGAATAGAACACATTATTATCCATAAAAGAAACAAGGGCTACGGCGGAAATCAAAAATCCTGCTATGATAAAGCCTTAGAATTGAATGCTGATATCGTAATCATGTTACATCCTGATTACCAATACACACCAAAACTCATTCCGGTAATGGCGCATCTAATTGTTTCCGAAATGTATGATGTAGTTTTGGGATCCAGAATCTTGGGAAAAGGAGCTTTAAAAGGTGGAATGCCATATTATAAATACTTCTTCAATCGAC
>CAYQSO010000050.1:0-3932 GCA_964420205.1 uncultured Candidatus Saccharibacteria bacterium
CAACTGTTTCTTTATCTGCATAAAAATAACCCGCCTGTTTAGTTACTCCATTATCCACATATACAAGAATACCACCACGGTGATAAATATATTGATCCCAATAAGTGCTTGAATTTTGTGCTGTACACCATTCCCCTATACAGTTACCTACATATATAGAAGCTAAGATTCTTGAAGTCTTATGATCCAGGGGAATAAAAGCTCTTGTTTGTTTAGCACCTAAAGGAATTTCAATATAATCCCTACCATCTTTTAATTTAGCTAATCCTGATTTTTGTGTTGACTTTGTTTTAGTTGCTACAACTGATTGAAGCATTTCTACTAGAGAAGGTAAATCTATAACTTTTTTTGAATCTATTTTAAGCTTTCTATATTCTATATCTTCTAATAAATCTTTAACAGTGAAATCATTAAGTCTTTCAATAAATTGATTTGTATTGTTTCTAAACGACTTTAATCCATTCTGGGATAGTTGAGTGTGAAAACCAATGAAAGCTTTAGTTAAAAGTTCTAAATACTTATTTTGAGGTGAGGTGGGGTCTAAAGAAATAAGTCGATTAATTATAAAATTATGTTCACTCTGACCTAAATCGGATAATTTTGATTTTAATAATTGAAAAGCCTGTTTTTTACCTTCTAAAAAATAACTTTTATATTTTTTCATAACTCACCTATTACCTCATACATATGTATAACTTTCCAGCTAGAGAATTGATTCTTTAGATATCTGTTGTCTAAAATTAATTTCTCTTTCCCTTTTGGAATATAATCCACATTAATTGTTTTATAATTAAAATCAAATATCAGTCTAATGTAATGATTTCTTAAAGTACCGTAAGCAGTATCCCCTACTGGAATACCTTCAACTGCATATATAGCATCAGAATGTAATAATCTAAAGCTACTCATTAAAACCAGTTTTGGATTTCTCATATCTATCATTCCTCTACAAGCTTTATCTGAACGAATAGTAGCTATCTTTCCTAATTCACTTGTAGAAGGATTTGCATATATGTCATAAGATTTATTATCAATAGCTATTGCGTCAGCATGGTAAAGTTTTTCTTTGAATCTACTTTTATAAGTTTTCATCTTTCACCATTCAATTTCTGAATTTTTAATTTTCATATATAGGGGTATATTTATTTTTTCTATTTTAGTTATAAATTCTTTTGGGATCTCTTCCATTAGAGCATACCAATATGTTCTATTATTTTTACCTACTTTTTCTTTTTTCCATAGATAAGGGTGACCTTCCCATCCCTTTTTTAAATATAAATCATCTTTTGTTTTAGGAATTTTAAAAGTTACTAAATAAGGAAACATACCTGATTCAGGATCATAGTTTGCATGAAAAATAGCACTTGGTTTTGTAGTAGATAACATAAACCATTTAGGTTCATATAAAGAACTATTATCGGGTCTTAACCCTTTACTTTTTATCGCTCCAATTCTACCACTATGTGTCCCATGATATACAGTAATAAAATCTTTATTTTCTATAAATCTTGATTTATATCTATTCATCTAATATCCTCAACTTTAGCTTCTATTTTTCTTATAAATAATTTAGCCCCCGATACTTTTCCTTTAGCAAAACCATCTATAAGCCCTTCTAAAAAATATCTTTTGTATCTTTTCATTTTATCAGCCTTAAATCTTTCTTTTTAAGTAGAATTCTATTCATAGGTTTCAGCACATTTCTACCACTAGGTAAAACAGCTAAACTAATTTCATGCCTATCGTGGATTAATGCTGTGACAAATCCTATATAATCTTTAAATTCACCTTTTAATATCTTAACCTTACTATTTAAAGGAAAAAAATCGTCACCATATTCTTTAAATCTGCTCTCATATCTTTTCATAAATATCCTCTATATATTATTGTTTATTGAATCCATAACAAAAGTAAACTGTGGATTCTTCTTTCTTACTTTCTCAAAATACTTTTCTATATCAGTTTCGTTAATTAGTAAATATGCTTCAATGAAAGTTTCACCTAAATAGAATACTCCTGACTCTTTAGAATTATAAGACTCCTGAACTGTTAAGCAATAAGGTAATATAGTATTAAAATTACAACTGTTAATTGCACTATCAGGGATTTTTACTAACCCCTCTTCTTTAAGAGCTTTCATAATATCTGAATGTAAAACTTTATCAGGGTCACTTGCTATATACAAATCACCCTTTTTAGTTATAACTCCTCTTACCTGACCGCCTAATCTTTTTACTGAAGATGGATTAACATATAAATCAAAAATGTCCCCATAATCAGTAGGGGCGGGTTTAAGAAATTTTTCAGTAAGGTGTTTGAATCTGGACTTATAATACATACATTTACATCTCTTTCATTTTAATAATGTCATCTATACTCTTATATCCTAATGCCAATATAGGATTGTCTTTTATATCAACTATCTCAACAGGAACTTTTTTTAAACCTAATTCTTTTGCATAACCATATCTATGATGTCCATCTTCTATATAAAACTTCCCTGTCTCATAAGACACCTCTATAGGATCAAGTTTTTTATAAGATATGTTATCAAAATAATCTTTCATAGAAAACCCTAATACATTCTCCATATCCCCTTTATATTTAACTTTTAAATCTTTAACTGGAATTTCTATTACATCATCTATACTAAAACCAAAAACTATCTTATCCCAATCATACATTACTATATCCGATACAGACAGGTCTTTAATGATTCTTTTTATATCTGTCTTGCTTTCTTTAAATCTATTTTTGTAAATTTTCATTTTTGAACCCTATTTAAAATATCGTTTGCTATATTTAGACTATCCTCAAGAGCAGAAAAATTTTCTTCGTACACGTCTATAATTTTAAATTCAGGTATTATCTGAAGAGTCTTTTTCTTTTTATGTAAATTATAAATAAAAAATACAATACCTCCAAAGATTAAAGCTACAAATACAATGCTTAATAATAGTATCAATATATCTTTAGTTTTAATTAAAATATTTTTAATCATAAATTTATACTCCTATTACAGTCACATCAATATCAGTAACTTGAGTATTATCAGTTGCTATATCTATACTTGTAATTGTGTCAGCAAAAGTAGCTAATACAGAATATACAAACAGTCCATTTATAGGTATAATAATAGAAGAAGGATCCGATTCATTATAACCAATTCTTAAATTAGCAGAAGTACTATTTACAATAATTTTTGATATAGTACCAATCTTTGATATAGGTATTGATATCCACCCATCACCAGTAACAACATCAGTTAAATTTCTTTCAACTTTTCCTGCTACAGTAATATCCTCTGTACTATATACATCAGTTAATTCTTTATTACCAATTATTTCAAAATTTATTTTTGCTGACATAATTATTCTTCCTCTTTTCTTATATTATATTTTTGTCGTTTATATATTTTTTTATTAGGTAGTATTTTTGATTTTTGTTGAATCATAGTTCGTGCAAACAATAATTTAATATAATCTTTCTTTTCTATTTTAATCGAATCCTTCATAATAATTTATTAGTAAAAAATATACTAATAATTAAAAGAGTTTACAAGTGCGGTCTTGACATAATAATCTTATTCATAGCTTGTTGAAGAATAAAAGTATTATCTTCCATATTATTTGAAAATCTTTTATTCTCATCTTCATAACAAACACTTGATATATAATTATGTTGGTATGCTCCCCATAAAGATTGACAGACAGCATCACTTACATCCTTAGCAAATAAACCGGAAGTTCCAACCTGCAGCCAAACCTCGCTGATGCCCGCGTTTTGAATATCCACCGCGACAAAGCGGTCGATGGTCTGCCCCACCTCGGCGAGAATTTCACCCGTGACGGGGTGCACAATCGTCTCCGCGGCAACGTGGTTGCGGATGCGGGAGCGGATAGCAAGCTTCTTATTGAATTTATAGCGTCCGA
>CAYQSO010000051.1:0-3894 GCA_964420205.1 uncultured Candidatus Saccharibacteria bacterium
TTATACATTTGTACTGAAATTTGAAAAAAGTCCGATTAATAGGGGGCTAAACCATACTATCCTCAATAACAATATAATACTCTTTTGTATATAAACATTCATGAATTTGATTGACAAATATTCCGGATTTAATAAAACTACAATCAGCTATGGAGTCTTGGTTAATTAACCAATGAACCACTTCTTGGGAGTATGTTGTAAAAGAAGCCCATACTAAAACTACTATAAATATTATCTTTTTCATTAATTGTGTAATTTAAGGTTTTTACTATCAATATCTTACATAGATTAGGAAATCCATTGAAATATTTTGCTCATTATTCTCCATTTATTATTCTCTTTTACTAAAAAGAATAGCCATCCACTGCCACTTAATGCACCAAAGACAGAATAATAATAAACAAAAGCGGTGTTCTCTTTATAAATATATGGATTAGAAAACTGACAATAACCATCATAACCAATACTGTCATTAATATAATTCCAGAATTCCAACATTTCAAAATCTAAAGAATCATATGTCAGTTCATATAACTTTGTTATAGAATCAGCCGAAAATAAATGCATACTTGAAATATTAATAATGTCCTCTTCTAGTTTTATTCTATGCTTAAAATGTATATCTATGTTTTCTCTAATTGTGTCAAGAATACGAAAATTATTAGCATTAATATTAAAATAGTTATTGATAGAATCATTATGGGTTATTCTAGATCCAGTAGGGATACAGGTAGAATCAAGTAGCAATAAGTTAAAGCCAAATTCCATGTTTTGCTTATGCTCCATCTCAACAATACATTTAATAATATCCTTATACTCATCCTTGCTATTATTAATATCACTCTCCTGTGCAAAAGAAAAGACATTAATACTTACACTGATAAAAAATAGCAAAAACAATTTAATAATCATAAAAAAATAGTTTTTATATGAACAAAGATAACAAAAAAGAATTCAGCTCCAAATATCTTGGTGGGTTTAATGTTTTGTTTATCTTTGGATAGAAATAAATCAGTAGTAGCGAAATGGAAAAAAAGACGAATAAAAAGCACAGAATGCGTTTTTTGTACCTCTTTCTGTACCTTGGAGTTTTTTGATGAATTATGCAAAACAAACTACGATTGGTAAAACTGTTGATGAATCGATGTATGCAATTGAAAGAGAAAATCCATCATTGAAAAGGGTGTTGAATAAACAAATTACTGAAAACTTGCTAAAATTGTATTGAAAGATGAGTAAAATAGTTTCTACAGAAAAAATACAAAACTTAATTTACAATGTCCGAGGTAATGAAGTAATGTTGGATAGTGATTTAGCCTTAATATATAACGTGGAAACTAAAGTTTTTAATCAGGCTGTAAAGAGAAATGTTGATAGATTCCCTGATAGTTTTAGGTTCCAATTAACAAAGGAAGAATTTGATTCTTTAAGTTCACAAATTGCAAGCTTAGAAAGTGAGGACGATTCTTTAAGGTCACAATCTGAAACCTTAGAAAGCCAAAGAGGAAAACATCGCAAATATCTTCCTTATGTTTTTTCAGAACAAGGAGTTTCTATGCTCTCTGCTGTTCTTCGCAGTGAAACTGCAATAAAAGTTTCAATTCAGATTATAAATGCATTTGTTAAAATGCGTAAGTTTATTTCAGATAATGCAGGAATCTTTCAACGACTCGATAAGATTGAATTAAAACAATTGGAGTCTGATAAAATGATTAACCAAGTTTTTAAAGCACTGGAAGAAAAGAGCTGTAAACCAAAACATGGAGTTTTTTATAAAGGTCAAATTTACGATGCATACAGTTTTGTTTGTGATATTATTAGGGATGCAAATAATGCTATTATTTTGATTGATAATTATGTTGATGATACAGTTCTAACACTATTAAATAAGAGAAACAAAAAAGTAACAGCAAAGATATACACACAAAATATTAGCAAACAGCTAAAACTTGACCTACAAAAACATAACAGCCAATATCCTGAAATAAACATAGAAATATTTAAAGAAGCCCACGACAGATTCTTAATTATTGATAATAAAACATTATACCATTTTGGAGCATCATTAAAAGACCTTGGTAAAAAATGGTTTGCATTTTCTGAAATGAACTCCATGTGTTGCAATATTCTTGAAAAATTGAATGTGGAGATGAAGAAATGAGTAATGAGTAATGAAGATTATTAAATATTAACTAAAAATGTTTAAATTTGCATCTCTATTTTTTAATGCACCGAAAAAAGGGGAAGCCAACAAAAAATAAAAAATATGAAAGCAAACTATGGAGAGAAAGAAATTCAGGCTTTACTAGTTAAGGTGAGAATTTTTAATACTAAAATTGGTACATACGAAGTTTTTGCCATTACAGATAGTTTTGATTATGTTGTTAAAGTATCAAACGGTAAAATACTTCTGAAAATTGAAGAATTACAAGATGATGAAAAAGAAGCACTATCTCGTGAAAAATTGGAGGCTATAGCTGCACGTTTTGTTTCTTCTGATGCACAAACAACAGATAGTAAGCAGCAGATAGTAAATGAAAATAATAAACAGGAGTATGTGCCCAAAAAAATAAGTAAAGCTAGTGTAGTGATTCTGATACTATTAATTATAATAATTGTTGCATTCGCCGTATTTAACATAGTTAAGATCATAAATAATAATAATAGTTCCAGTTCTGATAGTAGATACGATAAGGAATCATATGAAGAAAAGGTAATGACTGTGGAGGAGATGGAGCGAGCAAATCCAACAGATTTTCTGTCAGCTACTGGAACATATAGATTTACATTAATAGGGAACTATATCAAAATCAAGTGTGAAATATCTAATAATGCAACTGTTGCTTCATATAAAGATGCTGTAGTTAGAGTAAGATATTACTCCAAGACAGATGCGGAAATAACAACAAATGATTACACCATTTATGAAGTGTTTCCACCAACATCTACTAAGACTGTTGAACTAAAAGTAGAAAGTTATAATAATGTAAGTAGTATAGGGTGGGATGTAATTAGAGCAAAGGCAAATTAGCAAATAAATAATATCATAAAAAATGAAAAAAAAACTCTTAACAATTTTAATGCTGTCCTTTGCATTATTCTTCTCCTGTAATAATGTTGAAGAAGAAATAAGCATATTAGACGAAAATTTTGATTCCAATACCAAAGGATGGATTCAAGAAGACGCAGAATTTCACAAATTAGAAATTAAAGACGGATATTATTTCATTGAATCTAAAGATTCTGGTTTTTATAGAACAAGTAGTTATTCTTTAGACAAATCTTATCTTTATAGTTTGCCCGAGGAATACAGTATTGAGACTTCAATAGAAATAATAGAATCAGATTTAGATACTGCATATTGTGGTTTAATTCTTGAAAGTAATTCATTCGAATATGAATTTCGATTATTTGAGACGGGAGAAGTATGGGTTAATCAATATAATTATAGCACAAAAGAATATACTACCTACAATTCTATTGAGTTACTAAAAACGAATGAAAAAATCAGGCAATTTAATGTTCAAATTAAAGTAAACGGATGGAGGTTTATGCTTTATGTAAACAATGAAAAGCTTGGGGGAGGGAAAATGTCATCTAAAAGTTGGAGTAGATTGACTCCCTTCGCAGGAAGGCTAACTTCAATAAAAGTAGATTATTTATACATAAAATAACTAATCACAAAAAACGTTGATTTGAAACGCTAATTTTTAATGGACCAAAAAATAAGCAATCTTATATAGAATTAGATAAGAATTATAACTCTTATGTATAAAACCAAAAGCCCGAAGGGCTTTAATGTCTATAAAAACAAATGAATAATAGAAAATGCGACCCCGTCGGGCATACGCGTCAACTTAAGACAAAATCATAGCCATTTCTTGTTCAAAGTTT
>CAYQSO010000052.1:0-3883 GCA_964420205.1 uncultured Candidatus Saccharibacteria bacterium
ATTTATTCAAAGGCAGAATCTACAAACAACAATATTGGCGTTTCTTGGTTTATGAAAATGCTTTCCTAAGTTATGGAATTTCTGAAGCTAAAGGAGATCAAGAAAAGGAAGGATTTTTCAAATATGCTAAACCTGGAAGAATTCTAAAAATTTGGTTAAACAATCAAAAACATGGAAAAAGAAAAACAATTGCCAGTAACCCCGCTAATTTTGAATATATTTTATGAAATATACCTGAAGTATTTTCTTTTGGTTTAAATCCTAATACTTGTATAAGTTTTTTTGTATTCATATTAGAATTTCATTTTTGCTTGTTTAACATTCTTTTCCTTGATATATTTCGATTGAGATTCTGCAACTGAAAATACAGCATCAGAACATTGATATTTATGAGCCTCTTCGACTAAAATATCAGCTACAAACAAGTCCCTAATTTTAATAGTATCTATTTTTAAAAATTCTGCAAGTTTCTCAAGTTGTGCTGCAGGAAATTTTTTTCGACCATTCTCAATTTTACTTACATCAGTCATAATAATACCAAAGTACTGTCCAAAATCACTTTGATTTAATCCCTTTTTATTTCGTTCTTTCCTTAGAAACTCACCGAAAGTTGCCATTTTATACACTTGTCATAAATTGTCTTGCTAAGATATGGGCAAGTTATGAAAAGTTTTTCAATATTCATATGTGCAAATTAAAAAATATAAAGATTGATGCATAAGGATTGCATGATAAGATAACAAGATATAAGATAAAATTAAAACTTCTCAAGAAAAGTAAGAATCCCTGAGAAAATGTTTTTTTCTAAATATGATTGGCTACTTTCAATTTTATGCTTTAAAAACTTTTGTGGAACTTGATTTTCAATTAATACCTTTGCCAAATTTCCAAGTTCTGCTATAATATTGTTGTATTCCTTTTTTTGTTGTTGTTTAGGTTCAGCCTGTTTATTCTGCAATTGTAAAAGCAAAGTTTTATATTCACTCTGCATTCGTTGAAACTCTATTAATGAGCCTCCCTTATCAGGATGCAATTGCATGGCTAATATGCGGTAGTGTTTTTTGGCCTGCTCTAAATTGGTGATATTTTGAAAATATTTCATAGTCAGTTATAATTCTTCAAATTCTTCTGGAGTGATACAAAAATGTTCTAATAGGATTTCCAGTTGTTTATGTGAGAAATAATGCAATTGTGTATTGCCTCCATTTTCATACAGGCGTTGTTTTAATTGTGTTGTCTGTCTAATTTCTCTGCGTAGGAGTTGCATTGCAGATTCAGCAGTAACGCTGTCTGGAAACAATTTTACAGCCAATTCTTGTTTTAATATCGTTCTTCTGAATGCCATAATTTAACTATCAATTAGTACTATCCACTGTAACTATATTATAAAAAGCACGAAAAAGCTCTATGAACATTGAAAAAAGCACACTTAAAGAGTATATTTTAAGTCCTTTTTTATCCTTTTTATAGCTTTTTTAAATATTCAGAGTATAACAAAATATTATCAGAGCATATTTTGAAGACTTTTTCATAATTGTTTCCCGTACTCATCATATTTTTCTAGGATTTCTTTAGTTTCATTATCAAAAATGATTGCAGTATAAAATTGACCTCTATATTTTCTATTTACAAAACGGAGATAAAGCCCTCGCATTCCCATTTCTTTACTTATCTTGTCTTCTTTTATCCGACTGCTTCGATATACTTTTTCTCCGTTTCTCAGATAAAGGCAAACAAAGGTTTTTGATTTCTCTATATCGTAAAACCTACGCATGTGAATGTTGTTTTTCATAAGTAAAATGGCTAAAAAATTCATTTGTCAAATGTGGAATATTTTTCCTAACATATGCTTCACACTTCCTGAATTGGTTAATGTTTGGATTATTTAGGAATAGTTTTATTTGATTATTTAGTTTATCCTGATCTGAAGTTTTTCCCCCTTGCTTCTCTTTTTGTCGCAAGAAGTTTTCAAATTTTTTAAACCATGAAGCTGTATTGGCAAAACTCATATAAGGCTTGCCTGTTTTGGGATTATTTCCTTTTTTATTTAGATCGAGATAGTGTCCGGGAAATATCCAACGCATATCTGTTTCATGCCTTTTTATTGTCCTCTTGGCTTTATCAATTCGCCATTTGTAAAGTTTTTGTTTATTTTCAATTGCTTGGATGGAATAGCAATTAGTGAAGTAATATTGCTGAACATAAGCTAAAGTATTCTCCAAATGCGCTGGATTAAATGCTCTTCCTTCAAACAAGCTACTTAACACATACCAAAAAAACCATCGTGCAGCAGCTTTTTGATGTTCTCTTAAATTTGATTTCTGCTGTGCAGGCTTTAGTTCTTTTTTTTCTGCCTGCTCTACATTCCATTTAGTAATTAAGTTGTTAGAATGTACTGAACTTTCAAATTTATTTTGTGTTATTTCCCCGTGTTCTTTTTTAAAGTTCTTTTTCTGTTCTATTACAATTTTATCCCTGACGTCAGGAAGGGATTCCTTATCAACAGTTATATTTAAATTATTAGTAAGTTCTTTTTCTAAAGTAAGATGTTCTGGTGGGAAACTTGTATCTAAATCATTTGAAACCGCCGTGTTTTCGGTTTTCAAAAATTTTGATGTTGGTTCATAATTTGAATTGCTGAGATCTGAAATTAACAGAATTTCAGGGTTTATTAACAGCTCAAAATTCATTTGTGAACCGTGATTTATTTTACTAACAATTACTTTTGCATCAATCAATCTATTTAACTGCCGATAAACTGTATTTTCGTTTATTTTAAGAGTATTTTCGACCCATGACAGAGCCTTTCTGTTAGTCCTTAGATTAGTCGGTTTTTGAACATCCATAACACGAAATTCAGGCATATCCTGAAATAGTCTATTATGCTCATAAATTTGTCGAGATAATAAAGTCAGTATTCTGGTAAATAATTTTGCGTGTGTTGGTCGCAGTTGTTCTCTTAAAGGTTTATCTATATTATATTCACCTGCAAAATTTAAAAATGCTTTAAGTGATTTTTTATACTGTAATACTGGGTATTTTACAATAGTCATATTATTTTTGCGATTGGTTAATTACCTGTATGGGTTGGAAATAGCCCGAAAAAACGCAATATGCGCTCTTTCGGTTTGTGCTATTTCCCCGTACTTTAAACAAATTAAAAAGGGAGCATCGTCAGTCGCCAAACTACTGTTGCTCCCTTAATATTTTTTAGTTTATTCTTAACATACTGTTCTTCATCAAAGCATGTGGTGTTAATCTGTATTCATACTCAAACAAGTACAAATCCTTTATCCCCTTTCTACTTCGAGCGAATGTAGGAGTACCATTCCTTACAGCTGTTAAAGGATTAACTTCTATAGTTCTTTTATTTGTATTGAGTATTTCTCTTTTTTTGCTCTTCTTTGAAGAATTGGAAGGTTCCTTTAAAAGGAATTTAGATAAAAATGTTTTACAACTTTTAATTATTAATTTATCCACTTCCGATTCTTCAATATTACATTTCTCAGCACTCATTTTAGGGTTTAATTTTATGGTTAATAAATTTTTAGTCTACTATTCTGTAGACAGATATGTTAATATTTCATTTTAATGCAGCCTTGTATGCTTTATATATTATATGAACTTCACACAAACTAAATCTGAAATTAATTCGATTAAATCTCATCTAGTAGCTCCTGAACTGTTTTCTTTTTCTGGTTATCTAACCAATCTAATATTTCTGTTTTCTTAAATAATAACTTTTTCCCTTTCTTATAAAATGGGATTGTTCTTCTAGAAGTACGTGAATATATTGACTGAATAGATTCATCAAGAAACTTTGCTACCTCATTAATATTCATTAACTCATCACTTCTGTATAAGCCATGAGTTTCCTGTGCTT
>CAYQSO010000053.1:0-3810 GCA_964420205.1 uncultured Candidatus Saccharibacteria bacterium
ACCCCCAAAGATAATCAAAAACTTAAACTACATATAAAATTCTAGCAAATATTATCTATCTTCTTACCGTTATTCGTCCTTTGAACCGAGCGCAGCTAGCTCATAAACTCTACTAAAATACAACAATGCTGTGAATAAACTCCATCCCAAATAAATCATTTGTTTTTTCTATCATAACTATTATAAAAAAAGCTCATAGGAAATTTAAATATAATACCTTATTTGTCTTGCTTAAATGTTTTATGTTCTAACAAATAGACAAAACAATGTTAATAAACCATTCTGTTATACAAAAAAATATTATCTTTGATTTTTGATTTAACATCATTCCAAATAATGAAAAATAAACACATTATATTATTACTTGTAATATTTACAATTGTTTTAAGCTCTTGTAAAAAAAAGGTTCTTTTTATTCATCCTGTTTTCGAAATAGAAAGAAATATGAGTATTCCTAACGGGGGAGAAATTAAACATTTTTCTTTTCCTACACCTGAGATTGGATTTGCAGCGTCTGATACGGATTTTATCTATAAAACAATAGATGGAGGTTTAAATTGGGACAAGAAAATCATTAACACAAGCAGTGGTTATTGCAACGGAGTTGAGTTTGTTACGGACAAAATAGGCATTTGCCTTATGGGAAATAAAGTTTATTCTACTGATGACGGAGGATTAACATGGACTTATAGAACAGAAGCAGATTTTATTGATAAAACTGAAGGTGGCACTTTTGTTTTAACAAAAAGAAGATCTGTATATCCTGCTACTATTTATAATGACATCAAAATATCTACCGATAGTGCACAATCTTTTCAATTAATAGCTAGCGTAATTGTTGGTTATAAAACAAAAGCTCTCAGAGTAACTGACTCCAAAGCAATTGTAATTGGTGATGATTATGTTAAATGTGTGGACTTAGAAACCCATAATAATTTCTCCCTTGATTATGATTATTATCATGATGGAATTCCTGATGATGTGTATTTATACAATGACTTAGAAATTGTCATTGCAAATGCTAATCTATATGTTAACGGATATGAAAAGCTTGAGGATGTCTGGTTTCGCTCCGTTGATGGGTATGGAGATTTGGTAATCTGCGCAGGGTATTATGGGGTAAAAACGAATATGGATATTGGTAGTGAATATGAATGGAACGAAGTTCTTCGTACGAATGGTGATGGATTTTCTCAAGAATTTAACAAAATAAGATTTATTAATGAAAACACCTGTTATCTCTGTGGTAATAATGGAGTCTTTTATAAAGTAAGAATATAATCTTATAAATATAAAAAAAACGAAAATGAAAAAAATCTTTTTTATTTGTTGTGTTGTTTATTCTTTGTTTACTTCTTCTATAAATGCTCAAGAAGATGAGTTTTCTTTTAAGTATTCATCATATTTTGGATTAATTCCTATTAGTCTCAATACAACAGAAAATGTATCAGAGGTTGGTAGTCATACACTTTATAGAAAAGTTGAAGATAAATCTATGGTTATTTCTTGTATCATTAATTTTGGGGCAAACATCCCTCTATATAAAACAAAAAACTGGTCTTTAGGCGTCAATCCTAACGTTGGCATTGGTGGGCAAATGGATATTATACAATATGGAGCATTGCCTGCTTTGTGTTTTGATTTTCCACAATATATATATTATAAAAATTACAAAAATTCATTTACATATTCTTTTCTGCTAGGGTATAAATTTTCTTTTATGGGTTATTTGCCTTATCAGGTACCTATGGCTGGTTTTGAGTTTTCTAGCGGAGGTTATTATATAGGTCTTTATGCTTCTTTAAAAAAATATCAATATTATACCTTATACACAAATGGCGATATTGAACCTTCGCTAGGAATTTTAGATTTTGGTCTTGCTTTCGGATTTTAGCTTTAAAATCCAAACTTTAGAATTCCTTATTATAAACATATTTTAATTTTTTTATTATCTTTGCTTTATTAATTTATAAATGATTACTGGTAAATGATAAACGGGTTCTGCATTTCCCTTTAATCAAATGGAAAGAATGAATTTTCAGATCCCACCTAAATTTAAGTATGTAATGAAAAAACTACTATCACTAATCTTTTTTAGTACAATCCTTTTTACTCTCGTCTATTCTCAAGATAAAATCAATTATGAGTTTCAATCAGGAGATTGCAAAACCCTAATGAAAGGCTCAGTGGAACCAGATTTCCTGGGTTATTGTGATGGCAATTTTTATATGGCACATTGGAACAAAAGGTATATGGTGGGTGAAGATTTCTCTTTGAAAAAAGTGTATAAAATTAAAAGGAGTGAAGAGGAGAAGTTACGCATGAAAAATTCTGTTATTTTCAACGTAGTGATAGGAGCTGAAATTTATGAAATAACAACAAATTTTGATAAGGATGAAATGAAGGGATACTATTATGCTCAAACAATAGATAAAGAAAGTCTTGCTTTGCAAGATGATAGAAAACAAATATTAGAATTTGATATAATGAATGAAGGAGTACGGCCATATAATATATTGTATGATTACATTTTCTCACCAGATAAGAGTAAATACTTTATATACAATATAAACCCTTATGACAGCAAGCACATTTTATTCTCATGGTCAGTTTTAGACCTTGAAATGAACATACTAGAAACTTCTCAGATTGATTATACAATAGAAGGAGAAATAGAAGATAATATTAATAATGCTACATGGAAATCAATACCAACAACAAGTTTTAATAAAAGACCAGTTGAACTTGCAATGCCAATATTGGATATTTTTATTGATAATGATGGAGCAGTTTATATTACATCTATAGTACATAGTGGAGGGGATGATGGATCTACACTTCTAAACATAGCAAAATACGGAGTTGGTCCTGAACAAGTTTTTGAAATATTCTTGGATGATAAAAGAATAAAAAAAATTGCTTCTAAAGTTGATAACGAAGGAAACATACACGGTTTCGGCACATATGTTGAAGATGTTAACAATGACATTGACGGCATTTTTTATTTTAAACTTGATGCAAAAACAAAAGAAATAATTGAAGAAACATATTATGAATATGAACCTTCTGAACAACGAGAACTAGGTGGATATACTACCCCAGACTATAGCGATGTATTAATAAAGGATCTTATTATATTAGATGATGGGCGAATAATATTTCTTTTTGAACCATGTGAGTATTACTGGGTAGTTGCAGAATATACTAATTACTATGATTTTCATTTAGGGTCTATTAATATTGCTATTAAATCTCCTGATGGAAAACTGAATGTATATGAAGTGCCAAAATTTCAGGACTTCAGCTTGGAAAATTCTTCCTTTATTACTGAAGTTGTTGGAGATGATATATACTTCGTGTTTAATGATCTTTCTTTTGGTAAATATAGTAAGATTTCAAGTTCCTATGAGCGGATAGTGAGTAGTAAAATTGTTAAGTTAGATAAACATGGTAATATATATGAGGATGTTATTCCACTTACAGGTAAGGGTTATTTCAGATACCTTAGAATAGCAAATTCAATAAAAATGGAAGATGGAAGATTATTTTTCTTAGGAACTAAAAGCCCCAGAGTGTTAAATTATATAAGTATTACAGAATAGTATAATCCCAATATATATAGTTTTGTGAATAAACTTCACACAACCGGTGTTGAGTTATTAACTGGAAAAACTATTTGGAATCGTTTTCTACTATTTATTAAAGGTAAACATTAGTGAGTATTTAAAACCCACTGAATTTTAATGAACACTCCCCGTCTCAACTGCGAAGTCAAACCATAATCTTCACTTCTTGGCAAATTCCCACTAA
>CAYQSO010000054.1:0-3778 GCA_964420205.1 uncultured Candidatus Saccharibacteria bacterium
TAAATACTTCATCAATTCCAGTTAAAGGCTTACCTTCTCGGAGTTCTTCGACTGCATGTTGCTCAAAATCTTTTAAATTAGTTTTTTCTTTCATAATTTCGTCAAATTTAAAATATTTTTAAAATTGACACACTTTAATGAACAGTCTCTATTCTAAACTAAATCTTAATCATAGGGATAAAAACCTGTAATAACATACTTCCCTTCAATTTTCTCAATACATAAGGAATAATCACTCCCTAAATAAATATTTTCTTGCTTATCCACTATCCATCCTGAAATGGAATGGTCAAGAGTTGAAACATAGAACCATTCCCATTCTTCCGAATTATTTTTTTGATTATAGGTGTATGATTCTTTATAATCCAAAAGAAGAACATCATAGGACAGATGTGCAATAATTTCTGAATTTTCATCAGGACCTTTATATAAAGGAATGTCTTGATTTATACAATATATTGTTGTGTATGGATCTAAATCTACCTTTAACTTTAACTTATGTATTATTTCAAAAAGAGGGCTAATACATTTATCAGCTACTATATATGGAAAATAAAAAGCAATACTATCCATTCTATCATAAGCAACGCCGCCTATTTCAAATGCACCACCTAAAGAAATAATATGCAGCATCTTATTCCATAAATCCGAACTATTAGGATTATCAAGTTGCCAATTCAATATAAAATCTTCCTTACCTAACATTCCGCCACCAAAACTGCTTACCACCTCATAATCTAATATTTGAAATAATCTAGCTGTATCTTTATGCACTAAAATATCTTTAAGCTCATCGACAAAGGCATATAGATCAATATCTTGCTTGCTTTCATCAATAGGATATATTTTAAAGTCAACATCTTCATCTTGACTATAAGAAAAGAAACTGAATAAAGACAATAAAGAAAAAAAAAGTAATTTTTTCATTTTATGATAAATTTAGTGGCTGAAAGATAAAAAATAATTTTTTTCTACAATAGGAAAAAGCATTTATTTGATATAACTTCTTAGGTTTTTCAAGAAAACTTGGTAAGCAAAAATAACATTTTCTTTTCTAGGTCTGATATTTAAGATTGTGTTGTTAATCAGATTCCATGCACTTCTGCAATAAAAAACCCAAAGCAAGCCCACAAAAAGCTTTTTATTGTTTAACTCCTAACGGAGTAAGGGTTTTCTCTGGGGTTCTTTTTCCTAAAAATATTTTACTCCTACGGAGTAAAACCGAGCAAAAAGAACTTACTTCAATGCATAAAAATACAGCTACTTGACAAACCCAAAAGCGCGCTGGCAAAAACGATGAGTGGGCAAAGCATAAGGGTGAATGCCAAAACAGAATTGCAAAGCTTTTGCATATTCTTTGGGTTTTTAACATAAAAACAAAATAATTTATATCTTTGAATAGCAAAAAACAAACAATTGCAAATTAAAGAAGAACGAAAACAGAAGACAAACATCCATATAAATGAAAAAATATATTAAAATTATTTGCTGTATAACGGTAATTGTCATAATAGCCATTTCTTGTACCATTCAGCCAAAATCAATCATTATAAGATATACAGGAGAAGACCCAATCTTTCTCAAAGTAGGAATGTGGTACACAATTGAAAGTGTTGATAATATTACAGCGATAAAAAACAATGAAACGGTGGATGAATTTACTTATGATATTATAAGAATTCAAAAACTATATCGAAATAAAGACGTTATAAGAGTTGAACATTTTGAAACCAAATTACCATATAGGATTAAAAATTTGTGTGAAATTGATTGTCATCAGATATACAGCAGTTTTTTTAGTGTCAGAGATTTAGATTATCTTGATTATATGCCAAGAGTAATTTGTGATTGTAAATAGCTAAAGATTTGACAGCTACATTTATCATCCCAAAGAAATTCAGGCCTTTGCTGGAGATGAAAAAAAAACAGTAAAATTGAACGTTTGATTTTTCACTATTGTAAAAGAAATACTAATTTTACCAAAGCAAATTGGATAATGAAGCAATGCAGAATAAAATAATAATATACCAAGAAAACGCAACTTCAACAAGCCTTGAGGTTAGAATTGAAGAAGAAACAGTATGGTTGACGCAAGCTCAAATGGCAGAGCTTTTTCAAACAACAAGAAATAATATTACACTGCATATTACTAAGGTATTTAAAGAAAAAGAGCTTGAATAAATTTCAGTTTGTAAGGATTCCTTACTAACTGCTGCTGATGGAAAAAAGTATCGTACAAAGCTATATAATCTTGATGTCATAATATCAGTAGGTTATCGTGTGAAATCAAAACGAGGCACACAATTTCGTATATGGGCAAACAAGGTATTGAAAGAGTATTTATTAAAGGGATATGCTATTAATCAAAGGCTTGAACGTATTGAAGATGATGTTCACAATATCAAAAATGAAATAGGAGATATGAAATTTCAATTCAAAGCTGCGCCTTCTTTTGTTTATCTTTAAATGCTTTTGTATATTTGAAGTAAAAAGCTCAGACTACAAGCCATTACTGTTCGAAACCTTGATTTATGAACATTGTTTTTGTTAAATCTTTTTGGTTATAGGGGATTTATAAGACATTTCAATTACTAGTTTTCAGGCATGAAAGCCAAGGATTTATTACAACTAATACCTCAAGAGGATTTAGAAGTTTTTGCCAGCCAAACCAAAGTTGATTATCAAGTAAAAAAACTAAATGGAGTAACAATGTTTCAATTGCTATTGTTTTCATTGTTACAACATGACAAAGCAAGCCTTCGAATAATGGAAAACTTATACTCTTCCCTGCAATTTCGGATGTTTGCTTCTGTAGAAAATGAAACTACACGTTATAATTCTATTAGGGATAGAGTTTCTACAATAAACTCGGAATTTTTCGAACGGATATTTTATAGTGTATTTGAAAAATTTAATCATTTATTTCAAGAACAAGATTCCTTGATTAGATATGATAGTGCAATGATTGCTGTTTCATCTAAATTAGTTGATTGGGGCATGAGGGTTGGTAATAAAAACCCTAAAAAAGTTCAATTCAAATATACTGTTGCAACAAAAGGTTCTTTTCCTTGTCACGTTAAAATATTCACTACTCAAGAAGGTTTAAGTGAAGATATCGCACTTCCTATAACTATACTTGAAAATGATATTTCAAAAACAGGGATAGTTGTTTTTGATAGAGGTGTTGCTTCTAGAAAAGCATTTGAGAAGTTTACTGACCAAAACAGAATCTTTGTAACCCGTGTAAATACATATATTAATTATCAAATTGAAGAGGAACTTAAAGTAGAAGAAGGGATGGAATCTGAGACAGTATTAATTACAGAAGTCTTAAAAGTAAGATTAAAAGGAAAGGATAATAAATGGGGTAAAAAAGTTTACAGATTAATAAAGACTATTAAGAAAAGTGATGGGTCTGCTATTTACTTTTTAAGCAATGATTTTGACCTATCTCCTGTGGAAATAAGTCAAATTTATAAACAACGGTGGGATATAGAAGTGTTCTTTAAATTTCTAAAACAACATTTGAATTTAAAACATCTTATTACACGTAATGAGAATGGAATCAAGGTAATGGTATATATGACATTAATATTATCAATACTTTTAATTGCATTTAAGAAACTAAACAATGTAGACAGTTATAAAATCGCAAAATTGAAATTCAGTCAAGAATTAGAAACCGAAATTGTAAAACAAATAGTATTTTTATCTGGAGGAGACCCCGACAAACTACCTCATTTATTCAACGATTCATGAGGTTTCGAACAGTAATGAC
>CAYQSO010000055.1:0-3777 GCA_964420205.1 uncultured Candidatus Saccharibacteria bacterium
GATTTCCTATCAGTTTACACCGACTTTTTTTACGAGCCACGAACCTTCGCAAACCACTGAAACCCGCATGCACTATACCATGTGTTACCCAACGTAATTTAATCTTTAATACATCTTACAGCATGACCTGCTTTATGGCTGTAAACATCTTCAATAAATTCAGTATTAAGATGATCCAGACTATATAAAAATGCATCTTCTGAGTCATTATCTGTTGATGACCAAAATGATGCAGATTTACCAAACCATACAAATGCTGATGTATAATCTCTGGCTCCGGCCGGAATTGCCGTAAAACCACTTGAATTTGTTGCCCCTAAATTGGGCGCCATCCAGTTACTTGTTCCACTTTCCTTTAAATCTGCACCAATTTGTTCAACATCTCCGCCCAAAAATTCAATCAACTCGGCAAAGTCTTCTTGAGAAGGAACATGCCAACCGCAAGGACAAATATTCCTTTTATCTGTTACAACATACCAGGTATACAACCTTCCAAATTTTTCAACAAGTTCTTCTTCTCCATTAGCCGGCCACTGGTAATGGGGCTTTTCTTCCTCATATATTTCATTACTGGTAGAGATAATACTATCTCCGTTATTATAATGTGAAGATCTGAGATTTTCAGCAAACCACGTTTGTGAGCCAATTTTCACTGTTTTATACCTATTCCCCTCAATGTCAGAAACAGTACCATCAGCATCTGAAAGAGTTGTAATGGTAATTGGTTCGCCATAAGCTGTACCAGCCTTATTGGTGGCAAATGCACGAATATTATAATTTGTATTTGGCTTCAGACAAGTCAAATAAGCTGCAAAGCTGTTACCTGCATCCGAACTGATAATTTTTTCATCGCTAAGTTCAGGTAGCAATTTCGACTCGCTCCAGCACAAACCTTTTGAACTAATGGTTCCTCCGCCATTGTCAGTTATTACACCTTCAATTAACACAGTGTAATGTGTTATAATAACAGCTTCACCTGTCTTTACGACGGGCAAACTGATGGTTTGCCCCATTACTGATGAAAAAATCAGTACAAAGAACAAAAAGCATACGTGGTTTTTTGTTTTCATGAAATATCCTCCTTAATTTAATTTAAAAAGATTTTTATTGTGTGTTGTTTTGATCATATTTTGACTTAAACAGGCTTTGGCAATTTGAATTTTTAGAAAAATCATTTGGGGTCATGTGAAATTTTGTATTTCACCTCCACTTTGAGAGTCGACTCTTCAGTGTTTTTTATAATTGAAATCTGATCATCCACAAGAACTTCCTGCTGGTTTATAAACACAAAATCAATCGGAACAGAACCCTTTCCATATTGTTCATCAACCAGTATTCCGTAATGCATGTTTGCAAACCGTTGATATTCTAATGTCCATACATAGGCTTCATCTCCTTCCCATTTTTCAGTTATCCCGAGATACGGCGATGAACAAATGAAACTTCCTTTATATTCGCATAAACTTAGATTCACCTTCATTTTTCTGATAAATTCACCGGTAATGTTAATAGCCTGCGAAACCGTACCATCATCATGAACCAGTTTGGCGTTTCCCGATCCATTAACCATTCCCTCTCCGTTGTATGAAATTGAAAACCGGAATAAAGGATTGGCTCCTTTTTCTTTTCTCCGTTCAAGATCAATTATTAACGGGATCTCCCCCTTCACAACAGAACTAACATTTTCCTTATAAGAATTACGATATACACCTATTTCAAGCTCCATCTTAAATCGAAATAAATTCTCCAGATCTGCATACATTTCCTGAAGCAAATCGACTCCTTCAAATATATTGAGATCATTGTAAACAGAAACTATATATCCAAAATATGTATAATCATGCTCTTCAATTATTTTCTTTTTGATTGTACTAAGATTATTTCTTGCCATGTCGGCACAGGCTTCAAATAATTTCTGATTATTTTGCTCTGCATTCGGGCTTCCCAGCATACTATTCCATTTTCCTGCCGTTAATGCAAAATTGACCAAAACAATATATTTGTCAGGTTGGGTATAGTATTCTTCTATTGCATTTAATGCTTTTTTAACAAGCTGATCCGACAAATCAATAACTATTGCAGGTGGTTCATTTATTGTATTGCACGTAAAGGCTTCGCCATAATGATCCGTTAATATATTTCTGATGGCCGTACGTTCAGGTTCCATCAACTGAGCTACATATAGCGAAACCAATCGTTTATCAGGCTCATAACACCAGTTTTCAAAAGAAAAAGGCTCGCTGCTAATACGTGGGTTATTGGTAAGCAACGCTTTAGCCTCATCAATATTAACAATAATACTTCCCGAGTATTTCTCGCAAAGATTGGCAATATCCTCAGGCATTAATCTTACTGCACCTTCATTTCTTTGTCCCTTTGCTGTAAAAAACAGCAGCAAAAAAGGAATTATTAAGATGATGTGTTTACTTTTCATGGTTTCCCTCTGTTTAACCTTATTGCAAAAAAATTATAATCTCCGAATATGTCATACCATTTAATACTATTTAAGCATGACTTACAAAAATAAAACTTCCTGTTTGTTCTAAATTGTAAAAAAAAAGCATTTTTAAACATTTCGTTGCCCTTCTAATTTCTTACTCCAAGCCGGAAATCATTTTTTGCAGCTCAGTGTTTTCCCTAACGGCTGAGGCTATATGCAGTAAGGGATTGCGGGCTACGTTCTGTTCGCAGACACGAAATTTTATGCGGGGCAGAATGCTTGAATTACCACTGAAACCCTTATTGCATATAGCCTTTGTTACCATTTGTTATTTTTTTAATTCGTTAATTTCATTTTCAGTTAGTCCTGTGTATTTCATAATCTTTTCAACAGGTTCGTTATCACTTATCATTTCCTTAGCAACTTCAATCTTTCCTTTCTTCTCTCCTTTCTCAAAGGCTGTATTTTGTATGTTAAATATGTCTCTGTATGCGTTTATACTTGCTTCATATTGCTTGTATTCTTCAGGTTTTAACTTTGAAATTTCCGCAGTTTCAAACAGTTTTAAAAAGATTTTTTCTTTCAACTTTGTAGGAATCCTATCAAGTTTGGGCAGATTTTTCAATACGTACATCCACTTGTCAAAATGTGTCTCTAAATCTTTTTCTGTTTTCTCAAACTTCGGCATTTCCAAATAAATGTAATTCAATTTATTATAAAATACCTTGTAAGTTTCTTGTTCTGTTAATTTTACATCGTGACGATATTTGTCAGGTTCGCTTTCTTCAAACACAAAGTCCAAAATGCCGATGGTGTAAACTGCTTTTAACTCAAAGTCCCAAAACCTGTCTTTATTTCTGGCTTGTTCCTGAATAGGAAAAGTTGAATAAAAAATCGTTCTGTCTTTAAAAAACTTCTGCTCTGCTTTTTGCATTTCAACTATAAACTGCTCGCCTTTTTCATTGGTGCAATAAATGTCAAAAACTGCCCGCCTGTCGCCAACCGAAATTGGTAACTTTTCGTTTGGCAAGTATGATAATTGAGTTATTGTCCCTTCTTTTTCTTTTAACAGTTCATTCAGAAAGTCTAATAATAAATCCTTGTTTGGCTCTTCTCCAAAAAGTCTCTTAAAGCCGTAGTCGGTAAATGGATTAATATATTTTTCTTTAAATTCTGTCATACTAAAAATTTCAATCAAATACAAAGATACAATTTTTTTTTAATTCACACAATCTTTTTTTTCTAATAAATGGTAACGGCTTCGGGATTGGTTCAGTACAGTCCGATGGATTGCGAAGCAAGACAGTAAAGGGCTGTGCTGAATCCTAATCGGGCTG
>CAYQSO010000056.1:0-3771 GCA_964420205.1 uncultured Candidatus Saccharibacteria bacterium
AGATGCAATTGCCATTCCCGAACCAACTCTGGAGATACTTCTTCCAGCTGCATAGAAATCATTCGTATCTTTAGCTCTAAAGAAAACACCAACCAAAACAAAACCTACAAGAATAGTAAGTAATATGATAGCCGGTCCAATTTTAAAACTTCCTTCTAATTGATTTGCAGCAGATGCAGCATGCAAAAAATTAGCGGTTAATAATAAGATTATAGATAGTATTATTTTTTTCATTTTAGTATAATTTATTAAATATTATTAATTACATATTATCATCTACTGCCAGACGTTTATGCATTGCATCTATTCTAATACAATACAACCAACATAATCCAACAAATAGTATTAACAAAAATACAGCAGTATAAAAATAATGAAATGGAAAACCTAAAAATTTGGTATCTGTTAATACTGAGCGATTATGAATTAAATATTTTTTCATTACCAAAGGAAGCTTTTCTTTGTTTTCATCTGTAAAAACATCCATCATGGAAGAAGATAATTCCAAAGGTAAAATCCCAGCTCTGATATCATTATCAGCTAATGCAATAACGGCAGATGCCTCTTTGGATAATTCATTTCTGGCAGCAACATAAGATGCGTCAGTGATATCCTCTAAGTTGTTTTTCTGTTGTTCGAAAGCATCTAGTTTTTCTTTGAAGGCTGGAAGATCTTCTTCCTCCATTAAGCTTGCATAAGACCAGTTTAATGCATTCTGCAAAACAACTTTGTCGTTTTCTTGAATAAAAACCTTGCTTAAGACGGTAAGATTTGCTTTTGCAAAAACCTGCATATCAGCTTGTGAAGCAGAACCATCCTCTACTTTCGACCAAACTTGTTCAAATTCAGCAAGAATCGGTTCTGGGACCGGCTTTTCAATAAGCCTTAATACAATGTGAAATCCAAAAACTGCAACTGCCCATATTAATACAAGCAATAAGGTCAGATTTCGGTTAGCTTTAGCCTGTGGTGTTGTAGGCTTAAAAAAGCTAATGTGATACTCATTAGTGTTTTTTTCCATAAGGTGTAAATTTGATTTTTCTAATTGTGTTAAGATTGTAAAAGTAATTATTAATTCATTTTTGTCAAGTTTTTTTTTTTTATGCTTGGTATTTTATTAAAATAATTACAAAAAAAACCAAAGAAAATACTTAAAATTCAATCTTTTAGAAAAATGTTAAAAAATGTGAAATGTATCTTATTAAATATGTTTTTTAATTATTTCAATCCTCTTTTAAAATTGAAATTATCAGAAGGTTGTATTTGGGTTGAAGATTGAAAACGTTTAATCAGCTTCTTCGCTAAATTTTGACCTGGCTTTTCATAAGATAAATCTATCAGAAAATTCCGAAAACCATTAGATTTCAGCTTATTAGCATACTGTAACAAAGAAACTGGAAATTCTGGAATGATAACAGTCATATTATCTTTAATTCGTTTAAAAAAAACACGTTGTTCATCATCAAGAATCTTATTTGATGCTTTTATTGGTTGACGTGAATAAAACAGTTCAGGATAATAATAGAGAGGAACAATCCCTGTTTTATTTTTTGATTGGATTAAATTATCTACTCCACTTTCCAAAGGATAAGTGAAATATTTAATACGCTGCTCCTTTAAAAACATTGCAGCAAAATCATTCAAAACATAAACATGCTCATTTGTAGCCACAACAGCATTTTTCGGCATGTATTCCATTTGAGAAATATGACTAATAAAGAAGCGATTATATGCTTTTCGCTGCAAATTGTTTATTAATCCTTTATACTTAATCGCACTTAGCTCGCTTATAAAACGCGGTAATTCAATCCAAATCTTGTGTTGGTTCTTCATAAAGAACTTGTTTTCCAAAAAGCTGTTTTCATAATCCTTAATATCTAAGTGAAGAATCAAGACATCAATGCTATCAAAGTGTATTTTTTTAAGCCAATCAATATGATCAACACGCATGAAAATTTTCGTTTGTTGCTGTGCTTGTTGGTTTTTAATAATATTGAGTTTGGAGAAAAGATTTCGATTCTCAGCTATGTTTTTTTTATGGTTAACAAAATCTTTAATTTGAGCAGGGAATTTATTTTCCTTAATTGCTGCAATAAAAACTCTATCTCCGGGTCTAACTTTAAAATCTGGTTTTTCAATGCGAATTTCTTTTCCTAGCAAAGTGTATGATTTTACAGCGAAATTCTGTTGTTGTTTGCTTGAGCTATCCAAAAATCGTATTCTTCTAACAGCAGAAAAGTCTAAATTGCTTTCAATAAACACATATTCCTGCTCTACTTTACTAACAATTCCAGCAAATTTGCCGGTAACAGTATTTTCAGTAATTGCATCATTTACATTATTGGATTTAAACCATTGGGTTTTATCACGACCTAAATCAAAGTCAAGGATTTTTTTTGCCTCAGCTATTGTCTCTGGATTATCTAGCGCCATTCGATACGCTTTAGCAACGCGATAGACATAATCTGCCGACTTCATTCTACCTTCAATTTTCAAGGAAGCTATTTTCATTTTTTGCAAGTCGGCTATATAATCTATCAACTGATTATCTTTCATGCTAAACAGAGCGTTTTCTTTCTCCTCTGCAATAAAACTTCTTCTGCAAGGTTGTGCACATAAACCTCTGTTGGCACTATGTCCACCTAAAAAACTACTAAATAAGCACATTCCTGAAAAAGAATAACATAGGGCACCATGCACAAAAACTTCTAATTGAATTGGAGATTTTGCCGAAATTAGTTCCAATTCTTTCATGCTTAACTCTCGGGCTAAAATCACACGTTCAAAACCAAGTTTTTTAAAAAACCTTGCTCCTGCGAGATTATGCACTGCCATTTGCGTACTCGCATGAAGTTTAATTTCTGGAAAATACTTTTTTACAATATAATACAAACCTAAATCCTGAATTATTAAGGCATCAACAGCATTTTGCTTAATTAAATGAAGTATTTTTAGTAATTCTTTTAAATCATTATTTTGTATTAATGTATTTAACGTTATATAAATTTTCACATTGTTTTTATGTGCAGTGTGCAATAATGCAGACAACTGATGAATTGAAAAATTCTTAGCCCGTGCTCGTGCATTAAAATCATGTAAGCCTAAGTATATAGCATCTGCTCCTCCCTCAATAGCGGCATAAAAAGCTTCAATATTTCCTGCTGGTAATAATAATTCTGTTTTCACAATTTCTTTTTTATTGAAAATATAACAACTTAAAAGATATTTTTCTAGCAATATTAGTGAAATATAATTAGTTTTGTCCTACAAATTTGAAAAAAATCATCACAAAAAAACATATTATGAAAAAAATGCATTTGTTGTATGTTGTATTATCAATAACTTTCTTAATTATAACTAGTTGTGGAAAGTACGAAGAGGGTCCTTCTTTCAGCCTTCGATATAAATCTGCTCGAATTACAGGAACATGGAAAGATGTTGCTATTAATGATTCTACTCATACAAATACAAGTATTATGATTTTCGAGATTGATGGAACTTGCATCTTTAAGGATAGCTATCAAAACGAAACATATCGTGGTAAATGGGCTTTTACAGACAATAAAGAAGGATTAATCATCAGCATAGACTTTTATCTTAGTGGGTATAATTATACTTCTCGCGATACGTTAATGATACTTCGTTTAACCAATTCCGAGTTATGGACAAAAGGAAATGGAGCAAATGATACAGATATTTTTAAATTTGAAAAACTATAATTTAACTGATTCTAAAATAAAAAAAGCTATCCAATCGGATAGCTTTTTTTTT
>CAYQSO010000057.1:0-3751 GCA_964420205.1 uncultured Candidatus Saccharibacteria bacterium
TAATAAGGTTCACACACATGTGCATTATATTTCTCTAATTCTATTCTCATTTTCTTTTCTCCATCTGTCTAAATCATCTATTGTATAAAATACAGGAATACCAAGTTTTTCAGCTTCAGCAATTTCAGCTAAAGTACCTTTAGAATCCTGCCAATCTATAAGTCCTGAAAAATTTGGTACAATCAAAACAGCATCACAAACTTTTAGCCATTCCATAGAGTAGTTATAGAACCTCTCTACTTTAAAATCAAGATGAAAATTTTGAAAAACAAAATTCTTATCATGCCAGGGGGTAAAGGGGGCATAACCAAATTGAAATAATTCTGAAGCTATATATTCTCCTCTACCTATATTTTTTAATACATCAAAAACATTATTTCCTGAATAAGCTCCAGCCACATATACTTTAATCATTCTTTTTCTCCTTTAATATATTAAATTTTATCCCCATTGAGTGTATCAATAGGGATAAAATAAATAAATCCTTAACGATTTTGATTTTGTGGATTTAAGCAACCACCTCTACCCATATTAGCCCGAACTCCTTGTCCAGAGCCATCTCTTTTAGGTACACCATAAGGAGTATCAGTATTTCTTCTATTCATGCCCTGTCCCTTTCCTTGTCCAAAGCCTCTACCTAAACCCCTTCCTCTTGGTTCTTGGAAATTTTGATTTCTCATTTTATCACCTCTTTTATTATAATATTACTTATTAGTAATTACTATTATTATCTTTACAAATCTCTTTCACATTTCTCTTATGGCAGTCCTACATAAACAACAATAGATTCAACTATTAATTTGTTTTCCAGAAGCTCATCAAATTTTGATTCTAAAAGAATATCATATTCTTCTTTCGGCATTGAATCATATTCACTATCTGAAAAAAACCTATCTGATATTTCTTCATATATTTCTTCTTTATCTCCCACTCTCCATTCTTCACCAATATCAGAAAAATATCCTTTTTCAATCTTCTCAATATTACCCCTCCAATATCCCCAATCATCTCCTATCACTTCATAAAAAGTTGCAACCATAATGGGAAGCTCAGGATTCTCTTCTGATAGTTTGATAAGTTCTTTTATTTTCTCATTATCTGTTTTCATTTTTCTTCTCTCCTCTATAATGTAATTCTATAATCATCAAAACTAAAGTCTGAGATGGAAATTTTCCTACCCCTTCTAAATGCCTTATTATATTATGTAGGTGTTCAGTGTCAATTTCTTTTAATGGAATATACTTAATTTTTTCTTTTCCACTTTTACCATAAGTCCCCCAAGTGAAATGTTCTCTTATCAATTCAAAATCATCATCGTCATATACAGAAAGTTCTTCATAAGGTACAGTATTAACACTTCTTTTTAGATAATCATACCCCCCATCTACAATATAATTTTCTCCTGATATACAGTCAATGTATTCTTTATAATCATGTCTATGTCTTGATTCAAGAATAGTTCCATCAGGTGTTTTTATTTTATTAACTAATATTTGTCTGTTCATAATACCTTATCCATTATTATTTTATGAAATAAATCTACCATCTTTTTCATTTTCTACCGCTTCTTGTAAGTTTGTTTTTTATTTTAGTGAATATATTAGTTGTTTTATTTCCTATACCATCTTCAAACTCAAAATTCATATTAGGAAATCTCACTTCTTGTGAATATTCTATAACATATGTTTCGAGTAAAGGGATTAGCGTCATCAAATCACTTACATTGAATTGTAGAAAATTATTCTTATGATCTGTCAATTGAACGCATACTCCATTTTCTTCACCTCCATAAAATCTTGTGATAGAAATAGTTTCTTCATTCATTACATTTTTTAGATTGCCTATATCTGTTGACATATTACCACCTTACAATATTTTCAATTCTCTAAAAATACTTTCTAATTCTTTTATTATATCATCCATACTATTCTCTTCTATTAAAAAGTCAAGACTTTTACTTATCATACAATTAAGACCAAAGTCATCCCCTCTCTGTCTAAAATCAGTTCTTATACCTATTATTGTTTTATTACTGGCATAACTATAACCAACTTCCCATGCAGTACCACTATCTACATCAGTCCCATCAAGAATAGAAATTATTATATGGCTTGTGTCAATACCTTCTTTACATTTTTCAAAAATTTTTGTAGGATTATCTTCTAAATCTTTACATTCAATTTGTGGCAAGAATACTTCAACACTGAAAGTAATCTCCAATATATTTTTAAGCCCTAAATTAAATTCCTGTTCTGCTAATGAAAATAATGCTCCTGCTAAATAAATTTTAGTTTTCATATATTCCCCTTATATTTAGTATATCACGAACTTTTGTTCGTGTAATTGTTGTTATATGAAAGACGCACAATTAAAACTTTAGTTGCTTATCTGCCTTTTCAATAAGTTCATATAATTTATAACTATAGGTAAATTGTTCTCTGTCTTGTAACATATCAGCTATTATTTTTACCTGTTGCTTCAACCATTCAAATTGTGTTGATAACTGGTAACTATCTTTTACAATTTGATTATCTGCCATTGGCTTACCACAATGTAAGCAGGTAATATACTTTTCCCTTTCTGAATATTCATCCTCAAATATATGTTTCATAAACTCTCTCCTTGTGCGTCCTTCGTACAACAGAGAATGTGCGTTCGGCTTCGCCAAATTTTGAGGAGGCTCATAATCTTTACAATATGAATACCCATTTAATCTTCCTTGACTTTGACAGTCTTTTGCCATGCAATATAAACATAAGCTAAAACCCATTATGTAACCTCCTTAAAATTTCGCATATTCTCAATATGTTATATGTAATAGGGTGACGGCTTTCCTGCTCATCCATAAAATCTTTGTCGG
The DNA here is from genome assembly GCA_964420205.1 of uncultured Candidatus Saccharibacteria bacterium. Taxonomy (GTDB): domain Bacteria; phylum Patescibacteriota; class Minisyncoccia; order UBA6257; family JAGOQP01; genus CAYQSO01. The sequence continues at coordinate 2,861 of CAYQSO010000057.1, forward strand.
CTGGTCGCCAGAACCCTCTCGCCTTGTGGTAATCGAATCCCACCCACAGTACTCACCGCCTACGGAATCGAACCGCCACCCTGCTACATATAACAAAGCGTAAACAAAATGCTTAAAATACTCTCCTATGTTTAATAATCTTCAGCGTACATCAAAACTAAATATACGCTCAATAAGTTGTACGAAAGACGGCTTAATCTTTTTTGTTCCATAAATCTTTTGTATCTTTTTGTTTTTCTTTTCTTGTACATAAGCACCACATCGGCGCATAACATTCTTTGCATTTATCAAAATTGATATTGTCACATTGCTTTGTTTTATCTTGATTACATTCCATAACCCCTCCGTTTGTAGTTCGCGGCCATCGTACAACAACGGGCAAGTGACATTAAAACGATCGCCCGCCCTGTTCAGTTGTACAAAATTATGAGCTAACTTCTTCTGGAGTGCCTGGTAGTTTCATCCAAAAATTAACCCGTCCCGCCGAATTACCAAAAATATCAGACCATGATACATGTAAATGATATTTATTCTCGCCAATCTCGGCTTTTCTTATTTCGTATTTCCCCATTGTTACACCATATTTATTCTCGGAATAAATAATAACAAGTTCTCCTTCTTCTGGCAAATACTCTTTTTCGCAATCAATCCAGACCATAACATCTCCTTATAATACGCTCATAAAATCGTACAACAAAGCGTATAAGACAGACGACCATAATTTATTTAATAAACTTTTACTTTCCAGCGTCCGTCTCATACGCTTGAATAGATGTTAGCGTAAATTTGCCCGCCAACTTATTTCTTCAATTTGGTCTATTGCATCTTTGCATAATGAGAACAAGAGATGGAAGAGGGCGAACTGGGGCTGTGATCCATGAATATATTAAT
>CAYQSO010000058.1:0-3736 GCA_964420205.1 uncultured Candidatus Saccharibacteria bacterium
TTGTTGTTTTTTCATGAATACGATTAAAAATATAATCAAAAAACTTTTGCTCTCTTACATCTTTAATATATGCATCAACAACATTAGACAAATGATTAAGCAAAAAACAAATTCCGGCAATAATAATTAATAACAATACCTTTTTAAAAGCAAGCATTTTATCTGGACTACCAGCTGCGGAAATTGTTTCATCTACAATAAGTTTTATTAAGTAAACTGTTGCAAAAGGCATTACACTTCCAATGATGGCAGGAATAATACTAATCCAAGTATAAAATTTAGTAGCGGCATATACTAATTTAAAGGAATATGTGAAATTTTTTAAGCGCATTATATCTTTCTGTTTAGTAAAACTACTAATCTATACTTATTTATCTCTGCTTCTTTTAATTGCATCTTTTAATACTTTTGTATAGTCTTTTAAATTATTTTTTTTCAATACTCCTTGGTTTGTTTCATGTAATCTTCTTTTATAAATAAGCTTATCAACTATTTCTGTTTTAATTTTAAGATGTTCAGCACGACTAAACCAATCAATGAATTCTCCCAATTCCAATTCTTCATTTAAATAACCGACATTAAGGAAAGCATCTCTTTTAATAAGAATAGCACCAGGATGAAAACCTTTGAAAATACGTGCATCATGTTCAAGTTGGTGGATGTTTCTGTTTTCTAATTCTGGACTGACAAATTGCTCCAACATACCAACAGCCATTTCAAGTTCTGGATTACTTTCAAACAAACTGTATAATATGTCCAAGTGATCTGCTGTCCACACATCATCAGCGTCTAAAAAAGCTAAATACTCTCCTTTTGCTATTCTAATTCCATGATTTCTTGCAGCAGCTGCACCTTTATTTTCTTGTTGAATAAGAATAATATTGTCTCCAAATTTCTTAATTTCTTCTATAGACTTATCGGTGGAACCGTCATCGACAATAATTATCTCACTTAATTCAATATCTTGATTTAAAGCAGAATTTATCGTTTCTATTATGTATTTTTCTGCATTATAAACAGGAATTATCAGACTAATTTTAGGATTTTTTTCTCTGTCTTTTTTCGGATTCCTGACTCTGTCTAGTGATTTTTTGAAGACTTTCAGGGCATTCAACTCTACTAAATTTTTCCCTTTGGTCATATTATCTTCATGTCTTCGAACAAAAAGGGTAATTTCTTGCAATTTCTTAAGATTTATCTTTAATTCTTCCGCTCGTTTGAACCAGTCAGCATCTTCGCCATATTTCATAAATTCATCAAATAGACCAACAATAGAAAAAGCTTCTTTTCGATATAATCCGGCTCCGATATACCCAGGAAATGATTCCTCAGGATTGCCTGCATAATCATAATTTCCTGCTTTATTCTTATCTAAGAGTTGAGCAAAACCATGCAAAACAAGAATTTCTTGATTTTTTTGGAGTATTTCGACCAAGAATTTCAAATTATTTTCTGGCCATAAATCATCTACATCTAAAAAAGCAATAAATTCACCGGAAGCATCTCTTATTCCTCTGTTTCGGGCTGCTGAAGGTCCGCTGTTTTCTTGGTAAAAATAGCGAATATCAGCTTTAATATCTTGGATGATTTCTTTGGTTTTGTCTGTTGAACCATCATCCACTATAATAATTTCCAAGGCTGGATATTCTTGTGATAAAATATTATCAATCGCTTCTTTAATAAATTTCTCCCCATTATAAATGGGAACAATTACAGTGATTAAAGGATAATTCTTTGCTGTGTCCTGAGCTTTAAGATTGATTTTTTGTTCTCCTTTCAAAAAAGAAGAAATATAGGCTGCAATTTCAACTGGATTATTTCCTAATTGCAATCTATAACCAGGTAATGCATCGCAAAAACTATTGATAAAATCATGTGTATGCTTTCCTGAATAAGGAAGTTGACACATTGTAGTAAAAGCCATTGCTCTTTTCAATGCTAATGAAGAAATGCTATCGTATGCTGTTTTTTCTGAATCTGCAATTTCAGGAAAAAAAACATAGTTTAACGGCATTTCTTTTACAATTTTATCCTGAAAATGCGGAAAAAGTGAAATAACTGCTTTTTCTTGTTTTGGACTTCTTAGAGGATTAATATATTTTTGATAAAAAGGAAATTTCTCCACATCTTCCATGTTCACTTTAGCAGAACAATATAAACTATACACCTTTGGTTTCGGATCTTTTTTCACAATAACATAATCATCTCCCAAAAAATAAAAGCCGTTTTCGAGACACCTTAAGGCTGTAGAAGATTTCCCAACACCGCCTTTTCCAGTAAGCAAAACTGCACCGTTTTCCGTTCCAACGGCAGCTGCGTGTAACAATTGGGCATCAATACTTTCCATTAGCCAATGAAAAATGGAACGCAAAGGAGCGGCAAAAACCCAATAAGGTATTTTTTTTCTGGTTTCCACCCAATAAACAGCAGTATTGCTCTGCTTATCCATTACATTAACAGAAAATTCTCCCCAATGAAAAGCTGTTTTTATTCGCTGACTATTAAAACCCCAAATATCTCCTCTATCCGTAAAATCAGACCATTCACAAGGAGGAGGAAGCATTTCAACTTCTGTACTTTCACTATCCCACAAGCATATTTTGGCATCAATGCTAGTGGGTTCATCAATCCTTAAATGCGCTAAAGCAGGCGTAAAAACGGAAATCAATTGATTTCCCGCGAAAGACAAACATATTCGCATTCCTGCAATATTGTAGAAATAGTTAATTTCTTGGGTTTTCGCTTGTGCATCAATAAACTTATCATGCATCTTGTTGAAAAAATCCAACTGCTCAGCTTCTGTTTTAATTATTTTTTCCATCAATGCTTACCTTCTGTTTTTTCGTTTAAAAGGCATCGTAAAAAAATGCCAAATATTTTTCAAGTATCTCTTTCGTTCAGGTCTTACGCCTAAATGACATAAAAAACCGAAAAAATGAAAAACGATATTTCTTTTTTTAGCTTGCTGTAAATATAGTATAAAATATTTATTCAGTGTTGGGAATAGTTTATCTGGATGATTTTCAATGTCTTGCTGCAAACTTTGAAATACTAGTTTTTCTCCGTAAGTTATTCGGATATTTTCCAATGCAGTAAGAAAAGAACTTGGGATTTCGACTTCAAATTCTTTTTTCAGATAATACAAGCCATTTTTAAACTGTAGTGTAACTGGATATTTTTTCAATTGCGCAATAATATAATCCCAATCAAGCGAAATATGTGCTGACTGTATTAAAAAATAAGCATCAGCAATCCAACGAATTGGAGGTTCAATATTCCAAATCATTCCATGTACGAAGCTATGAATAAGCATATCTTCATAAGAAAGGGAATGTGTTTTTACCGAAAATATAGTTGTGGAAATCTTTTTGTTCCAAAAATCCGTTTTTTTACTGCTGGAACGAGATTGATAAAAGGGCTGCCAATGAATATCACACTCAAAATCCGATGGATTAACAAAACCGATGCTTTTGCCGTAGCGAATATTATAATCTAAATACTCTTCAGGAATCTCTTCCGCAGCTTCCCAATCATTTGAACACAAAAGATTAATTGCTTCTCTGGCTTTTTGTGTTGGAACTAAAACATCTAAATCTGCCATTGGTCTTGCTCCAACATCCTTATAAACAATAGAACTTAGGGCAACTCCTTTTAAAACAATTGTCTCTATTCCTGCTTGATGAAAAAAAGCTAAGACTTGCGCTGAATCATAGAGTATTTTTTGATTTTGGCACCA
>CAYQSO010000059.1:0-3714 GCA_964420205.1 uncultured Candidatus Saccharibacteria bacterium
GACCCCTATTGTATATCATCGGCTTCGGGAATAATCGGGCTAAAAAATTGTATGTGTTATAAAAATTTATTTATATCTTTACTGTCTTGCTTCGCAATCCATCGGACTGAACTGATGCAATCCCGAAGATGTTGTGCGCAACTACGGAAAAATGAATATATTTTTTAAATATTTAATTTTATATGTACTAATCACTAAAGGATTTTATACCTATAGTCAGAATTGTTTTTACTCTGATTTATCAAATGAATTTTCAATATCGACTAAATTAAAAACCATTGAAAATATAGATGGAATTCATGATTCAAGTATTGTAATAATTGAGATTACTAATAAAAAGGATACAACAACAACCTATAAAATTCAATTAAGCTCAATATTTTTCATGGATCAAGAGTTTACTAATTGTGGAAACATAAGATCCTATTCAATAGAAAATGAATACCAAAATGAAGTGATTGATAATGATTATGGAGATTTGATTATTGCAGATTTCAATTTTGACAATAAAGATGATATTGCATTGATTAGAGATTCAGGAGGTAATGGAGGTCCTTTATACAATTTTTATATTCAAAGTGATTCATTTCAATTTAAACTGGATTTTTATTTGAGTAATAATGTTATATACTTCCCACAAAATATAGATCAAGAATTACAAGAATTAAAAACAATAGTTCATGCAAATGCTTATCAAATGTGTGAAACAATTTATAGTTATAATAAAAGATTAGATAAGTGGATTATCAAAAACAAAAAGTATATAGAATAAATAGCAGCGAACAACAATGGCTATAGTATATGTGGTTTTTGTCGTTTTAAAATGAAGATTTTACACGGCAAAAACATTTTATTTCTAAGAAGCATTTGAGAAACCAACCAGTTGTGCATTCTAAGATAAAAACAACTAAAACGAATGTTTTTTTTTCAATTAATTCAAACTGCATATTTCAAATAAGTTTATGCGCTCGCTTCGCTTGCTTGCAACTTTGGACGAGATAAATCTTAGTTTTTCAACTAAGAAAAAATATGTATTTTTGACAACGGTGACAAGAATTTATAAAAAATACGGTTGGATAATTGTCTTTACTGGATTAATAGTATGGACAATTTTGACACCTTCACATTTCCAGAAAGGTGGTGTAAGCTATGACTTCTATTATATAATTGCTCTATTTGTAACTGCTATTTCTGTGCTAATTAACTTATTCTTTGATGATTTTCATTGGGTAGAGAAGATATTAGTTTCACTCCCGTTTGCTTTTATTTCCTTGTTTTTGACAACATTGATTATCTGTCCCATCATTGTGAACTTATTCTATGGTGACAAAACATGGTTTTTGTGGGAGTCAAATCATCGCCTTTTTATAAATGGTATTTTTTACGGAATTAATACAGCTTTGCTGACTCTTTTTTCACATCTTTACTTCAACATAAGAGGAAAGATGAAAGGAGGGAGGAGAATTAATGAGTCATTGGATTAAAAAAAAAGCAGATGGCACTAACTCGGATTTTGCATCAGGCGAGGTGACGTGCAATTTCGCAGGAGATAAATCTAATATCTCGGTGCGCTGCACCTTGACTTTTATTGTCTAATGCTAGATTATACATCTTTCGCAGCGCTGCTGCTTAAAAGATACAGGAAAAGTATGAATGTCGCTCTTGTTAATGCAAAGCTTAAAATAAAGCGGTCTTTTTAGCAAGAAGCTTTTTTGCTTAAGATTTTTTAGTTTATTGTTTTGTTGGCTGAAAAAAAATAAGAAATTTTCTATTTTGCAGTCAATTTTATGTATTTTTGAAATCAAAAACAGATGAAGCATTGGAATAGAAAGAAATTAGTTAATGGATTAATCGTCTTGTTAGTAGTTTTTTTAATAGCATTTCTCACTTTCAGAAAACATGCAGATACGGGATATTTTAATTGGAGAGCAGAATTGTTTTCCGATCAAGCGGGCTATTATGTTTATCTTCCTGCACTCTTTATTTATCAGTTTGAGGCAGAATATTTACCTGAAAATATAGTTGAAAAAACAGGTAATGGCTTTTGGATTAACGAGGATAATAAAATTGAAACAAAATATAGCTATGGTGTTTCTTTGATGCAAGCGCCTTTTTTTCTTTTAATTCACGGACATGCATTGATAAGTAATCATAAAGCGGATGGGTTTTCTGTTAATTACCATTTGGTACCGGTACTTTCAGCTGTTTTTTTTAGCATTCTCGCCTTTTTCTTTTTATATCAGTTTTTGGGGTTTTATTTTTCTTCTAAGCGCTTAAGATTTTTAACTATAGCTTTAATCTTTTTCGGGACAAATCTTTATATGTATGTGGTGGATTATTCAGGGATGTCTCATATTTATTCTTTTGCATTGCTTAGCATGTTTCTGTATTTGTTTAAAAAAGAATTATCTCAAGGGCATCGCCTAAAAAGGTGGATTTTTATTAGTTTAATATTTGCTTTGCTTGTTGAAATCAGACCTACCAATATTTTTCTAGCTTTGTTGTTTTTTATTGATTGTAATAGTTTTGAGGAGATTAAGCAACGCTTAAGACTTTTTAGCTTAAAGAAAATACTGCTGTTGTTTTTTAGCGGACTGCTTGTTTTTTTGCCCCAACTTATCTATTGGAAGTTTATTCATGGACAATGGATTAAATATTCTTATGAAGGAGAGGGCTTTATTTATTGGAATCATCCACAGTTTTTAGAGAGTGTTTTTTCACCACATAATGGTATATTATTGTATTCTCCCATGATATTAATTATGGTATTGGGTCTTGTTTTTATGTTTAAGAAAAAAATCAGGAATGCATTTTTGATTAGTTTTTTATTGCTTCTGTTTATATATATTAGTGCTTCGTGGCATATTTATAGTTTTGGTTGTGGATTTGGATGTAGAACGATTATTGAGCTTTATGTTGTTTTAGCCATACCTTTAGCTTATATTTTACAATATTTTTGGAGTAAGAAAGGCTTTATACGGCCTTTAGTGTTTTTTAGCATTGTGTTTGCTTTTGTTTTTACTACTCAGAAATTAGCTTATTCTTATAATAAGTGTTTTTTTGGAGAAGGAAACTGGGATTTTCAAGAATATAAGCGATTGCTCTTGCATAAGAAGTATTATCACATAGCATTTGGAGGCAAGGAGCAAAAATTTAGTGCAGCTGAAAATGAAAGATATAAAGCGGTCTGGATTAAACCGAGCAATGTTGCTTTTACTCGCTTTTCTTCTGTTGAAGTTAGCTGTGAGTTTGAAGGATTAAACATGAAATCTGAAGGAATTATTGTCAGTTTTAATGTATATGATAAGAATAACAAGCAATTAGTTCATCATGAGCACCTAATTACGTTAGAATCAGGAGAAATAAAAACGGAAAAATGTAGTTTTGGAATTCCTTCAGAAGCAAGTATTGACGATGTAATAGCAGTTGAAATTCCCAATCATAATAATGATGTGTTTATTTTGAAAAGGATGACGATTGAGTATGAATAGTGTTAAACGGATGATTAAACCTACTATTTCGGTGCGCTGCACCTTGAATTGTTTTGTTTAGTGCTAGATTATAAATCTTTCGCAGCGCTGCTGCTTAAAAATTACATACGAAACTGTGGTTATAGCCATTGTTTTTTCTAAGATAAAAAGGAGTTTTTTTATTGATGCAAAACATCTTTAATTTTTCCTTCTTCCTGATATTCGATGTCTGTATTGATTTTCC
>CAYQSO010000060.1:0-3699 GCA_964420205.1 uncultured Candidatus Saccharibacteria bacterium
GATTTTTTCTGCTATGTCATTTAGAATCTCCTTTAAGCCAGAAGTTTCATTTTCAATGTTTTCTATCGATTTTTCAATATACATAATACAATAATTAAGTTAAAGAAATAAATTACGCTACAAAGGTACAGGCTGAAAAAATGCAAGTCAATACCCTTTTTTTAAAAAAATGCAGTTTCACAGCAATAGAAAACACCCCCAATTTTGTTACACATATTCAAACATGCATGATTATCAATAAGTTAAAGTGTAACAAGGAGGTAAATTTGTAACATTCTTAACATTTGTAACAGATTGTAACATTCATTGTTACACCTCAAAACCACAGTGCTGTAAGGGTTTCTAGCTTTGTAACATTTGTAACACAATTTTACTAGTACTCAAAAACGTAAATACGTAAAAAATTAACAAGGGGGATTGGTTAAAAACTAATTAAAGTTGGTGGGGGTGACATTGATTGTATGGCATCTAAGTGATTGCAGGCTTCAAATCTATCAAATCGAAATGAAGTTGAAATAGTTTTTCTTTTCAAATCTGCTTCCATAAAAAAAGTTGTTTGAAAAGAAAAAATATTTGTTTTTTAGCTTAGTTCTTTGTTAGGTGCTTTTATTATTCTTTAAATATTCCATCGAAATCTAAATCTGCTTTTATTTGAAATGCTCCTTCTTTCAATGAAATAATGTCATCAAGTAACAATATCGTTCTCAGCAAACACCTTCGTGTTTCACCTCGAAATACTTCTCCATGAACTCCTTTATTTGCAAGACTATTTAATTTATCCCATTGTTTAAAAAGAGTTTCAGAACTTGCTATAATCAAATCAATATTTGTTTTACTGACCCTTTCAGTTTCAGCATAGGCAAAGATTCTGTTTTTGTATTTGTCTGCTTTTAGTGAGTGACCGTCCATTAATTCATCAGATGGTGGGAATATACAATCAGTAACGTATTCAAAAATCCTTCGACATGAAGTTGTCACTTGAGCTAATTGTTCATTTGTTTCAGAATCCTCAAAAGTTTTTAATGCTGACCAAAGTTTATTACCTAAATCTGGAGCAGTATCTGAAAGTTTAGAAACCACATCATCTGCAACAAATGCAAGAAAAGCTCCCGATTTCTTTTTCCATTCGGCTATTCTACGTGCTTGCTCGAAATTGTGATAAGTGTCAAAGATGGTGTATTTATAATTTAAACATTCAAAGTTGACACTATTAAAGCCGTAGCCTTCAAATTCTTCTTTTAGTCCATAATCCTTATCATCTTCATCCTGATGAAAAAGTGTAAGATTTTTATTTATGATTCGAGCAAAAGGAATCAATGAACCACTATATAAATTCCAATGAACTTTGGAACTTTCATCTACTTCAATTGCGCCTAAATAAGGAGGAAAGCTCTCCAACTTTTTATGAATATATTCAGCTAAATTATTATCAATACTTTCAAAACATATAACGAAAATGTTTTTATTCCGCGATTCTAAGATTTTCTGATTAGGGTATCTTTTCCAGATAACATTATCAGGTTTAATCCACCTTTGAAATGCAAGGTCGTATTTGCTTTTATTAAAAGTTTGAGTTTCTGTATTTCCGTTTTTCACCAAATCCATTGACATTCTCAATAGTAATAAGTCTCCAATGAAGATTTTGGACGAGATATTCAGAGATCTATGATTGATTATAGTCTCGAATACTTTTTTCTTTATTGGAAGACCATACCAACTACCAAGTGATTCATGGTCTGCATTGAAGTGAAATCCTACTTTCATGTTTCTTTATTTAATTGTACCTAAAATTCGGGCTGTATGGCGTGTGCCTGAAACATAGTGAAAGGCATAAAAGCCATGCAGTCGTTATGAGGATTAACACTTAAGTTTGCAATTACACAGAAAACTGAAAATCCTCGAGTATTTTCAGAAGTAGGCACGAACAAGCAATTACTTATAGCCATTTTTGTACTGCGTTATTTTTTATAAAATTCGACATTTCCTTTTTTTAATTCAGTATAAAAGTCTTTGTACTCAATTCTCCTAAAAACGTGTTTTCTGCCATTTTCATAAAATAGTGAGTAAATATAAATCCACCATTCTTCTTCCTGTTTTTCCCTTATTATTTCGTCTATTAATTCAAAATATTTATCCGTATCTAGTCCGTTCTTATCAGAATAGTAATAACAAAGTAATGTCGGAAGGCAATCTCTGTCATTGATTAAATAATCCGAATAATTTTTAAAGTTCTCAATTTTAAAATCAAATTTCATAGCAAGGAATAATCCCCATAAAGCAACATCAGACCTAGAGTACTCTAAATGCTCTTTTAAAATAGAATTTACTTCTTTGGAAAGTATTGATTTCATTTTGCTACTCGGTGGATTATTTTCTAATATCTCATAAAATACATCAATGAAATAAGGGTAAATAAAACAAATTCTAGAGAGATACATTAATGTAAAAACATAGACATCATTATCGGCAAATTTCTTGACCGAAATAATTTTTACGGCATATCTTAAGGCTGAATCATTTGGGTTTTTCTTTGTAAGTTTTATAGATAGGTCTATGAATTCACTAATAAAGTTGATATCACTTTTATTCAGCTCTTCATCGGTCAAAAACTTATTGGCATATGCCTTTAAATCTCTTACCCAATCTTCTTCAATCGTTTTTGGAAGTTCAATTATCTCTGTTTTTTTCTGATTGAGGCGTAAATGGTATTTTTCAAGTTCCTTGCTTAAATTTTTAATGAAATTATCCGATTCCTCTTTTGAATTGCAATAGCATTTGAAATCATCTATGAATCTGAAATAATTATATTCTGATAACGCTTTATCTACTTTTGATAGGATTATTTCTGAAACAATACTAGAAGTATCAGGACCAATTGGAATTCCAACTGTTTCATTTCTTTGTAAGGCTCTTATTCTTACATCAAGTTTGTTGTACCACTTGGCTCTATCCCTCACATTGTCTTTAGCTTCTTGTATACCGACTAAAGCCCAAGGAATGGAATGGGAATAAATACTTGGATAACAATTTGCTATGTCAGCGTGAACAAAATATTTTGCTTTAAATGACTTTTCTAAAACCAAGAATTTTTCATCTTTATTTCTATCGTACGATAGCATTGAAACCAATCTTTTGCTCAAGTTATTTGGTTTTGGAATTATCATACTTCTGTCTGTATAGTCATCAACTTCGCCAATACTAGCAGAAATTTTAGCCCAACTCGTTTTAATTTCTTTACATAGAAAATAATAAGGAATTGGGTGAGGAATGTTTAAAATTCTTGGTGCATTATTGTTTCTGGTTAAATGAAATGTAATATTTGAGAAAGATTTTCTTGTATGAGCTGAAATTCCTTTTTTACGAACCCAAACTCCAAATTTTTCACTAGAAAAAATAGAAGATATTTTTTCAGGAAACATTCCATAATCTAGTAGCTTTTCATAGACCTGTTTATCGGTGAGTTTGAGCATTCTTTCTGTTTGGTTTTAATGCAGTACAACAACTTTATACAAACACCCTATTTCCTTAAAAGGTGCATTTTATTTACATTATTAGCATATATTTTACACCTTTTCCCCATTTTTAAGTGTTCTTTATCTTACAAACATATAAAAGATTTCAAATAAAATAAAGAGAAAAGCAATTTTTTATTTACAAGAGAATGGAAAAAACAGAAAAAAAATATCAATGAAATTATAG
>CAYQSO010000061.1:0-365 GCA_964420205.1 uncultured Candidatus Saccharibacteria bacterium
CCTGGGTAGGGTCACATTAAAATAAATACCTATTAACATTGAAAGACTCAATGGAATAAGTATGAACCAACGTCGTCTTAATACTATTTCAATAATCTCTTCTGGTTTAATTGCTTTTTTAGCAACCGGCATAATTAATATCCTTTTGGATTATAATCGGATAAAATAAGCTTTTCTAAAGCATAAAAAATATCGCAGAGATCTATGATCTAAAGTTTATTTTCATAAAAAAAAATATTTTTCAGGTCAAATTATATTCTCTTATTTTATTTAAAAGTGATTTGTAGCTTATATTGAGTATTATCGAATATTTTTTCTATTCCATTTCGTGATTTCAAGCGCTTTTTTAACATGGTTGTTTGCCT
>CAYQSO010000061.1:450-3605 GCA_964420205.1 uncultured Candidatus Saccharibacteria bacterium
GTTATAAATTCTCTACAAATATATTTTAAAGAAATATTATTCAAATAATTTTTAACTTCCATAAAATCTACTATCCTATAAATATTTTCACAAAAGAGGATATTTTTTCTCAAGGCTGCGCAATCTACTTTAACATAAAGCTTATTCATCCTGTCTTAATGAATGAATAGCCTTAGCGATTAAATCCTTGCCTGTACCCGCTTCACCGTGAATAATAACCGTCTCTTTTGTTCGACTCAATTCGGGTAGTTTTTTTTGTTTTTTAAATTTCAGTGTTATTGCCAATAATCAGAGGATATTTTTTATGATATTTTAATCGATTGAATTTTTTTCTTAGAATATTTTTTATCGCCACTTTTATTTCGTATGGATTGAATGTTAAACTCGAAAATTTTATATCAGAAAACCAGCTGGCAAAAATAAATTCTTTAATCCCTGAATCATTCGAAATCATCAAAATAGGTACACTAAATTTTATCATTTTTATTGTATTTATAAACCGGATGGATCTTTCAAAAGAAAGTGGCCCTGAGATAACTAAATCAGGATTGAGGTTTGGCATATTATCAAAATATATTGTCTCTTTTTCAAAATAATATCCAAGATATCCAAAGTCAGCAATTAAAGATCTAAAATAATCTCTTCGCGCTTGATTAGTCTCATTAATAACTATTTGGAAAATGTTTACTTAAAAAACATAAGACCTTTAATTCAGAAATTTTTAAGCTATCACTCGAGTTTATATATAGCAGCAATTTACATACCACTTGGAGAGTATTTATGACAATTAATTTAGCATTTAACAACTAAAAATCTATCTTATGTAAATTATAACTTTATTTATATATAAAATTACATTCATGGCTGATAATATATTTTTTTTATTTTTTAGATATTTTTTATAATTTATTTTTATAAAATAAGAAATACTGTTATAAATTTGTGTTATACTTTTCATGTATTATGTAATATTTTTCACATATCGAGTATCATATATTATATTTATTTTTGTAAGTCGTCTAAAAATATATTCTTATATCGATACCAACGTTTTCTTTAATTTTGAACCTATTGTGTTTTTATTATTTATTATGAATCCTCAAAATAATATCGATTGCCATAAGTGTAAACATTATTATGTTACTTGGGAAAAACATTTTCCTCATGGCTGCAGCTTAATGAAATTGAAAAGCAAAAGGTTACCGTCAATTCTTGTTTTCGAAAATTCCGGTATCCCCTGTCTGATGTTTACAATCAAACACCAAAAAAATAAAATCAAATAATATTTTATAAAATTCTCTACTTTAAAATATTCAACCAAAACAAAAATGTGACCGTTGACAACATAATGTTGGCAGAAATTGCGGAGGTAGCATAATTGTTGATGATACAAGTAAAATAATAGACGGTAAATACTATTTTTCTTTTAAAGAAAATAATTAAAATAAGTAAAGCCCGATAGCAGGAAGGACGATTAGTTTCATAATACCATTAAATGTTACTATTATAATTGTAGCCCCAATAATTAATATTGCCATTGGAAGTGCGAGCCAGCTTAAAATATCGAGGCAGAAGTCAACTATTTTGGGTACATATTCATTTATAGTTAATATTAATTCCGTTAGTTTTTCTTTTCAATTGCAATATTCTCAGAATATATTTCAATAAAAACTGCGGCGGGCAAATTTTTCAATATCATTATAAAGCCGGTAATAATAGTTGCCCGAACAAAACCTTCGGCACCTAAAAATAGAATGCGACACCAAGTCCAACGTATCCTAAATTTCCATATGGAAGCGTCTTTGGATTAAATTACCTCATAATATACAAAACGGTTAGCCGGACTTAAAAAATTTGGGCGCTATAAAACCTTGATTTTGGCCATTCCCACCGATCGATATAATGACAAATATTGGCACAATAGTTATTGCAAAATTCATTTACTTTAAACTTTAACTTTTTTTATATTAATTAATGATTTGTTAAACAATATTGTTAAAATATATTATGAATAATATAAAATCAATTATTGCAAGATTAAAAAAAAATGAGGAAATAGCAAAAAAATTTAATGAAATTGAGACAAAAATCTTATCTATTTTGAATTTCAAGGATCTTTTTGAAGTGTTGCTTTCTGAAATAAAACAAAAATTCAAAGTGCCTTATGTCTGGCTTTCAATGGTTGAAAAAAGTGAAATATCAAGTCTAATTCAGTCAATAGAGACTTCGAGCGTCCTTAAAGAACATTTAAATATAATTGATAAAAATAATTTTCTTGAACTGGTAGAGAATAACACAAAACCTTTATTAATAAATGAAAACTTAAAGCCATATTTTAAATTACTTCCCCAAAATATAAAATTTTTTATTAAATCCATAGCTATTGCCCCAATTTTTCTTGATGGCGAAATTATTGGAAGCTTAAATCAGGCAGATTTTTCACGTATTCGGTATCAACCGGGCATTGATACAAGTCTACTTGAGCAGTTATCCGTAAAGGTATCCATATGCCTTTCAAATGTTACCGCCCATGAAAAACTAAAGTTTCTTACCTTTCATGATCCACATACAGGATTACTTAATCGCAGGGTAATGAAAACTGTCCTTAGCCGTGAATTTAATCGTGCAAAATTATATTCAAGCGTACTTTCGGTGGTGTCTTTGGATATATCAGCCGTTGATAAATTTAATAATTTTGAGTCTAATGATGGAAGTTACAAAGTTGTAAAATATGTAGCAGAAAAACTAACTAAGATGGTTCGAGATTCAGATGTTGTCGTAGGTTTTACAGAAAATAAATTCGTTTTAATTCTTCCGGAAACTTCTGCTGATAAAGCTAAAAATCTTATGTGTCGTATCGAATCTTACTTCAATCAGCATCCAATGGAGGACGGTAATACAAACAAACCCATCTTGATTAATTTCGGATTAGCTTCAACAGAAGATATTTCTCTGAAAGATCCAATTTCAATTTTATTGAAATCTGATAAAATTTTATGCCAAAATAAATATTCTAGTCCACTTTTTTAAACTATTTTATAAAAAACATAAGCTATTGTTGAATCTACTATTTTTTGAACTTAGCGCGCTAACGCGCGGGCTTTTTATCTTCAGCATATTCCATTGTTTCTTGATTACACCCCGGACAACCGAGA
>CAYQSO010000062.1:0-3605 GCA_964420205.1 uncultured Candidatus Saccharibacteria bacterium
AAATCCAAAAAAGCGATTATCCCGAAATTGAATTGTGGAATACCAATATCGATGCGCAAATGATGTGGTTGACAAAAAACCCTGAAAATTACGGAGTTATTGTTGCCGGAAATATGTTTGGAGATATTGTTTCTGATGGTTTTGCAGGTTTAATTGGCGGACTCGGCTTTGCTTGTTCTGCTCAAATAAACGCAGAAAAAGGGATTGGGGTATTTGAACCTACACACGGTTCAGCTCCAAAATATGCTGACTATCCCGTTTCTATTGTTAATCCTATCGCAATGGTTGAATCTGCATGTATGATGCTGGACTTCATCCAAGAAAAAGAGATTGCTGCTAAAATCCGTAAAGCAGTTGCTGAAGTAATTGCTGAAGGTAAAGTACGCACTTACGATATGATGAAAATGAGCGGACGCGCTGATGTTGTGGAAAAAGGAGCTGCTTCTACTGACGAAATGACTCAAGCAATTATTGCTAAATTATAAGCTGATAATTTTTTCATAATAACACAAAAAGACTGTCTTTAAGGCAGTCTTTTTTATCTTTGTAAAAAATCATACAAAAAAATGACACTTCTTTTCAGCATCTTAGCAATTATAATGGGATATAAGGTGCTCAAAATTCTTCTAGAAATTATCTATGGAAAAAAGGGCAGAAAAAATCCCGAAAACAGAATGTTTAAACGAAGGTTTTAGGGGATTGTGAGTGTTATTTACATTCCCTCAATTATTTCTTTTATACGATTTAGTTGTTCTTTTTTTAAATCTTCAAAACCACCTGTTAAGGCATCAAGAATTTCTTGTTTGTTTGCATCTTTATATTCTAATTTCTTAGTAATTTCTATAAAATATTTATCTACAAACTCTCTGTAGTCTTTTGGGGAATGGCAATTCTCTATTTCAGGGAATCCAGAATAAAAACTAATCCAATTAACTTTCACATTCATGAAGTCTTTTGGAATTAGTCTGTAATCAAAAATATCAGGAATGAATAAATCAATATTACTACGTTCCCAATCAATTGAAATTTTATTATCAATATTACTAAATATATCAATTTCAATCAATTTAACATAATTTGCATCATATATTGCTTCTTTATTTTTACTAAATGAAAAATTTATAAGAATTGATTTGCTGTCTGTGCTTATTGGCTTTTTACTAATGTCTTCATCTAAGTTCAACACACTATCCCTTAAACTTATCCATACAAAAGGAAGGTGTTTTAAGAGTTTTTTATTTTCCTGCATAAACTTCTTAGCAAAATCTATTGTTCTCATATCAAAATTTTATTATTAATGTTAATAGTTTTTTTATGATCCATAAAGACCATATAAATTCACTTTATCAATAGTGTTATTCGTGTTTTTTTCAACTCCAAATCCCCAAGAAACAGAGGTGTTTTTATTCTCAAACAAATCTATTATTTTTGAAAATTCGTTCATTGAAATATCTCGACTTCCTTGAATATAAAGTAGAAGATACTTAGCCTTTGGATTAAGTGGTTTAGAGATAAATGTTTTCAATTCTTTTAACTCTATTTCTTCTTCAAAGAATTTAAGATTACTACAAGATTTGCAAAAAGACATTATATCTTTTTTCGTTATTTTCACAATATCATTTGTAGAAATTTTGCTAAATAGTTTAGCTGCTTCGTTTTTTTTATATAAAGTCATGATTTGATGTATTTTTATTTAAATATCTTCTATTAAATACAAAAAGATAAGCAATCTAAATAGGTTGTAGCTAATAAACAATCTTTAGCTTTTAGTACTGTCTAATAGTTCAATAATATCTTCCACTAACTTTTTGTTTGATTCATTATCATTTCCAGAATAATCAATATTATACTGAAATTTTTTGTCTTCATTTAATATATAAAACTGTTTTTTACCGTGTACATCAGCTTCGGAACTACAATATTCAAAACTAAAACCAGTAATCTTCTTAAAAAGATTGTCAGCTTCTTCCTTACTTCCTCTATAAACGGCATAAACATTGAAACTAACTTCACTTATATATATTTCAACCCAAAATTTATAATTTTCCCACCATAGTTGTAAAAAGCTTCTATTTGCTTTATATGGTTCTATTTTAGTTTTGATTTCTTTGTTTTTCTCTTTAATTAATTTTTCAAGCTTATCCAAAATGCCATGTTCCCAATCTTTACTGTTTACAATTTTTGCTGCATTCACAAGTTGTTTTAATTCAGCATTATTGAATTTACCTATTATTTCTTCTGTTTTCATTAGATTGTAATTTATTTGGTTTATGTATTTTAATAATGTTATATAATTATTACAAGCAACGGCTTCAGCTTGATTTTTATCTAATTTTTCACAGCATTCCTTGAGCCATTCAATAATATCTTTAGGATAAAAATTAACAACTTCTATTTTTCTATTATCAATTTGTAAATTTGCTTTTTTAGTTTGAAGAAGGGGTAAATATACAGTTTTTAAAACTTCAACCTTCTTGCTTTCTTTATCAATTATAATCTCTTTTCCTTCAATAGCCTTAAAATAATCCATTAATTGATTATCCAAATCAGGAGCATTATTTAATTTATTCTCAATTATTACTGCATAGTTACTCCATGTTATTAATATATCAATTCTCCTACGATTCTTAATCGTATATTCTGTATCTACTTTGAGGTTTTTAAAATCTCCAAAACTGTCATTTTGAACACCGATTGCACACAAAAAAAGCTTTAAAAATTCTCTCGATTTATTGTTTCCAGAAGAATCTGAGATCAAAGTAGCGATTATTTCACTATGCAGCAGCTCTTTATTTGTAATTTTCCGATAAATAATTGGCATTAAACAAAAAGGAAGGCTTTCTGTTTCTTCTAATTCAATTTCTTTTTCTTTTAGTAAGTTCTTTAAATTTTCACACATACACTATTTTATTAAAGTTAATTCTCTATCTTGTTTTCATCTCACAAATATACATTCCTTATGCGTCAAAAGATGTCGTAGGAAATTTTAATCTTTATATTCTTCCATGATAATACCAGCATTATAGATGAAATAATGCCAAAAAAGGTTTTCTACTTTTCTTTGCCCAATAATTAGAAGGTATTCTGTGTCTGGATTTTCGGGGAAAGCTTCATTTGTTTGTTTAATGATATTTTCGAAATTCTGAGCAGTGGTTTCAATATTCTTTGAATAATCTTTTTTGTCGTTTTCATCCTCTCCCCAATTGTATGTTATTAGCACTTTTAGTTTTGCTCTAAAGGTGGTTAGTTTTACCATCTCCTGCCATGCAGTAGCAATATTGTTTTCGTGTTCTACTATAATTTCATAGACTTTTGGATAGAAACAATCGTCAATTGTAATTTTGTTGGTATTTTTTATGTCTAAAACTTCAAAATTCTCTTTACCAAATGCAATGTCAATTTTTGCATCTTCTTTTCGGTATTCAAGTTCTTCATCATCTATTATTATCTCTCCCAATCTACATGAATTTGTTACTTTGTTTTTTGTTTCTACTTCCCCCAAAACAAAATTAGTCCAACTTGTATCATTTTGGTAATACCGAAAAAAATTTGTATTATTCTTTAATTCTTTTATTAAATCTTTCCATTTACTAATAAACTGTGTT
>CAYQSO010000063.1:0-3598 GCA_964420205.1 uncultured Candidatus Saccharibacteria bacterium
TAAGTCGGCAGAGACATTGAGCTGATTGTAGTCATCATACATCATATTGGCTAAAACAAATCAGAATGACTACCTGTGTCAATTATTAATAATGTCATTTCTTTGTTGTTTTGTTTCCAAATTAGTAACCAATCTGCTTTAATATGGCATTCCCATAATCCGGCATAGTTTCCAGAAAGTTTGTGGGGTTTATATTTTGGTGGCAAAACTCCTTTCAATACCAAAGTTTCAATCGCTGTTTTTAATAGTTCTAAATTGAGCCCTCGCTTTTTGCATAGTTTCAGGGATTTTTCAAATTTATTTGTGTAGCTAAGCGAATACATCAACCAAGTATTTCATCAAACATATCATCTACGTTTTTTGCCTGTTTTACCCTGCCTTTTTTTTCATCATCTACCGCCTCATCTAATCCTATTCTTTTCTTAACCTTAAATATTCCTAAGGATAAAATATAGTCTATTGTTTTTTTTGCTATCTTATTTCGAGCATCATATTCAATGATAATTATTGCCATAATGTCTTTTTTTTATTTAGTACAAATATACGTTTTTTTTGTTTTATTGCAAAAAACTACGGCTTTTTTCACTCGCTCTCACTCTCACTCTGTTTAGTGGGTGTGCTAAAAACCACTAAAAACCACGCAAAACCCCTATAATACAACTAAAACAGCCGATTGTTGATAAGTTTTTTATGGCAGGAGTGTGTGGCAACTCACCGTACTTTGCTGTTAAAAAAGATTAAAATGAAAAGTAAAACGGCAATATTAGCAGTAAAATTTGGGCATAAAAAAACCCCAACATAATGTTGGGGTTTCGTGGGCGATATAGGTTCACGTCTAATATTTTTAACAAACTGTGGTACAAGCATGTAAGGGGACAGAAAAATAAATTAGTAAACGGTTGGTAAACAATTGCCCGTTTTAGTATTAACAAACAAATGAAAATAAACAATAAATGGATTTCATTATCAGCTCTTGTGTATTGGTTATTCCTACTTTTTATATCTTATTTCTGGGTCAGCAACAATTGATTGTTTACTTTCTTTTGTGTCATTTATTATATTTTCTTTATAACAGTGGTGCTTTATAGCTGTTTTATTTTTTTTCATTTTTCATTTCTGCAATTAAGTCTTGCAATAACTTATTGTTAAAGTCAAGATTGTAAAGCACATCAACTTGGTTAATAAATGTAGATACATGTTTTTTTGATTTGAGGTAATTGTCTTTTTTTATTGAAGAAGGATTTGTCCACTGACCATTATTATAACTAACATAAAACCCATTTTTCTTCATTGTGTTTGCGTGCATCCACCAAGCGCTTTGCTTCGATAATTCTGTATGCTTTAATTTCGCTTCATTTTCGAGCCAAGTAAGCAAATTTTGAAAACTATTATGTCTTATTGTCTTTTTGTCCTCTTTCGATTCAATCGTGTTTTCGATAATTGGGACATAAAATAATTCATAAAACTTTTCAGCAATTTGAGAAATTATTGAGACGGATTTAATAGTTTTAAGTTTCTGTTTATGGTCTTTAGAATATTTATCAAAATCATCGAATTTTTTATTTGGGAAAAAATATTGATTTAAAATTGTGTATGCTTTTATTCCCTCTTCAGCACTTAAGATTAAAAGTGAATTTGCAATAGCAAATTCTTCTTTTTTTTCTAATACTTTGGCCGCATTATAAAGACGTTGAGCATTTTCAAATGTTAATCGAAAACCTTTTATAAATGTATCATTTTCCATCCTATTTGTTTATTTTTCTAGTAACATTAATCTGCCTATTTAGGGTTATTTGTATTATTTATTGCAGTTTGCTTAGTTGTTTTCCATCACAGTGCTAAGTAGTTTGAAAGGATTACAAGCCTTGAGATTATCAATTTCCCTGCAATTTTTTTTATACATTGATGTTTTCTGACATTTTTCATTCAATCAGTTTAAGTTTTTCTTTAACATCTTTAATAGTTAACGATTGAGTTTTATTCATATAAAACTGCTCTTCAATTTTTTCAATAGTAAATAAAATGTGTTTAACGTTCTTATGTATTGAGGATTTCTTTGTTATGAATTGTTGCAAACTTGTTTTGACTTGTTCAAAGTTATCAGAAGAAACGAGAGCAATATTATGAAAAGCACCAAGTACACTAGAATTTAAACTGTTAAATCTTTCTTCATTATCTTCTTTTTTGTAACTAAATTCAAGCAATTCAATTAAGTAAGGAATAGCTTCTATAGTCTTTAGGTTATTTAAACACATGGTATTTGTGTTATTTCTGTTGTCTTTATTTTTAATCCAAGAAACATATGATTTAAGTCCTTCAATATTTTGCAGATTAATTAGGGCTTCTGAAGCCTTACCAATTTCATCATTGTTGTCACTGTCTCTAATAATAGATAGAAGATGTTTTTCAACGAAGTTTTCTTGACTATTAACTCTTAGTTTATCAATTATATCCCACTTAATTATAGAATCGGCTTTGTTAAGAATTCCTTTAATACTTTCTGTATCATTTGTGTAATAAAAAAACAAGTCTAAAAATTCCTTTCTTTTATATTCATTTCTCTCCAAATTGATTGTTTCATTCAATATCATTGAATAACTTTCTTCAACTTTGTTTTTTGCTAAATATTTGATATGGTTTTTTAGTACTGAGCTATCGGCAATACCTTCTTTAATATTCTCAAGCATCCTATTAACTATATCTTTATGCTCTAATTTGGAAGTAATATGATCAATACCAACGTTGTCTTGTCCTTCAAAGAAGTCAAAGGAAAGCATGTCAAGTAGTACATTTTTCTGATAATCTATATTAAACCTCTTTGAGAAATACCAAATATACATAGCCATGGTCTTGAAAGTGGTTCTGCCATTTTCATGCACCTCAATAGCTTTTTTAAAATCCACCTTCGATACATTCTCAACACACCATTGCTCAATCCATTGTCTCTGTTCAGAATTAACCTCAAGTTCTTTGTTATTTGAGAGGTAATTATAAATACTAGAGATTCTATACCATTCATCATTTTTCTTATTCTCAAACCAGCTTAAAACTTTTCCTTTACTTATAGATTGATTTCCTCTCACAAAATCTCTAAGTAATCTTATAACAACGCTTGGGTAATACTCATCAATGTCTAACCATCTATTACCCTCCTTTCTCATCTCAAATAACTCATCAGAAGAGAGCACATCTTTTTTCTCCTTTTCAAATACTTCTTTAGTTGATTTTATAAAAGCATCTTGATCAAAGAGTAAATCGAAATCAACTTTCATCCTTTCTTTACGTAAAGCTTCGTAATTTATTTGTTCTGGTTTCTTTATCTCAATATCTGTTCTGTCTTGAATTATTTTTTGAAGCTCATCGCAATTTTCATGATTTATAAATCCAATATCTAAAAATATTCGTTCTAGCTTTTCCTTTGTTATATGTTTATGCTGATATTCATTAATAATAAATTCTAATAAATTCGGAGTTAAAAGTCTAGCTATAACTAATGTTTGCTGGTCATCTTCGTTTATTTTCCTTTCATCCCATAATTCATGAAAAGCTTTTTCCAAAGTATTTGTCTCGTTAAAGAAGTCAAGAAGTACTTTTGTTT
>CAYQSO010000064.1:0-3549 GCA_964420205.1 uncultured Candidatus Saccharibacteria bacterium
TTAAATGAATTTAGGGAGGCTACGAAGTGTTAAGATATATAGTTAGGAGAATTATCCTTGCAATCCCAGTATTATTGGGTGTATCAATTCTCGCTTTTTTAGTAATTTCTGCAGCACCTGGAGATTTTTTAGATCAATATCGTTTAAATCCTTCAATAAGTAAAGAAAAAGTAGAACAGATGGAAAAGCAATTTGGTTTTGATAAGTCTGTAGTAGTACAATATTTCAATTGGCTAGGTCAAGTGGTTCAGGGTAATTTCGGTTATTCTTTCACATACCGTATTCCTGTTTTTAATTTAATATGGGGAAGATTAGCTGCTACGCTGGCATTAAGTATCTCTACAATGATTTTTGCCTGGGGTATAGGGATTCCGCTTGGAATATATTCTGCCCTGCATAAATATTCTTTTGGTGATCAGACTATTTCCTTTATTGCTTTTATTGGAATATCAATACCAAATTTCTTTTTTGCACTCTTGTGGCTCTTTATGTCAGCAAAAACTGGATGGTTTCCAATTGGTGGTTATATTTCTACAAATTTTAATGATCTATCCTTTTTTGGAAAAGCAGGTGATCTGATTTGGCATTTGATTGGACCTATGGTAACTTTAGGTACTGCATCTCTTGCTGGAATTATGAGACAGATGAGGGGCCAGTTGCTTGACAATTTAAAAATGGATTTTGTAACCTTTGCCAGAGCAAAGGGAATGCCAGAAAGAAATGTAATAAGAAAACATGCTATAAGAAATGCTATTAATCCAATTATAACAATGGTTGGATATACTTTAGCGGCGTTATTAGGAGGAGCAGTTTTAACTGAATCAGTTTTTAGTTGGCCTGGTATGGGAAGACTTGTTATTGATGCTCTGAGACAACAGGATTTATTTTTAGTTATGGCTAGTTTGCTTCTGAGTTCGTTAATGTTAATAATTGGAAATTTGGTAGCAGATATATTATTAGCTTGGGTTGATCCAAGAATAAGATTTAGACTTAGTTAGGAGAGACTGATGAGAAAGAAAAAAGCAGAGATAAGTAAAGAAGAAGTAAAAAAAGAAGATTTATTTGAAGTCAAATATATGACCAGATGGCAGTTGGTGTGGAGAGCATTACGAAAGCATAAATTAGGACTGTTATCATTATGGGTTCTAGCAATTATGTATTTAATGGCAATTTTCGCTGACTTTTTAGCTCCGGTTGATCCCTACGCACAGGTTCAAAACAATGGGTTCGCACCTCCCTCTGATGTGCACTGGACTGATGAAGATGGCAAGTTTTCTTTTCCCTATATATATCAGTGGAGTGTAGAAAGAGATCCATCGACTTTCAGAACATCCTTTGTTGAAGCAACAACTGTAGAAAAAATAACTTTAATTGATAATAATAATGATGAGAAAACTTATAATGATGACGAAAATGCTCTAGGTATCTGGTTTGCTATTGAAGAAAGAAGATATGCTGCCGATTCTGAAGGCAATAGAGCATATCTTGGTAATCCAGAATATATTAATACTCAAACTCTGAAATTGAATGAGATGGAAATATTTGAAAATCCTATTATTTTAGACGAAACCAGTAAAAATGCTTTAGGATCTATTACTCCTTCAAGATATAGAACTCTTAATGATATAGGAGAACCGGTAAGCATATTTAGAGAAAAAACACTCAAAAGAGTTTTTATTCAAAATGAAAAAGAACTTGATGATGTAATTAAGGAATCCATTGCAATGTATAATGAGTTTCTTGATGAAGGAGAAGATGCTGAACTAATTCAGGAGTTTTTAGGGGAAATAGGAATTTCCCCCACGCTTGTAAAAGTGATAGAAAAACCCAAAATTTTGGAGTATACAACAAGGAAATATCCATTAAAATTCTTTGTTTCATCCTGGGAATACAATTTATTAGGATTTATACCGGTGAATATACATTTGTTTGGAACCGAATTACCTGCTAGATATCTGCCATTTGGAGCAGATAAATATGGAAGAGGATTACTATCAAGAATATTCTTCGGTTCCAGAATTTCTATGACTATTGGACTTTTTGGTATAGCCATTACTTTCTCTTTGGGATTGTTTATCGGTGGAGCTGCAGGATTCTATGGTGGAGCTGCAGATGAAGTATTAATGAGAGTTACGGAAATTCTTATGTCTATCCCTGGTTTTTACTTATTGATTTCATTGAGGTCTGTATTGCCGACTGGACTACCTTCGACCATTACCTACTTAATGATTATTATTATTCTTAGTTTGATTGGGTGGACAGGTATGTCGAGGGTAATAAGAGGAATGGTATTATCCCTCAAGAGCAGAGAGTATGTGCAGGCTGCAATAGCAATGGGTTATCCGGATAATAGAGTTATTATGAGACATATAATTCCTAATACAGCAACTTATATTATTGTCGCTGCTACACTGTCTATTCCGAGTTATATTGTTGGTGAAGCTGGATTGAGCTTTTTAGGACTTGGTATTCAAGAACCTTCTGCAAGTTGGGGATTAATGCTATCGCAGGCTCAAAATATTAAAGTTATGACAGAAGCACCGTGGTTACTTATCCCGGGTATATTTATTTTCGTTGTTGTTATGGCATTCAATTTATTAGGAGATGCGTTGAGAGATGCTTTAGATCCTAGATCACTAGGGTATTAATTCAAAAATAAAATTTTAATATTATAAAAGAAGAGAATGGAATAAATCCATTCTCTTTTTTTTTAAATATTATTTTTTTTCATTTAAATTGTATTTGTTATTCAATAATCCTTTTAGTGTTAAGGCAGAAAAAAATTTATTATTCATTTTCAATTTCATTAATCTTGTTTTTTTATAATCATAAGATTATATTTGTTATTCATTAATCCATTGAGGATTCAGACAGAAGATGATTTATTTCTGAATTATACCTTTTTATAAGTCTATTTACACGTAAAGTATTTATTCTGCTAGGAGCTCCAGTTTTTTCAAGATCAAAAAAAACTAATCCTGGATGTTTATTCTGAACAGGCCATGTATTATCTTTTCTCTTTTTATTAATAATTATTTTAATAGCATCACCCATTCTTATTTCATAACTAGTATTTGAATTTGAAAAATATTCCATAGATTTAAGAATATCGTATTTCCATCTTGGTGGAAATGAAAGCATTTTGAATTGTTTACTTATAACCTTTCCTGTTCTAGAAGATTTAAATAATTCATGAGATAAAAGAAATTCTTTCCCATCACTCTCCATTTTTTCAATTTCACTTTTTTTATAATCACTACTTTTTTTGAATTCCTGGAATGATTCCAGAACACTTAAAGTAGTATGAACAGAACTATGATTGTCCATTAATCTACAATTCCAACCTCCATCTTTAAATTGGTTTTGAATAAGATAATCAATAATTCTTTCCATTCTTTCATCATTTATTTTAAAATAAGAAAGCATCATCAAAATCATTGCTGTTACGCAAACATCACTTCCTCTATCAGTTTTACTAAAGTTAATACAATTTTCCTTTTCAAAAAAAGCCTTCGTTTAAGGGTGTCGGAAATGTTTTGGCTGGCTTGG
>CAYQSO010000065.1:0-3505 GCA_964420205.1 uncultured Candidatus Saccharibacteria bacterium
CTAAAATTGTCAAAATACTAATGCACCCCGCATTTTTTCTGAACCGCTGTTATAAGTTGGGCGTAAGCAATATAAGCCTGTCAATTAAGAATTTAACTATCCATGAAAACTAAAAAATTAGTATTAAGGTTGGGATTACATATTGCTGGTAACAGCAAAATAGGGTTGGATTACAAACTTTTTGGTAAGCTTGTCTTACCAATGTGTTTGTAAATGGATAAGGTTTTGTTTAAAGATTTTACAAAAAAAATACTACATTCACACATCAAAATAAGCAAAGACATTTATTAAATATTTAAAAATGGAAAATAAGAGAATTTACCGAATCATATTTATAATTTCTATTAATAATTATGCTCAAGTATTTCAGCCAGAAGAATTAAAAGCGGATGTAGACTCTCTAATGTATTATATAAAAACAGTTCATCCAGAACCATTCACTTATATTTCTAAGACTGAATTTGAACAAAAAGTCAATGAAATAAAGGAATCTATCAAAGAACCAACTACGGAAAGTACATTTTATTTAAAAGTAGCCCCGTTAGTTTATGCTATAAATGATGATCACACGGGAATTGGTTATAGTAAAAGCATGAAAAACAAGCGGGATTCTTGCTTTGAATTTCCTTTTGATATTACGTTTGATAATAATAAAATTATATTAAAAAGAAGTTTCGGTGAATATATAAAATTTGAAAATGAAGAAATTAAATCTGTTAATGGAATCCAATCAAGCAGTATTATTTCTATATTGAACAATTTTATTCCAAAGAATGCTGATTTTAATATTAATAAAAGATTAATTTGGGTATTTGAATACATATCTCCCTTAATATTTAATTATCCCAATTCATATGAAATAATTCTATCAAGAAATGGCGAGGAACATAAGATATTTGTTGAAAAAATCCAAAAAGAAACTATTCCACAAGAAAACAATCTGCATAATGACAAATTGCATTTAAAATTAGTTTCAAATGAAACTGCTGTTCTAAAAATTCCAAGTTTCAGTTTGAAAAGGTATATGGATTTTGATACAATCTTTACACAAATAAAAGAATCCAAAGTAGATAACTTAATCATTGATTTAAGAGAAAACAGTGGAGGGCATGGCTGGAATGTAGATTCATTGCTTTCTTATTTAATAAAAAAGCCCTTTTGTAATATTGACTCTTCATTTTATAAAATAAGTTCCCTTACCAGAGATTGGTTAAGCAAGGATATTAAATTAGGAAAGTCTACAAAAATTGGAGAATGTTGCTATTATTCATCTCATGATACTATAATGCCTTCAACAAAATGGAATATGTTTAATGGAAATATTTTTGTTTTAATAAATGAAAATTCTTATTCAGCAGCAGCAATTTTTGCAAATACTATCATTTCTTACTCAATTGGAATAGGGATTGGAGAAGAAACAAATCAAAAAACAACTTTCTATTTTAATAATAATGTAGAGTATTTACCAAATACTAAACTTCCCGTTCCTATATCAAGTGGTAAATTGATTATGCCACACGCTAAAGCAGGAAGAGGTGTTATTCCAAATTATATCGTTGTAGATACAGATGATAATCTTGACGTAAAAAGTGATGTTGTACTAAATTTCACATTAAAACTTATTCAAAAAGGCAAAATTTAAACTAAAACTCTTTTGAGAAGCAAAGCGGAGCAAATGTGTTTTAGTAAAACACAACTGCAGCCGAAAGGCTGCAAGCGCGTGGGAATACTAATTTTTTACTTGTCATTACAGCTGAACCAATCCTAAAGAATTACCTGTCTAACAGCTAAGAATATTTAGATTGTCAAAATGCAATAAGGTTTCTGGCTTATTTTAACTGTCAGAATGTGAGAAAAGATACATGAAATAATTGCTTAACAAATTGAGTATAAATTTACGCTCTAAATTTTTTTCACGCCTTACTTATAACGGTCCCGTGTTAAGTTTAGCGCGGGTTTCCGCCTTGTTTCATTGTCCACCGTTGAACAACTTTACTAAGATAAAACTTAGTCAGCAAACCACAAAACCCCGCGTTGAACTTGAACACGTGTTAGCGCTTGTTATTTTTTTCTTGATTCTTCAAATCTTCCTGTTTGTTCCTTTAGTTTCTCATCTGAAATTCGATATGAAAACTTTCTATCTTTTTGTAGGGAAATATATTCAGGTGTTGATAAATCTCTTAAATTATTTTCAGTTTTTATTAATATTAGTCTCTCTTTGTCTAGCAATTTATATAGTTCAACAAAATTTTCAATATCTTCTTTTGTCAAATGATAAAGATGGAAAGCTAATGAATCTGGAAAATGTAAACTTTTCCTTGAATCTATCACTGAAGAAAGCATTTTCAATGTTGATATAAATACACACTCAATAAAACATTTGTGAATTAAGAGCGCAACTTTTGGGTCCATAAAAATAGAGTACTTATCAAGTATCTTTTCTGCTCTTTCAGTTAAGTCTTTACCTGAATTTGCAATGTAATTTGGTAATTTTTGAGGTGGAGAGACATTTGCATTTGCATTACTATCTGCGTGATATAATGCTTTTTCAATTAAATTAGCTTCAAGAAAACCAATAGTATCTTTTGGTGGAATTTCCTTAACTGTCTTATTATATAATTCAAAAAAGAGGCTTGAGAATCGATTATATAATAAACTTGTCTCTTGATAAACAATTATCCTATTCGGTAATAAACGTTCATCTTCTCTTCTTTTTAATAAAAAGTCAACAATAAATACTGTTATAAAAACACCAATCATCTCTGTTGTAAAATTAAGTCCAAATTCATTGAATTTAGGAAATTTGAACCATAGAAGAATTCCTAATAGGATTAATAAAACAAGAAAAGTTGGTAAATAGAATTTTTTAATTGTTTTCATATTGAGTTTTAATTTAAACTTAAAGAAAAATAATTGCTTAAAAAAATAATTAGCGCTAACGGTCCCGTGTTAGCGCTATCGTGCGGGTTTCCACCTTGATTCATTATCAACCGACAAAAGACCAACACGAATATAATACTTTGTCATCAAACCGCCAAAAACCCCGCATGTACGCTGAACACGTGTTACCATTAACGTGCCGCATTAAAACTTTCTGATTTGCAGTAAATTATCAAATAAAATGGTTTTAATTTTCAAAAAACCGCCCTGTTTAATTATCCACCGTTAGAAAAAGTTAATTAAAAAGCAAACTCCCCTACTTACTGCACAAACGACAGAATGAAGTTAAAACCATACTCGATTTACAAAAAAAGAAAGTTGGCAAGAAGTGTGTTGGCAAAAGCGGAGTTTTTTACTGAAATAGTTTCTTATGAATAATCAAGTTGCTTCTCATAGACAAACTATATTGACCAAATAAAGAACCACAAAACTTTTGTTTAATAAGCTTTCTCAATTTGGTAAAAAACGAAGCTTGTTTGGGAGTTCGCGCTGAAAAAACGGCATGTTTGGTAACGGTCCCGTGTTAACAATTGTGCGGGTTTCCGCCCTGTTTCATTGTCCCCCG
>CAYQSO010000066.1:0-3493 GCA_964420205.1 uncultured Candidatus Saccharibacteria bacterium
ACAACACATATTCACCCATTTATCGTTCATTTTTCGGTTTCCCTTGTTGTTGTTGGAGCAGTACTTGACTTTTACTCTATTATTTTCAAAGGCGAGTCGTGGCCAAAAGCAAAAGGCTTTCAAATAATGATTTTTGCTGCAATTGCAATATTTTTCTCTTGGTTTTCGGGAGAGTTTTTCTCTAGAAGTTATGATGGTTTAGGCAGAGAGGTCAAGAATCTTCACGAAGTTTTTGCTGTACTAAGCTATGTGTTTTTTGGAATAGCCTTATTAATAAGATTTTTTGCTATTTATAAAAAAGATAGTTCTTCATTGCTAAAATATATATTTATGATCTTTTTAGCTCTAGCAGTTATTGCTATTTTGTATTGTGGGTATTTAGGTGGTGTTTTGGTTTATGATTTGCAAAATGATCTAAGACCTGTCCAATAAATCTTCTGTTTGCATCTTCTAAATTACAGCTTTTTATCTAAGAAAATCCACGACTGCCTGAGGCTGATGCTAAATGATACTTTAGAATGCACACCGCGCTAACTCCGCTAAATAAAACTACCGAATTAATCCCAGTTCGACTAAAGCTGTGCCTTTGTCGTAATATTAAATAATAACTTAGATAAAAGCCCGTTGTTTAAGTTTATGCACAAATTATTTCTTATGCTTGTAGAAATCATCTCTCATTTCTTTCGTTTAAAAAAATATTATGAAAAATTGTCGAATTTTTATGTTTTTAATTTTGTCTTTTTATGTGGGTCAGATAAAAGGACAGTTAATTGAAAATGATAGTTTGATTACCGTGAATTCAGACTTTGAATTTTTAGAAATAAAAGAGAAAGAATTATTCTATCTAATCCCAAAATTCAATTCAGATTGTTATAAGTCAAATGTCAAGTATCAATATGATTATTACAGAGGTGAATTACATGGCGATATACCCTATATGTATTATGTCAAGGCCACAGGCGAATATCAAATTGACACTCTGCCTATATATAATTTGGATACTGTATTAACGGTTTATTTTATAGGTTCTATAACAAATATTTACTATACCATCTCACTATCTAAGAATTCGGAATTAATAATATTGACTTTCTATAATTTTAATGGTCAAAAATGTAAAACTCATACATTTCAAAAAAACATTTTTGATTATTTGATTGTTGAGAATAATAAACATTCTCGAAACCCTCCCTATGATGTTTATTCTAAAATAACGATAAGAAAGCATTTCCAAAAGAATGATTAGCACCTTACGGACAAATTAAATATTACTATAAATGAATTGATTAACACAAAAAAGCTGTATTCGTGCATTCGTAGCAGAAAAATGTATCAGTTTATCTCTGCTTTATATCATCTTTTTATAAAAAAATGGGTAAATCCATTAAAAATCATCTATTTGCAGGCTATTGAGGAAAAATCATAATCTAAATCCGTTTTAGCGGTTTAATTAAACACTTATAAAAACCTATCTTTGAAAAAAAATATTAATTTTGGGAGATTAATTAATAAGCATTGTTGGCAAACAATATAAACAACATCTAGATTGATCAGGATATTTATGAAATGTAGATGTATTAAAAAATTGCGTATGAAAAATTTAAAAGGTCTTTTTGTTTTTAGCATTACAAACATGTTGGAGCGTTTAGGATTTTATGCGATGATGGCAATATTGATTCGTTCTTTTATTGAAGAAAGAGGATTTAGCGGAGAGGAAGCAGGATTTTATTATTCTATTTTTTATTTTGCCATTTTTTTATCTATGTTTTTAATGGGTTTAGTAGGAGACTTTGTGAATAGGCGAAAAGTAATTATTGCTGGAATGTTTGCTATGACAATCGGGTATTTTTTGCACTCGATAATGTCAAACGATAATCAAATATCCATTATAATTCCCGGAATCTTTCTTATTCTCGGAGTGGGAGCTTTTAAAACGAACCTATTGATTCAGGTCGGGAATCTTTACAAAGAAAACATTAAAAATGGTGCCTTAGGCTATATGATTTTTTATACATTTATTAATCTTGGGGCTATTTTTGCTCCATTTATAGCAGTTTTCTTTAGAGAGCAATTTGGGGTAAATAGTGTGTTTTTGTTTAGCTGTGGTGTAACTCTACTATCATTGATTTTATATTATTTTGTCCCTATTTCGACAGAAATAAAGGAAGAATTACAAGCACCAAAAGAAGTGAAAACGGATAATATTATTGATTCTCCACAGCAACACGCTGTGAAAGAGAGTCCAGCAAGCTATGGGATTAATAAATTAATAGGTTTAATTTTTCTTATTTTACTTGTACCAATTTTTTGGATAGCTTTTCATCAAAATGGATTAGTTTTCACTTTTTATGTGCTTGATTATATAAACATGAGTGATAATTCTCTTTCGATAGTTCAAACAGTAAATCCCTTTGCATTTGTTTTGTTTTCAATAATAGGAGTAATATTTATGTATTTTTTTGTAAAAATTAAAAGTATCTATTCAATTTTTTCTTTTATTGGAATAGGCATGATTATAGTCGCTATTGGATATTATATTCCTGCTTATGGAATAAGCAATTTTTCTGAAAAACTACCCTATAGCTATGCAATAGTACCGATGATAATTATTTCATTAGGAGAATTATTCATCACTCCTTTTTTAACTTTAGGGTTTTATCATTATTCACCAGCCAGTGTTAAGGGGCTTTTTATGGGATTGTTTTTGGCAGTAACGGCTATAGGCAATATGTTATTATTTAAATATGCAATGTATTATGATAAATATGGAGCCGTTTATACTTTTAAGAAAATTGTTATTCATGTATTGATTTGTGCTGTTGCCGTATATTTAGTTTGGTTTTTAATAAAAAGATT
Organism: uncultured Candidatus Saccharibacteria bacterium; assembly: GCA_964420205.1. GTDB lineage: Bacteria > Patescibacteriota > Minisyncoccia > UBA6257 > JAGOQP01 > CAYQSO01. Next base: position 2,857 of record CAYQSO010000066.1, read on the forward strand.
AAGTATAAAGAAAAAAACAGAAATTGGGTAAAAAGAATAATCCATGCTAAACTATCTTGCTATCCAATTACAAAATAGAATTAAGTGAATTATTCCTTGCATTTTTACTTAGCTAATAACGTAAAGACTAATGGACTAAAATACTTCTGAAATAAATTAGCTTTTTATACCTTTGCGATTGATACTACTAAGATTTTTAAGGATTTTAATTAACTCAAAAAACAAAACATTTATCTTGAAGCTGACAAACATGATTCCTATGAGTTTTAGAAAAACTAATATTTTCGTTATATATATTCTTATTTTGCTAAGTATTGTTTTGAGTTGCAATAAAAGTATAAGTATTCAAAGATCAATAAGTTCTAAAATCCCAGCAAGAACTGCTGGAAGAAATGCAGCCATTAAGGAATACAATAAAAATGGAATTATTAATGTTTGCCTAATCCCAACTTGGTACGGTGAAAATAATAGGGAATTTATCAACGACTCATGTAGTTGTAAGATCTTTGAAGAGCTTAAACGTCATGGAATAACGACAAAACGTAAAAAAATAGAACTAGATTCTGACAACAATCATTATGAAATAACATATTGGTCATCTTACAAAACAACACTGGACAGTTTGATAGGTAAAAAA
>CAYQSO010000067.1:0-3465 GCA_964420205.1 uncultured Candidatus Saccharibacteria bacterium
TTCCCTGAACAACAAGGACAATCGGAAATATTAATAATTTCTTAAGGTTTATGTATGAAACACAAATATATACAGAAATAAAATACTATTTGCCGGGACTAAGAATTAATCTGGCACACAGATATGATCTGGTGAGCGTGGTTTTCTTATGCGTTTTGAATTTTTCTCTTGTTCGTTTATTATTTATTTTGATTTTGATTCTTCTATTTCAAAAAATCGACTAAACCTCCTTTTGGTTGCCTTTAAATTCGACTGATTCCATTCAGAATCAAAATCTTTCCAAAGAACACGTATTAAATTTGTTCCAAAATCACTTTTATAAAAAATAAAAACTAAATCATCATACTTGTAAATTGCATTTTTGGTCAAGCCATCATTATTAGACAATTTAATAATTGACTTTTTTTCATCTAAAACATTCTCTAATTCGTCCAATAACTTGACAGCATTATCAAAATCGATATTCTTAAATTTATATGCATTAAACTTTACATTAAATTCATTCACATATGGATTATAAAACCCAAAAACAATTCCTTTCTTTTTTAATTCTTTACAACGATAAATAACTGTCGTAATTTCGCCACTTGCTGCTGCTGTAATTGCATCAATTTCTAATTCAACAACATTGTTATCTGGTAATTCAAGTATATTTCTTACAATAAATTCTTTTACTTTATACTCTGTTATTTCCTTGCTGTATTCTTGTGATAATACTCCCCCAACAGATTCATTAACTTGACCATTTGATATAAAGCTATACAGAACTATCGATAATATTAAAATTGTATTTTTCATTGTTCTATTTATTTAATTCAACACTTGCTTCGAGTTAGCACAGCTATGTTATAAAGCGCACGGAAAAGATTTCCGCACGAGCGGATTTTTCACTCATCCTCATTTCCTCCCTCATCCACAAACACACCCTCTTCGGGAATTAGCTGCTCTCTTGCAATTGGTTTTCCCATTGCTTGCTCAATTCTTTGCAGAATTTGTTCTTTTCTATCTTCAAAGAATCCTTTAAAATCATCATTATACATGAGCTCTGGACTTACAACATGCGATTTTAGAATAGTATGGAACTCATCATCAGAAACTCCAGCTCTTGTCTTTAATCTATCCAGATATTTACTTGGTGCATCTCCACTTACAATTCTATTTGTCCTTCCAGAAAGAGGCGTTTTGTTTATTATACAATCGAAATCGTTTCTATCAATATTGTTTTTATTACACCAGGCTACCGGGAAAATATGGTGAATATCAATTGATTCTGAAAAATATGTACTAAAATCGATCTTTGTTGCGGATAACCAATCCTTGGTATTCTCATCCATTAATAATGCATAAACACCTTTATATGCAGCACTATTTCTAGTACGCAGTGTATGTAAACGTGTTGGAGAAAAGTTGGCATCATAAATGGTTTTAGGTTCTGGACCATTATTTTCAATCCAATCAACCAATTGAGCCATATCCAATGCATATCTTGTTTCATTTGCAGAGCCATATAATTCTCCAAATACCCCACACCAAAACCAGCGCAAAAGTTTATTTTTATTACCGATATTTTCAATTTTATTTCCGAGTTTTGCCAAAATTGCAGCTAATGGAACAAGCTGAGAAGTATAAGGGATATCGCGTGAATTAAAAATATGGTTTTCGAGAAGTATCTTAGATGCTTTAATAAACCCCTTTACAATTTCATCACGATACTTTGTGTAGTCATCAAGGGTAAGATTTAGCATTTCCTTTCTTTTAGCACTTACTGCAGGAGCATTCTCTATCTCTCCTTTAGCAATAAAATCATTCCTTTTCTGATAGGTTGAAAAAAGTGTAATTGCTTGGATAATATCTATATTACTCGTTTTACCTAAGCCTTTATATGGTTTGAATTCTGCCAGCATTTTTTCCCAATCTGCTTTTAAATCAAACTCATCAGAAGCAAATGATGCAGTAAGTAATTCAAATACAGTAAGGGAAACTCCGCCTGTATTCACCTTTTCAAAAACCTGACAAACAGCTTCTTTAGGGTTTTCTTTTTTCATCACAATAACAGGAAGCATATAGTTATTGAAGCTATTAATGATTTTGTTTTTAAATGAATTCCAAAACTTTATTTTTTCTTTATCATAATCGTAATATTCTTGATATTTCATAAACCAATCATCATATTCATCAACAAGCCAAACAGGATACATCAAATTTTCAAATTCATTTTCTTCCTTTGATAAATCAAGAACTATATCTCTACCAATATTTTCTGTGATGATTTTGTTTTCGTTGATTGAAAAAATGGCTTCTTCAAGATCAGTACTCAAATCCATGGCTTTAACCATGTCAATATAGTACCAACGTTTAATTTCGTAACCCTTTGCATTTTTAGTATTAACCACCTTATTTGTGATAATTGCTTGATAAAGTGATGTTATCCGCTGCTGTCCATCAAGGATTAACATTTCTGGTTTAAAACCATTCACATCCGGAACTCCCTCAACAGGCTTTGTTTTAAATCTGATACTCTCATTTCCTGTTTCCAAAAGCATTACTGCACCTATCGGAAATGATTTAGCTACACTGGCAATAATTCCTTTAATTCGATTATCATCCCAAACCCAGCCTCGCTGAAAGTCCGGTAATTGTATTTTGCCAGAGTTTACATCTTTAAGAATTTCATAAAGGCTGTTTTTTGTTGAATCGAAAGATTCCATAACTGTAAATTTTTAAAGTTTATATTTTGGTTTTCAATGTGTCTAAATAAAATACTTTTCTTTGTGAGTATTCTTAAATCATCCTATTTCATCAATAAGTTCATCAGTTTTCTTATAAAATTCAGTCTCACAATTGGTACAAACCCATTTTGGACCTCCTATAATAATTGCACATCCTCCTAAAACTATTTTGCCTGCACTTACTTCCAACATTAATTTTTCATCATAGTAGGGCATTCCATTTACATAACTAGCAACTGGTCTATGACCACATTTTGGACATTTAATAGGTTTTCTTTTAAAATATATTTTTTTCATATTTTTAATAGAACTATGTTCCTGTTATCCCATTTACAAATGTCTCTACAAATTCGACTATTCGTTTTAGGATTCTATCGCCTATTTTTTTGCGTTGTAATACCGATGGTTGTTCTCCATTGATGAGCTCCAGCACTTCATCACGTAGTGGCTCTCTTTCTGCAAACAGGTAGTTCTCGATGAGCTTTTGGGTTTTCTCTTCTGATAAATTTTCTTCTTTAACAATTTCGTTAAAAGCTTTTATCTGTTCAATATTCCAGAATTTCTCGAATTCTTCAGGAACATCATCTGAATCTTCTATGATTGGAAGATTTTCTAAAATAAATTTCTGGATTAGTTCTCGTTTACTTCGTAAATGTGCTTCACCAGAAAGTAAATCAAGAATTTCTTTTTGTTTTTTATCCTGATCTTCTTGTTTAGCACCTTTCATTTGTGCTAA
>CAYQSO010000068.1:0-3456 GCA_964420205.1 uncultured Candidatus Saccharibacteria bacterium
GATACCTCCTGAAGTTATTACTTTATCATTTTTTTGTATTTTGTTTATCATTTCCTGATGCCTCTTTTGCTGAAGTTTTTGAGGCCTTATAAGCAAAAAATAAAATATAACAAAAATAATTACAAAAGGCAGAAAAACCGCTAAAGGATTCTGCGTACCTGCTTGAGCTTGTCCACCCATTGCGTAAGCTAAACTAACCATTTTTTTAAAACACCTCCTTATGTTTTGTCTTAAAAAACTTATATATATTATCTATCACTTTTTATATATTTTAGCAAATTCTTTTTTGAATTCAAAAAAACTGTCTTCAGAAATTGCTTTTCTTATACCTGACATTAATTGTAAGTAAAAATGTATATTATGTAAAGATAAAAGTCTTAATCCTAGTATCTCTTTAGCATTAATTAAATGCCGTATATACGCTCTTGAATAATTGCGGCAGGTATAACAATTACAATTTTTATCTACAGGACGAGTATCATTTGCAAAAACAGCGTTACGTATAACCTGTTTACCTTCTGAAGTATAGCATGTTCCATTACGCCCGTGCCTTGTAGGTATAATACAGTCAAACATATCATATCCATATCCTACTGCATTTACTATATCTAATGGTGAACCAACACCCATTAAATATCTTGGTTTTTTTTCGGGCAAAAAATCTATTGTGAATTCTGATATTTTTCTTAATTCAAGTTTTGGCTCTCCTACGCTTACTCCTCCTACAGCATAACCGTTAAAATCCATTCCAGAAAGTTCTTCAGCACAGTTTTTTCTTAAATCTAAATATGTTGATCCTTGAACTATACCAAAAAGTAAATTAGTATTTTTAATTTTTGAAAATTCTTTTTTTGATAATTCAGCCCATTTTAAAGTTCTGTTTAATGCTTTTTCAGCATAATTATATTCACACGGATAAGGAACACATTCATCTAAAACCATTACTATATCCGATCCGAAAATAGTCTGTGATTTTATTACTTCTTCAGGAGAAAAAAAATAACTATTACCATTTAAAGGATATTTAAATTTAACGCCTTTATTGCTTATATTCCTTACAGGAGCTATTGTATTGTATTTTTTCCTTCTATAAGATGTTTCCTGAAGGCTAAAAACCTGATAACCTCCACTGTCAGTAAGTATAGGTTTATCCCATCCTATAAACTTATGCAATCCACCAAGTTCTTTAATAAGGTCTATTCCCGGACGGCAGTATAAATGATAATTATTGGCAAGCATTATCTGAGCTCCGGATTCCTCAAGATCTCTGTTAGAAAGAGATTTAACCGTTCCCTGAGTTCCTACAGGCATAAAACAGGGAGTATTAATCTTACCGTGTAAAGTTTTTAAAATACCTGTTCTTGCTTTAGTAGATCTATCTTTATGATTTATTTTAAATGTCATATATTTTTTTTTGAATTTTATTTTTAAACTATTGTATTAAAAACCTATTCTTATAACAAGACTTTTCAAAAAATATTTAATAAAAAATCGGTATGTTTAAAAAAAGATTTACGAAAGGAAGGTCTTTTAAATAGAAAAAAAGCTTACTTTCCAATAATCTCCATTTGCTATATCCTGAAGATTATTTTTTGTAGGATCAAATCCATATGTTACACCTTCATATTCTACAGGTTCGCCTATATAAGTATGTGTGTTTATACCTATTTTGCCGTCTTGGTTTATAGAAAAACTATATCCTACAGCCGTCGGCTGGTTTACTTCAGCTGAATTATAATCAAGATTTGTCTTAAAAATAACAGGATTGCCTTCTTTATCTTTTATCTGTTCCCATACCAATTGCCCTGCTTCATCTTGACCAAGCATGTAAATCATAGCTCCTTCAGCTGTGAAAGCTATCTTCTTTGTAGGTGTCTCTTCTATTCCATCTCTGTTTAAATCAACAAAAACTTCAGGAGGCAATATCTCTATAGTTCCAGCTTCTGTAAAGTTTATTATTGAATCCTGGCTTGTATGAACATTATATCCGAATATTGATATATTCGTATATTCTTCTCCGCCGCTTGATAAATACATAGTTATTTTTTCTTCACCAATTGAAACATTAGCTACCGTATTACCGTAAATGTCTTCAGTAAATTCAACTCCCGCTCCTTCAGGAAGTTTAATACCGTTAACTGCAGATACATTACCTTGTCCATCTTTAACAATTACAGCATCCTTGGTTATTTCTAATTTATAGCTTCCCGGTATATCTGTTACATTATCTGCTGATACAGCGTTACCTTTTGAATCAAGAACTAAAACAACTTCTTTCTTATTGTTGTTTAAAGTTATTTTTATATATCCGTTATCATAAACTTCTGCTTTTGACTCTTCTATGTTAACTTCTTCCTGTATAGTAACATTAGTTTCAAGGCTTTCTTCTAAAAATCCTTCTTCGGTTTCTTCTGCAATTACCAATTGTCCGTTTTCATCTACATCAACTTCAGCTTCTCCTACAACTTCAGCACCTTCCAGAGGATCTCTGTTTTGATTCTCATTATTATAAGGTTGCTGTTGATATCGAGAATGAGGACGTTCAACTTTCCTTGTCCCGTCTTTATTATATTTGATATCTTTATCTTTACCTGTTCTAAATTCACCTGTTTGATGATCATACTGTGTAAAACTCATAGAAGAAACTAATCCTAATTGGTCATATGTATAGTTTTTTATTGTAGTTGTTGTACTTGTCTTCGATACAAATTTGCCTTCTTCTTCATCAAAAATTCTTTCTCTTGTAGTTGTAGTTGTTACCGATATATCAACTCTTCCTGCTTCATCATACCAAAATGTTGTAACAGAAGTATAAGTACCGTCTCCCCCCTTACCTGTTTCTTTTTGAGTTTCTACTAAACCTAATTCATTATATGTAAGTTCTATATGAACAGTATCTTTTGTTGAATTTACAGTGTTATTTTTATCATAAGATATTAATCGGCCGTATTTATCATAACGCATATTATGCATTTTATAATCATAAGAATCTTCAGAAGTTTTTTCTGCTTGAGTATAACTTATTACTTGACCTAAATTATTATATTGCATATTGCTTCTTGTAATTGTTGTAGTTGCTGCGTCATAGTCTAATTCATTTTGTCCGTCTTTGCCTTCTTTATGTATGGTCTGAACATATCCTGTCATCCTACCTTGTTCATCATAAGTAATATCAGACATTATGCTTGTAGTTGTTAATGCTGGAGAACCTGAATCTTTTATCGTATCTGTGTATCCTACTATCTGGCCAAGAGCGTTATATTCTATGTTTTCTCTAACTGTTGTTACTGTATGGTTTATCTTTATTGTTTTAGGATAATTATAATCAGGTCGAATAGGTTTGTTTTCTTCGTTTTCTGTATCTTCTCTATCTTTGGCTGTAGCTTCAGCTAATTCTTTAAATGCTTTTTCTTGTTCTTCGCTAGTAGGGCGTTCTCGTTCTTTGTGTAAAGTTTG
>CAYQSO010000069.1:0-3426 GCA_964420205.1 uncultured Candidatus Saccharibacteria bacterium
TTCCAATTAAGGAATCAATTGAAGTATCAGATTTAACTATAATGGAGTTTTTTGTATCATCATTGATGGATTGATAGTAATCTTGGAATTTGAAATCACCTCCTGTGATTTCTTTTGATAACTGAATCCATAATGATGGAATTTGATATGCATCAGCAATTATCAATCCGTGTAGCGAGGAGGATAATAGATTTCTACATTGAAAAATTTGCTCTACAACATGGAATGGGTCTTGGTTTTGTATATTGATGATATTTACATGTTTAGGTAGACTTTTTAACCAGCTGTTTTTTTTATCAATATAGTGTGGGATTATACCAATGTCGTATTTTTTTTTTGATTTTGGTTGATATATCTTCGGCAGGAGTAGAGCAGGGTCACCATAGACTTCAGGACAATCAATCCCCTGTTGGATAATTAGCTGTCTGGTTTTTGGTCCTCTGACAGCTAATATTTTTTTTGGTTTTGATATAAAGTGAGATTTTTCTGAAATAAAACCACTACCCCATATAATGGAATGACTGTTTGCCCGATCCAAAATAGAGCCAATAGCAAGAATATGCTCATACCTGCAATAATCAGAGCGAACATTTATAATTTTACGCGAAGAGAGATGTTTAATGATGTATGGATTAAGGATGTCTCCAAAGTTGTTAAGACTTTTTGACCAATCAACAAGGATGTATTGATTATTGATTAGTTTTTGTATAGAATACAAGCTTCCATGAATGATTTTTTTTATTGGTTTTGGATAATTCATCAGCTTAATTATGTATGGTTTTTATCAATGCATTTTTCCTTTTCGAAAGAGGGTATTGCTCAATAATCCTTTTTCGTGCCTGACAACCCGATTCATAAATATTCGTATTTTCTATAGCATAACATACTAATTTAACTAATGCATCAGGATCATGTTTTTTTAAGATATATCCTGAATCTCCTATAATTTCCGGAATGGCATTAACATTAGCACCTATTGGTATGCATTTGCATAACATCGCTTCACATAAAGATAGCCCAAATCCTTCGAATGCCGAAAGTTGAAAATAATATGCACTTCTGGAATATAACGACCTTAATTCATTATGATTTATGTGTCCTAAAAAGGTGATATTATCCGGCTGGTTATGTAATTGGTACTCATAACCGGCAACATAAATATTCAAATCCGGCATACGAACCGCAAGTTCTAAAAGAAGATCTCCTCCCTTTAAATTAAACTGTCCTTTTCCAAAAACGGCAATACAGGATTTTGGATTTTTTATTTCGTCATTGGGCTTCCAAAATTCTATATCTAATCCGTTTGGAATGACTTTATATGGTGTTTTGATTGTAGGGAAGAAGTGTTTGACCCCTTGTTTTTCTGCATTTTTTGTGGTGTAAAATGTATTCTTTGTTTTTATCAATGACTTGCTTACGGGTAGCAACATGAAGGCATTTCGGAATGATTGTTTACAGAACCATTTGAGAAGAGGTTTTCTTAAACTGCCATAATTCAGTTCCGGAATACTGGCTGTTTCTGTTCCATGAAGAATGATGTAGGTTTTGGTTTTGAAAAATTTCCCCAAAATGGTAGGTAAATAGGACCAGTACCCTGCAAATTCTACAATAATTGAATGCGATTTTGCAATGTGCTTAAGGAGAAAAGAAAGCTGACGTACGAAAAGAAATGGAACAGTTTGTTTTTTCTTCCAAGAGTATATTTGTTTTACGACGTTAAATTCATCTTCCAGGATTTTTATATCTGATGCGATAAATGAATTTAGCCCCGGAGCGATAAAGATTATCGTTTTTTTTCTCCTGTTCACGTTTTTTTGTTTTTATTTTCAAATGTACAAATTAAAAAAATACACTGTATTTATTGAGATATTGAATTTGATAAATGTTGTGAGCGCAATATTATTTATATTTGTACATAATACTGATATGGGAACTATACGAAAACAATCAATAGCTGGTACAATTATCGTTTATACCGGAGTGGCTATTGGATTTATTAATACGGGCTTGTTGCTTCCCAAAATTCTTTCTACTGATCAAATCGGCTTAATAAATATCCTAGTAGCATACGCAACAATCTTTGCGCAGCTTTCATCTCTTGGTTTTAATAATGTTATTACCCGTTTGTTTCCATATTTTAGAAATAAAGAAAAAGGTCATAATGGTTTTCTTGGGTTAGGACTTAGCGTAATGGGAATAGGTTCGTTGATTGGAATTATAGTATTTTTTTTATTGCAAAATCTATTTATTCGCAATGGTAGTGAACATACTGGAATGTTTGCCGAATATAGCATAATGATTATACCATTATTTCTTTCAATCCTATTTTTTTTATTTCTTGATACTTATCTAAAAGCCTTGTATCGAGCATCAGCAGGATTACTATTGAAAGAAGTAATTCAGCGCGTAATGATGCTTGTGAGTATTTTGTGCTATGCTTTCGAAATAGTATCATTTGATCAGTTTTTATTTCTCTACTTTTCTGCATATGTAATTCCTGTAATAATAGCTGTAATTCTTTTAATACATAGTGGGGATTTTAAAATTACTATCCCAAAAGGATGTATTTCTCCTTCTCTGAGGAAAGAGTTAGTTAGTATGAGCCTTTTTGGGATAATTGCTGGCTTCATGGGAGTAATTACTATCAATATCGATCGATTAATGATTGAACGATTTCTTGGTCTTAGTCTTACTGGAATTTATTCAACAATGTTCTTTTTTGGTAGTGTCGTAGCTATTCCTGCACGGGCCGTTACTAAAATATCAACAGCGTATTTGGCTGATTCATGGAAAAATAATGATTTTGAATCAGTGAAATCGGTGTTTAAACGAACGGCAACTACTCAATTAATTATTGGATGTGTTGTGTTTGGAGGACTAATTATTAACCTGGACAATATCCTTCGGATTATCGGTCCGGAATTTGAACCTGGTCGCTGGGTGATTCTGTTTATCGGTCTTGCATATCTTACAGATATGAGTCTTGGGGTAGGATCTCATATTTTATTAACTACGAAATATTTTAGATGGCAGACTTACTTGCTTATTGTTTTTATGACGTTGGTGATTTTATCAAATCTCCTCTTTATTCCTCGGTATGGTATTATTGGAGCAGCATTAGCGTCATTTATTTCAAAGTTCATCCATGATATGAGTAAGGTTTATATTATCCATAACAAGTTGAAGCTGTTTCCATATGACAAGGTTACTGGTTTTACACTTTTATTAACTTTTTTTACTACATTGGCATGTTATTATATTCCTGCTACTGATTCTTTGTTTTTGAATATTGGGATTCGTTCAGCTGTATTTATAATAGTGAATTTTCTTTTTATATACTATTTTAAATTATCACCGGATATAAATGACCGCATAGATACATATTTTGTCCTTTTAAAAAAGATGTTTAGATAGTAAATTTACCTT
>CAYQSO010000070.1:0-3409 GCA_964420205.1 uncultured Candidatus Saccharibacteria bacterium
TCGGTAAAAACGAATTTATATTTATCGGTATATTGGACTTTTCTTCTATTAATTTTATAATATTTCGGTGCTACGCACCTTGTGTTTTTTTATTGGAGAAAGTTCTTATAAATATAACGGTGCGCTGCACCTTTTATTAATAATCCAGTTTTGATATATTCCATCGCTATCTTTGCAGAGAGCGTGGAAGACTGCCTTTTGCATAGAAAAAAAGCAATAGTTTTTTGCATCAAAACATAAAATACAGCAGCCAATTGTCTAAGAAAAGATTGAAACCTATTATCCATAACTTATCCGTTTGTATGTAGTTTATTCCCGAAAAATAATTGCCAAAGGAATATATGCGCTAGCAATACTTGCATACAATCAAGAAAAAACGTAGATTTTGAAAAAAAAGAATCATTTTTGATTATTTTTTCTTATGCTGTTGTGAATAAAAAAATGTATCTTTACATCTGCTTGGCTTATTAGTTTATAATTCTATGATAATGCTAATCAAGATGAATCATTAGAATTATGATAGGTCAGCACAATTAATAACCTAAATACCTCTTAATATGAAAAAACATACAAAATTAAGCCTTTTACTAAGTCCTATAAAAACATTTTTATTCCTTCTTTTTATGCTAATTAGCATACTGTCCTTAAAAGCGAAAGACAATAATGCAATTGAAAAACAAATACATGGCATAAGTTTTTTGGAGAAAATAATGGGACAATGGGAGGGTTCTGTTATATCAAATACACCAGCAGGCAATTTTGATACTTGGTATGTAGATTTCAGACCAGTTTCAGCATCTCAGGTCTCACAATATTCTATTATGGATGCTAATACCATTAATTACACCAGTTTTTTTGTTATAAAATACAACGAAGAACTCAGAATCGCCATGCGTACAGAAGGCGTTTTCATGAATCAAGGATGTGTAACTTATGAAGTTATGGATTCGCTTGATGAAGCTTCCGGATACTATCGTTTCTCGGATTTTCAGGCTGGAATTAAAAGGGCTTATACCGAGTTTATTTTTAACGGCAATAATCTGACAATGCAAACCTATACAACTAAATTCAACACTCAAGAAAAGGCAACATTACATTCCAAATGGGATGCGGTACTTGCCGATAGAAATGCAGCTGCTAAAGCACAAGAACATTTTGATTTTCCACAAGCAATCCCGATTAAGGATTTTACAGATGTGTTTACAAACTTATCCGAAAGTATTTATTTTAGCTTTGAGCATGATCCATATCCAAGAAATCCCCAGCCTTATGTAGGCAGCGTTACAGTTACGATTACGATAGATGAATCATTAGACCTTAGTAAGAATCATGAATTATTCATTGTTCTTAGCACTGCGCCATTATTTGATGGGCTGAAATACCAAAAAGAAAAAGTGAAATATTTCTCGAAATATGCTTATATGACTGTTGATACAAAAAGCTTTCACTTTACGAATGTTCATCCTGGAACCTATTACATATATGCATACAACGATGTTAATAATGATAAAAAACATGAAACAGCTGACTATATGAATTCAAATATAAATAATATCATTGAAGTTTTCCCAGAATCTAATACAAGCGTTGAAACATTGATTGATTTTATAATACCATAAAAACCCTAAGTGTAATAATTCTTATCTGGAGATATTGACAAGTTTTTCTTAGGATATTGTTTAACTCATTTTTCAACTTCAAGTATTCTTTAAAACACAAATTAAATCAGGCAATCGTTACGTATGAGATAAAATGGCTAATATTTACAATTAGCTTTTTTTCTGCGTTAGCTAAATTTTTATTGCCAAAACCGCAAAGAATTGTATTTTTACATGCACTTTGAGGATTTAATAAGGAAAATGCTTTATTGCTGCATTTTTATTCAAGTTTACAACTTTATTGTATTGTGCTATAAGTCACTATGTGATTTAAGCAGTTTTTTTCAAGAAATAATAATGACCAAAATGAATAAAAAAAAAATATACACAGAATATATAGCGCGAATTAATAAGACATTTGATTATATTGAATCAAATCTAGAAAATCAAATGACATTGGAAGAATTGGCAGCAGCTGCTAAGTTTTCAAAATTTCATTTTAATAGGATATTCTATTCCATCGTTGGAGAAACGCCTTTTCAGTTTATTTTACGTTTAAGAATTGAAAAAGCAGCTATGCTGATGCTAACAAATCAAAACGAAAGCATCTCCGAAATAGCGTATAAATGCGGTTTTTCTGACATTTCAATATTTTCCAGAAACTTTAAAAAGCTTTTTGGAGTATCCGCGACACAGTACAGAGAGAATAAAATTAAAAAAAGCAATTTAAGTCAAGAAGATAGCAATTCAAATCAACTCATTGAAAAATCGAACCACTACTTTTGTCCTGATTTAAAAACCATAAAATGGAGGACAAATATGAAGTTAAACAAAAGTGTTGAAGTCAAAGAACTTCCGAAAATGACCCTTGCCTATATTAGGCATATTGGTCCGTACATGGGTGATGATAAACTATTTGAAAACATTTGGAATAGATTGTTTTTATGGGCAGGACCACGAGGATTAATTGGTGGTGAAGATTTTAAATCCCTGGTTATTTATCATGATGATCCAAATGTAACCAATGAAGACAAACTCAGAATGAGTGTTTGTATTACTGTGCCACCTGAAACAAAAGTTGGTGGAGAAATTGGAAAAATGGAGATTGAAGCAGCGAAGTATGTAGTTGCTAGATTTGAACTTAGCGCTCAAGACTTTCAAGAAGCATGGAATTGGGTTTATGGACAGTGGTTTCCTACAAGTGGTTACCAACCTGATGATAAACCTTGTTTTGAAATGTACCCAGAAGAGCCAAAAGACGGTAAGTTTATTGTTGACATCTGTGTTCCAGTGAAGCCAATGTAATTTTTGTAAGAGAACTTGATGAAAATCAAGTTCTCTTAAAATCCCCTTTGTCTATGCTTGTGCCTTAGCCCTAGTATTTTACCGTGTTTTTTTCCCACACTTCCACACTAAAAAACATATCAACCACCCCTTGTTTTCTTGTTTTGTAGAATTTTGCGTGTAGTTTTAAGCAGCAGAGCTGCGAAAGATTTATAATTAATTATGAGTCAACATGATTCAAGGTGCAGCGCACCGTAATATTAGATTTTATCATCCGTACAATCGAATTTATATTTGTCGGGATATTGGGCTTTTCTTCTATTAATTTGATAATATTTCGGTGCTACGCACCTAGTGTTTTTATTAGGAGAAAGTTCTTTATATCTGCCATTGACTCTGTATTTGAAAATTACATTTTATTCAGTGCAAAGTTTTAACTTCACCTTTAGATTTGCATTCAAATTAAATCAAATCAAATCAAAAAAAAAACTTAATTTTGAGAAAAAAAATGAAAAAAAAATATGCAT
>CAYQSO010000071.1:0-3398 GCA_964420205.1 uncultured Candidatus Saccharibacteria bacterium
TATTCGATTTCAAAAGGATTTTAGTTGATTTTTTTTTGTAAAAAATGAATTGATTTTTTTTTCTTATCTTAGCAAGATGAAAATTCTTTGGATACTCTTATTGTTTTCACATTCTTTACTACTTTACGGACAGGATCCAATTTATAATATCAATAAGGAAAATCTGCACTTAGTTAATCATGCTATAATCAAATGTGAAAAAATCAGTATCAGTTCAGATAATTTATACGAAAATTACAAAAACAATAACACTATTTTTAATTCTGTCTTTGATCTAAAATACAATACTCGTTCGGGGTTTTCTCTTGGTTTTAATACTACTTATGAGAATAGAGACGGTTTAAATAAATGCAAAAATTTTGATTTTATTGTTTCATATGATTTGTATCTTTTCTGCGCTTTAAAGACGAGTTTTGCTATAAATGCGGGTGTTATTAATAACAGCTATTACAATGACAATATTTACAATCGATACAGCTTTGCTGTTAAGAGAAATACATACGATTTTAACAAACATAATTTTAACATTGGTTTATCAAGTGTTTTTTATGGCAAGAGTTTTTCTTTTGGAATGGCGGTAAACCACTTAAATAAACCAAAACTACCAATAAACCCAGGAGAAAGAATTCCCATGAAATATTCTGCATTTATTAGAAATGGTTTTCTTGATAAAAAAATTATAACAAGCCTAGTTTATCAATTTCAAGATGAATATCTATATGATAATATTGATTTGGATTATTACTATAATATGCTTAATTATTTGGGGATAAATATTGATTATAATTTTTTAATGTATTCTATCGGGCTTGGCACAAAACATTTGTTTAACAATAGTAATATAAGCTCTTTACAGGCAGGTGTTATTTTTGAAAAGATTAAACTCTATTACTCTTCCTCTATGTTTTATGATAAAAACGATAATTCCCTTTTTCATCAATTTGGGGGTTATTATAATGTTCCTGCGCGCCCAATATTAGGAAGAGTCAGGGTTATTGGCTGCCCTGCTTTTTAGATTAAAGTATTAGTATATTGTATTAAACTATTAGGATTTTCAATAACTTCTGTAATATTTGAATTAAAATCAGGGAGATTTTTCTCCAAAAAATCCATTTTTATACTTAGTAATTCAGCATAAGAGATACTTCTCTCAAAATTCAGCTTATTTCCAA
Organism: uncultured Candidatus Saccharibacteria bacterium; assembly: GCA_964420205.1. Lineage (GTDB taxonomy): Bacteria > Patescibacteriota > Minisyncoccia > UBA6257 > JAGOQP01 > CAYQSO01. The sequence goes on from CAYQSO010000071.1 coordinate 1,173, forward strand.
TATAAATGTTGGTGGGAACAGGAATTTGCCCTTTCAAATTAAAAAGACTGTTTTTGAATATTGGACTTGCTATATCAGATTCAAAAACATTAATTGTAAAGGTAAATTCTGGATGTTTTTTCTTTATTTTATTAATAAAGCTAAGCGTTTCATTTATTTCCTCTTTCGTTTCTGTTGGAAAACCAATAATTACACAAAAATGACAATGGATTTTCTTTTCGAAAAGCATATCCACAAGAGATTCAATAAAACTTGCCTCTATAATGCTATCATATTTGTTCATTAGTGTTAAGATTCTTTGATTTATTGATTCTAATCCAAAATATATTCCTTTTAAGTTCGATTTCGCCAGGTTTGAAATTACTTCAGATGAATAGTCCAGACTAATTTTCGATCGATAATGCCAAGCTAAATTATTATGCTGTTTAATCTTTTCTATAGCAATTTTATTTGCTATCTCAACAGCTATTTCTTCATCTGGAAGTACTAATAATTTATAGTTTTTGTTTTTTACTTGATTAAAAATAGATATATAATCAGAAACTTCATCGCTTTTTGTATTAATCATTGTAGGATATTTCGAGTTAATCCCACAATAACTACAAGAACTCCAATGGCATTTGTTATTAATTAAAAGCTTTGTTTCAAAAACTTCAAATGGTGATTTAATTTTTGGTAAATTATCAAATTCAATAGCTAAATCTGGGATAATTATTTCAGAAAAATCACGTTTACGTGGAGCATACTTGGTTTGTTTTATTCCCTCCGCTGTATTAATTAAAAGATTGGGAATGTTCAAAAAATCATCTTTCGTTTTTATGCTTTTTTGAATTAATTCTTCAGTGTGTTTGAAATCATCAAGGATAATACCATCAATCCATGAAAAAAGGATTTTATTATGTTTTAAGTGTTGGGTAATTTTGTTTAAAGAATAGTATTCTGAAGAATGATTTGTGATAAATACATAGGCTTGAGGATGGATTTTTTTAATAAAAAATAATTGTGAAAAGTTGAATAAACTTGGTCTTCCATTGACAAATACAATTTCAGGAGCTTGATTCTTTATATAGGGAACAAAATGCTCTTCCAAAAAAACATGATATGGGTTAAAGTTTGAATTTTGAGCTAATCCGACTATTTGTTCGATGGATTCTACATCTATATCAAAAGCACCATCTATGCTTAAATGAAAACTGTTGTAATAATACTCAGAAAATAAGCCTAATAGATAGTTTATAATTTCTATCGATTCAAAATATATTTTATTTGCTATGCCAATTCCTGTAATATTTTTTATCAGTTCCTTTAATTCCTTAACTATGTCCGAAGCATCTTTGAAATTGATTATTGCTTTTGATATACTTTCTTCCTTCTCAAAATTTGATGAAAATTCTAATAAATCTAAAACATTTTCTGTACTTAGCAACTCTCTCCAAAAAAGGCATGAAATCTCTTTTGTAAAATTACTGCTATCTATCACAGCAGAAAAATTACAACGCTTCAATGAAGAGATAGGATAAATATACATAATTGTTTTTTAAAGTTGTTCTAAGGCATTATACAAAGAATCTCTCTCCATCGGTGTTTTCCCTTCGTGAAGAATCAATTCCCGTATTTCCTTTTCTGTCATGCTTAGCTTTTCTTTTTGTCCTGCTCTGGAATATATTTTTGTTGAATCATTTATGGTTCCGTCAATATCGTTAACGCCAAAATGTAAGGCTATACTACTGTTTTCTTTTCCCAACATAGGCCAATAGGCTTTGATATGGGAAAAATTGTCCAAAAAAATACGGGAAATGGCGAAGAATTTTAAATCATCAACAAAAGCGCCTTCTTTCAGATGTGATAATGCATTGTTGGCTGCCTTAAATTTAAGCGGGATAAAAGCATTAAAACCCATTGTTTCATCCTGAGTATCACGTAATTTTTGAAGATGTGCAATACGATGCTCCGCTTTTTCTATATGTGCGTATAATATTGTTGCATTAGAAGTAATTCCCAAGCGATGTGCGCAGCGGTGAATATCAATCCACCTTTCTCCGCTGAGTTTTTCGGGACATATTTGTGCTCGTATCTGTGCATCAAAAATTTCTGCTCCGCCTCCGGGCAATGCATTCAAGCCAGCATCTTTAAGACTTTGGAGAATTTCATCAACAGCACGTTTTTCTTTCTTTGCCATCACATCAATTTCAACTGCTGAAAAAGCTTTTATAAACAAATTCGGGA
>CAYQSO010000072.1:0-3392 GCA_964420205.1 uncultured Candidatus Saccharibacteria bacterium
GCTTCACATCCAAGAACTGGAGATAAATGGTGTATTTATCCAATGTATGACTATGCGCACGGACAATCTGATTACATTGAAGGAATAACGCATTCAATTTGCACATTGGAATTTGAAAACCATAGGCCTTTATATGATTGGTGTTTAGACCAAATTGTTGATGGAGATTACAGGCCTCGACAAATTGAGTTTGCTCGATTAAATTTGAATTATACCATAATGAGCAAAAGAAAACTCCTTAAACTTGTGCAAGAAAAATACGTTAACGGTTGGGACGACCCACGTATGCCAACAATTTGCGGATTACGTCGCAGAGGATATACACCAGCTTCTATTAGAAATTTTGCCAGTAGGGTTGGGGTTGCTAAACGCGAAAATGTTATAGATGTGGCTTTATTGGAGCATGCAATACGAGAAGATTTAAATATAAACGCAGAACGCCGCATGTGTGTATTAAATCCATTAAAGCTTGTAATTACTAATTATCCTGAAGGACAAGAAGAACTTCTTGAAGCCACAAATAATCCTGAGAATGATGCAGCAGGGAAACGTAATATTCCTTTCAGCAAAATACTATATATTGAACAAGAAGATTTCATGGAAGATGCCCCTAAAAAGTTTTTCAGGTTAGCACCAGGAAAAGAGGTTAGATTGAAATATGCTTATTTTATTACTTGTAATGAAGTTCTTAAAGATGAAAACGGATTGGTAACGGAAATTCATTGTACTTATGACCCTGATTCAAAGGGTGGGAAATCCCCGGATGGAAGAAAAGTAAAAGGTACTTTGCATTGGGTTTCTGCAAAACATGCTAAAGATGTTGAGCTGCGCTTGTACGATCGTTTATTCAATGTGGAAAATCCTGATAAAGTTGAAGATGGGCATGATTTTACAATCAATATTAATAATGAATCTTTAAAAATAATCACCGGAAAAGCAGAACCTTCATTAGTTGAAAATGTTAATAGCTTCGATAAATTTCAGTTTGAACGTATGGGATATTTTTGTGTTGATAAGGATTCTAATACTGATAAAGTAATATTTAATAGAACGGTTACTTTAAAAGATACTTGGTCAAAAATTTCTAATCAATAAATAGAAAGGCTGTCAAAAAAGTCCTATACATCGTCATTACGGCCGAATTGGAGTAATCTTTTGACCTAATCTACTGGTAATTAAATTATAAAGATGGGTCACTACTATACTTTATTACGCTTTTTTGACAGCCCCTTTCTTAAATTTCTATTTCTGCTATTGCTTTTTCTATACGTTCAATGGTTTCTTTTTTACCTAGTATTTCTATAATTTCGAATAAATCTGGACCTTTGCCACTACCAACCAAGCATAATCTCAAAGAATTCATTATATTTCCAAAACCTAATTCTTTAGAATTTACCCAATCACTTACTTTTTCTTTCAAATGCAATGCTTTAAATTCTTCTTTTGCAAGAATAGTTTCTTTTATTTCAGTTAATATACCAGGGATATCAGATTTCCATTTTTTCTTTATCAGTTTTTCATCATAATTTTCTGGTTTTTTAAAAAAGAAGCCTGCTTGATCAATAAAATCTTTAGGAAAGTTTAAGCGCTCTTTTACTAAATCTATTATGGAAAGAATTTTTTCTTCTTCGTATTGCGAGTAATTTAAATTAAGATTTTTAATCAAAGGTAATATTTCTTTAGCTGCTAAATCTTTTATAAATTGATGATTAAACCATTTTGCCTTTTCAGGATCGAAACGAGTACCTGCCTTTCCTACCTTTTCTAATTTGAAATCGTCTATTAACTCATTTAGTGTATATATTTCTTTTTCAGTTCCTGGATTCCAACCCAAAAATGCAAGTATATTAATAAAAGCTTGTGGAAGATACCCTTCTTCTTTATAACCCATAGAAATTTCGCCGGTTTTTGGATCTTTCCATTCCATCGGAAAAACAGGGAAGCCAAGTTTATCACCATCGCGCTTGCTTAATTTTCCTTTTCCTGTGGGTTTCAATAATAGCGGCAAATGTGCAAATTGCGGCATATCAGTATCCCAACCTAAAGCTTTGTACAGCAACACATGGAGTGGGGTAGAGGGCAGCCATTCTTCACCTCTAATAACATGCGATATTTTCATTAAATAATCATCTACAACATTGGCTAAATGATATGTTGGAAGTCCATCAGATTTAAAAATTACTTTATCATCTAATGTGGCAGTATTTACTTTTACAGTATCTCTTATAATATCGTTGAAAACTACAGTTTCGTTTTCGGGAATTTTAAAACGAATAACATAAGGAATTTTAGCTGCCAGTTTATTTTCTGTTTCTTCTTTTGAAATTCCGAGTTGATTGTTTAATTCTTTTCTGTTTGCTTGTCCATAAAGAAATGTTTTACCTTCTTTTTCATAAGAATCTCTTATTTTATCTAATTCTTCAGGAGTATCGAAGGCATAATATGCCCAACCATTGTTGATTAGTTGCTCTGCATATTTTTTATAGATTTCACTTCGTTCCGATTGTTTGTAGGGGCCATAGCTACCTCCTTTATCAATGCCTTCATCAAATTCCAAACCACACCATTCAAATGATGATTTAATGTACTCTTCTGCCCCTTCAACAAACCTTTTTTGGTCTGTATCTTCTATGCGCAGAATAAAACGTCCGTTATGCTGCCTTGCAAACAAATAGTTGTACAAAGCCGTGCGTACACCACCTATGTGCAGCGGTCCAGTTGGGCTGGGTGCAAATCTTACTCTTACTTCTTTCATATTCTCCTTTTTTATTTTTCAAATTTTTATCAAAAATAGTAGATATTTTTTTTATAAGCTTTATCTAGACGGTTTAATTATCCTATGGATTGAAAAAGCATTCCTTTATTGATTACTTCTACGATATTGTGAAATAAGTTGAATACTTGTATTAGCAATTACACGTTAATTATTACGCATTCAGCGACTGTTAGCTTTTTTCAATAACTTTTAACACTATCATTTTTAATAAAATAGGATAAATAAACAAATTATTGTTAATAAAATTGTTTTTTCATTTTAGGATATGCAGTATTATGCATTATCTTTGTGTATAAGCCTTACAGAAGTTTTGAGAAAATTAGAAAATAAAATATTAATTAGAAAGATAAAAGCTTTTATCAAAAAATTCTATTTGAATAGATTGATAAGAGGTATAATTCTGCTTTCTACTAGTTTATTAATATTTTTTCTCATTTTTAGCATCTCTGAATTTTTTAGCTATTTCAATTCTAGTACCAGATATTTTATCTTTTATAGTTACATTATTCTTCATTTAGGATTGTTTGGGTATTTTATTATTATTCCTTTATTAAAATTATTTGGTATCACTCCAATTATTACCTATAAGCAATCTTCAAAAATTATTGGCAAACAT
>CAYQSO010000073.1:0-3391 GCA_964420205.1 uncultured Candidatus Saccharibacteria bacterium
AAAACATCGTTCGTCCTATTTCCAAAGGCGGACATCCAAAGAAAATTATTTTCCTTAGTGCGGATGCTTTCGGTGTTTTACCTCCGGTTGCCAAATTAAGTAATGATCAGGCAATGTATTATTTCTTAAGTGGTTATACTGCAAAACTAGCAGGAACGGAAAGGGGAATTAAAGAACCTTTGCCTACTTTTTCTTCTGCTTTTGGAGCTGCTTTTCTATTGCTACATCCAACAAAATACGCAAAGGAATTAGCCAAAAAAATGGAAAAATACGGTGCAACAGCTTATTTGGTAAATACTGGCTGGACAGGTGGTTCCTACGGTCAAGGGAAACGTATTGATATCTCTGTAACACGTAAAATTATCAGCGCTATCCTTGATGGCAGTATTGATAAAGCTGAATACGAAGAATTACCTACTTTCGGATTGCATATTCCAAAAGAATTGGAAGGCATAGATTCCACTATTCTCAATCCCAGAAATACATGGAAGTATGTTTCTTCTTACGAAAAGCAAGCCCGTATGTTGGCGGATAAATTTATCGAGAATTTCGAGAATTTTACAGATACGGAAGACGGTCAACGCTTAGTAGCTGCCGGTCCGAAAGATAAATTCATGAAACAGTATTATTCCTATTTCGAGAAGAAAATCAAGGAAATGCAAGAAGATCACCGCCAGGAAATTGGAAGATTGAAAGACCAGATTTATATACTGCAAAATTCTTATCACGAGTATATTTCTTTTAATTCTATCAATACAACCTATAAACAAAAGAAATTAAATCGTCACCTTCCGCTTTACGCGTATTACGGAACGGATAACAAAAGCATAAGACTAAAAGGACACGAAGCGGTGATGAAACTTATCGACAGCATTGGTTTTAAGTTTTATCATCCGGAAAAAGAAGCCTTGGATTACAATCAAAGAATGGCAGTTTCCAAAGAAAAAATCAGTTTGGATGAAGTCTATGAAAAAATCTATCTGATAGAAGATTTAGTGAATGGCAGCAACAAAATAGATGAGGAAATTGTGAAGAATTATCAAGTTTTCATCAAACAAAACAAGGCAATTCCAGAATTTGCTATTAAAATCGGGAATTTACTTTTAGTGAAAACAACGGATGAAGAGCAAGAAGAAAACTACCATTGCAGAAGACTTTCTGTAAGCGGCATGATTCATTTAGATAAGCATCCTGACTTATTGAAAAAGCCAAGGCGTTTACTGCATGAATTGGATACATTTTTAGCAATATAAAGGAAAGGGCTCTTCGGAGCTCTTTTTTTTTAGTCATAAAACAGCCAGGATAATCCGAGATTAATGGACGCATCACGCATAGGATAATGTGGAGCTGCATAATAATTATAGCCAAACAAGCCAGCATTGGCATGGGCGTATTTCACAAAAAGACGCGCACGTTTGATTTTGAAAGCTACATACACATCCACAAAAAGTTGTTGATCGATTTTCTTGTCATCTTGCAAATAAAATACAGCAGTTGCAGGCATATAAGCATCTGCATAATATGAACTTATATAGTGTAAATCCAATCCGCTTTGCATATACAATGCCTTATCGAAAAGATGGAAGGCATAGGATATTCCGCCTTTGTATTGTAATTGAGGAAGTCTTACATAATCCGCAGCAAGACTTTCTTGGTATAAAAGTCGGTGTTTTGTTTCCCAAGCCTTAGGAAATTTTTTATGAAAGCCTAATTCCGCTTGCAATAAATAGAAATCTTCATCGGCTTGTGTGGGCATTGCTTCTTTGTTGTAGTAGAGATAATCGCTAAACATAAAAGCAGCCACACGAAACAAGAGGCTATTGCTTTCATAAAAAGCAGAAAGTCGGGAAAAGTTTTGCTGTTTCCAGGATCTATTCCAGATAAAATGATTGGAAGTAAAATAGGATTCAAAATAAGAAGCGCTGCTCTTTTTTTGCAAGAGACTTAAGCCATAATCGTTCCGGGAAGTTTTCTTATGTAATGAAAGCGAAATACTGTAATCTCCGTTGGCATAATCGCCCATTAGATAGCTAATATCAGAACTAATGCGAAAGCTTTTGATTAGCGGATAACTAAATCCGCCACCAAATTCAAAATGAGCAAAACTATTAGAAAGATAAGCATCCGACAAAAGATGATAATGATGCGCAGCTTTCAGATAATACTGTTTATGCTTTGTTGGAATACTATCATTCGAAGAGAAATTGGAAAGCATCAATTCATTACTAATCGTCTGCAATCTTAAAGAATCAAATGTAGCTGAGGGATCCAGATAAAAATTATCATAAAAAAGACTGTCGGCAGCTGCACTGGAATACATTCTTTTGTTGTTTCTGAAGCTAAAGCTGTGTGATATAGCTGATCCATTAGGAGGAGCTGTAATCATAGAATCTGGGAGACTTTGTTTTCGGAGGAAGATATATTGCTTAATCCTAAAGTTGTTTTGGATAAATTCATTCTGTGCAGAAGGGAGCCAAACTCCAATAGTATTTCTATTGCTTTCAATATTGCTTTCAAAAATGGAATCATTGCGAATTCCTCCGTTTTCTGATCCTTTAACTTGATTATGGATAAATACAGGCATCAGCAAATATCGTTGATTTCTGGAACGGATAAGAGCGTTAAAGACAAAATTATTGTGCCGCACGCTTTGGTTAAGATATTTCCCGGGTCCTCCCAATGTGTGGTACTGAAATCCCAGATTAATATTCTTACCGATATTTTGGTATAATTTGGTATTAAAGACTTCATAAGAACCAAAAACGGTATTATAATACATTTCAGAGAAAGGCGATTTTAGTTGGTAAAAAGCGACATCGTCAAAATCATAAAGATATCGTTGATAAGCTTGGCTATATGCGTGTATGGGGAAATCCTCTTGAATTTCGAAGCGTAATTTTTTAGCAAAGCTTCCATAGATAGCATTTTCCGTATAAAAATCGTATTCATTTTGTTTGGGAAAATAGTTTTGGAAGAAAGATAGAGCAGTATCGACAGTAAGGCTGTCGTTAAAGCGCATAAAATCGATAGTTTTTTCTGTAAAGTAGGTAATTTTTCTGGATTGTTTAATACTGTCTTTGGGTATTTCATCATCCTGAATATTTTGCTGTTGAGCAAAAGTGATTAAAGGAAAGAGGATTAGAATAAGATACAGTATATTTTTTTTCATTTGGTATAAAACAAATAAGATATAGCAAAGTAACTAAAAAAACGGGGATAAATTTTGCAAAGGTGCAAAAAAAAATCCCTTCAAAATAAATTGAAGGGCTTTTAGTTATTTTAAAAAAGGTTATGCCAGAAAAATACTAAAGCTCGGTGGGATTTTCTTTTTGATTCAAATTATGTACATGATTATTACTACAACAAATGAATTCTTAATTACTTGGTTAAC
>CAYQSO010000074.1:0-2388 GCA_964420205.1 uncultured Candidatus Saccharibacteria bacterium
ATGATGATGATCCTCCCCGTGATGTATTGCGCAGTTTAACAATGAAGAACCTATGAATGCGCATCAAAATACTATTTCATTAGGTGATTCTTTGTTTATTGCGAAAGCTCCTACTTATTTACTTACTGTTTTTAAGATAATTCCTAACTTGCTCAATTAGATAAACTAACACCACTGCACCAAGTATTCCTGGAATTACAATTTCTAATCTTGGCTCACGATACTTCAATATCATTAAGGTTTCCCAAAGTATAAATGAGAAAATAGTATAACCATAAGTCATGACGGAATTCTTCCAAAGCGGTTTTTTCCAAAAGCATTTTAGTTTTTCATACACCCTAATCATCTCCTTTCACAAGTCTCTATATAAGTAACCCCTAAAGTAGCGGATTCGTTACACCTAATTTTAAAATTTTTTCGTTTTTTTGAGTTTTATTTGCTGTTTCACCCGAAAAACCAACCTTTTCGGTGTTATTCGAGAAGGAAACCTGAATATTGGTTACGAGAGAGCATATCGTGAATTTCGGGATGGTGATTTTATTAATATTGCTCCCTGACAAATTAGGTGACCTGCGGATAGTGGCAAATGAAGCGTCACTTCGTGACATGAAGCGCCTGCAGCATGAAGCATTGCTTCGCAATATGAAGCGACACTTCGTGACATTTTAAACATTGCTTGCAACGTAAAGCACCTATCTATTCTTTGTTGCTGTATTAACCACATATTTCTCAATTTGAGGAATTAGATGACCTGCGGTCGGCTATAGCGGTGTGGGCAGGCACGGAGACACTGCCCCTACGGGCGGGACCCATCAGGGGGTGAGAGCTGGTGCGTCCTTAATTCTCAACCATGTAAAATTCTAAATATCATGTGTGTCAGCACTTCCTTTTCCTCCCTATAAAGGCTAGACGCTTAGTTTAGAGTTATTTGAAGTCGATTCTAGCAATTACTTTATTGTATTTCTGACGGCCGTTTCTTGTACTTTTACTTTACCAAAAACACTTATTTTGTAGACTTTACATTAAATTCTTTTGTAGTTACTATTACATTACTCTGGTTATAATCATAATAATGAACACGATAAGACTCGCCACTTAGTTTTTCTATTTTTGTAGCCTGGAACGGTGCATCTAGGGTGCCTATATTAAGCCAATTTTCCAGATTAAAAATATCATACACATTTGTATGATCATTAAAAATAATCGCCCTTTTCTCATCCCAGAATACTTTTGCAATGTGTCCTGCTGGTAAGCTGACTTCTTCTTTAGTTACTAAGTTATGAATTATCATTGTCTCATTTGATCTATCATCTTTACTTGTACTGTTTAATTGACCATAAATCATGTAACTATCATATGGAGAGATCAAAACACCCATGGCTTTTTCTAAATAAACACTACTCTGCTCATTTTCAACATCATAAACTTTAATCTGAGGAACTTCATTGTAGTAGTCATAATATAAAATACCTTCATTATCATAAGCAATATTTAACTTAGGGTTAAAACTAAGCTCATAGGGTAAAACAAATTTATCTACTATTTGTGCTTGATAACCTTTAGATAAATCAATTAAGCTAATATTACACGCCAATCCAGCTTGTGGCTCATCATTTGCTCTATTAGCTTCTGTATCTGGACTAATATAAGCAATATAATTTTCAAAAATAGAGTAATCCCAAAATAATGTATCAAAAGTTTCAGTAATATTTATTATTTCTCCGCCATTTTTTAAAATTACTTTTTTTGCAATAATATAGTCGCCATTACCGAGTTGTTCATATAACGGTCGGCGTTCTTGATATGGCAGATAATTAAACTTTTTAATCACTTTTTTAGATGTACTATCTATGATTGAATAGAGAAAAGAACCATCGATATCTTCCCCTTCCAATTTTATTGAATAGTCTTTATTGATGTCTCCAATGTTGCTGGAAGTGACAGTAGGTGGTACATCGCCATTTTCAATTAAAGCATCCCTTCTAAAAATAAACTCATTAATTGAAAATGCCATTAATGCAGTTGCTAAGATAAGAGCCACAACAAAAAACATAAAGCTTCTTTTTTTCATATTTTTAGCTCCTTATTAATTTAGTGTTACTGTTGTAACAAGATGGTCAGAGTTAGCATATACGGTCTCATAAACTGTTTGAGAGCCATTATCAAAATCCAAAGTAACACTACCAGAGCTTACTCTACCGATATAGTAGTTAACTACTATATGCTGCTTCATCAGGGAAACGTGAATTATTACTCATCCTATAATATGTAGTTGAGGCACCATAATGATAAGTATCTGCTTTCGGAGCACCAGCAATTCTTATTAATTGATAAAAGTTATTATCTGCATCATAGACCTTCCCGTACACACCACCAAATCCGCCAGAT
>CAYQSO010000074.1:2398-3390 GCA_964420205.1 uncultured Candidatus Saccharibacteria bacterium
GCTTCTGTATAAAAGCCCTCTGGATTTCTTACACTGCAAATAACTATTGGTACTCATTCTAATTTCAGTGTGTAAATGAGGCCCTATATGACCATCATTATCTCCACTTTTTGCAATTAGATTTCCTTTATAAACAGGATCTCCTTCCTCAAAGTAGTCATTCTCTTCAAGATGAGCATATAAGTGATAAAACTTCACACCAGGATAATCAGGGTGATCTGATTCAATAACTATATACTTGTAATAGGAGTCCGTACCTGCTGTTGCGATGGTCACTATTTCTCCATCATACATAGCATAGACATTAGAATTTACAGGAGCTAGCCAATCAATACCATGGTGACCGTAAGTACTTAAAGTAGTTTGTTTCTCTCCATAAAGATAACCCCCATTCAAGTTATAGACACAAGCATTACCGAGATTAATTCCACCCATTACAGCATCAGCGACCTTGTAGCTTTGTGCAGATAACAAAACTACACATAATGAAGCAGTGACAAGCAATATCTTTCCCTTTGGCAAATAAAACACCTCCACTTTTTCTTATTAAAATCTATTTTATAAATATGTTTTATCAATTATTATCGGAATGGCAATATTCAACTAAACAACTTTCTTAATGTGTAATATTTTGTTAATTAATAGTTGTGAATACCTAAATATCCAGAATAAAGCATACATCATCATGCGTTGATAACCCTTCGTCAACATGACAAATATTACCTGTAGTTATTATCCTAATTATAGCATAACTACTGTAATTGTGTCAGTTATTCCAATTCGTATAGGATTGCAGGGAATGCCTAATATTATCTAAAAATGACTTAGAAGAAAGATTACAAACCCACTTCATGTAACTATAAATTGCCTCCTCATATATATAACGAAATTAGAGGGCGAAAAAGGACATTTTTTTGAAAATAGTTAAATTTATTTTTATTTGCTCAATTGTAAAATGAACTTGAAACAATAAATTCCATAGCGGAACACAC
>CAYQSO010000075.1:0-3370 GCA_964420205.1 uncultured Candidatus Saccharibacteria bacterium
CTCTCCCAAAATCGGATAAGGGAGGTTTTAACATTGAAAATCTTCGCGACTTCACCAATGCTGTAAAATAATTTTTCCGCTTTGTTTTCTTCTTCGTTCATCAGCCGTAAAAATACAAAAAAGCTTGTATTGAAGAAAAAAACAGTGAAATAAAATCGCTTTTATTCTTTTTTAGTATCTTTTTTGGCTGTTTTCTTGTGGAGTTTTTCTACCTCTGCAGAAAAATCAGTCTTTATTTTTTTTATTTCTTTTTCTAAACCAAGAAGATTTTCTTTCGTTTGTGCTAAAACTTCGTTTTTTATTTCGTCAATCTTCTGCTGAATATCTTTTTTTGTTTGCTCAGCATTATTTATTACAGCTAGCAAACTCTCTTTTAATTCAGCTCTTCCTTGTTTTTCAGCCTCTAGTGCAGAAGAAGTGTTTTTTTGTATTTTTTCTTCTGTTTCAATAATGCTTTGTTTTATTTCATTAAATCGTTCAGAAGCCGCTTCACTATGCTTTTTCAACTCGGAGCTAAAAAGCATTTTATTGTCTTCTATTCTTTTTTGTAGTTTATTTTCCGTTTCAGCTAATGAAAGGCTCCAGTTTTTGTAATCGTTTTCTGTTTTTCTCAATACCATCATATTCTTTTTTCGCATTAAGAAAAAGAGATAAATAACCCATAAGCCCAATAATAAAAATGCAAAAGCACTAAGGTAAAATCCCAGTTTAATATACTTTCGATATTTAAGGAAACGAGCATTTGTTTTATTGACATATTCTGTTTGAGAACTCTCTGCTTGTACTAGTAAGTCGGTAAGTTTAAGATCTGTTTCAGAATATGTTTTTTCGGCATCGTGTATTTTCTGCAGCAAATCTTCTACATCTTCTGCCCAAAGTGTTTTTAAACGGCTGTTTTCTTGCTTTAATTTGTTTATTTCATATTGGAGCTTGTTAATTTCTTCATTTTCCTCTTCTTGTGAAAAACATGCTAAGCTAGAGAATAATAAAAGGAATAATGCGAGTGAAATAATCTTGTTTTTTTTCATGGCGCTATTTTTTTTATTTGCAGATTATTAGTCAACTATATAGCTGGCATTGTATATATTATTTCGGACACAAATAGAGTGTTGTTTTTTTACAACAAATAGTATTAAGCAGATGAAACGCTTAGCTTTACTTTTTTCAATCAAACAAATATACAAAATAAAAAATCAAAATGCAAATATTTTACAGCTAATCAATTGTTTAGACATTGGTTTTCTTATAACAGTAGAGATTTTCTGGTGAATAATAATTGTAAGACTAACAACAAAAAAATGTATTTGTATTGAGAACTTATATTAAACTATTTATGGAGTAATCGCTTGTCTGGGATATTGTTTTCTGAAATATTGATGGTCTTTAAAGAGATTCTTTGCTTGTACTAGTATTTTTTATTTTGATTAAGTCTGCTTATAAAAGGGAAAACAAACGAAAAAGATTATCTTTACAACTGAAAATCAGTTATAAAACATCGAAATGCATCTTGAACAAAAACAGATATTCGCCCTTCCCTCCAATAAAACGGAATTCAAGGCTTATTTTCATGTTTTCATATTCCCATATAGCAGAAATTACATCATAACCCCAATGCCTTTCAACAGAGGGATCAATAAATAAAATTTGTCCTTCTGTAACTTCCTTAGGTTCTTGAAAAGTTTGGGATAATTCCTTAATTTGATTTTGTGTTGCAGATAAATAGTCTTGGAATTTTTTTTTATTAATTTCATCTGAATAAGAATGGAACAAATAATAGTTCAATTTTCCGTTCTTAAAATCATACACCCAATCTCCTTCTAATTCCATAATTTCAGCAGAAGAAGTATATTGTTTTGTTGCTTGTATGTTATTTTCTTTCACAATATTAGGATATTCCTTAGAAAAATCTTGAATGCTCATTCCTATTGTAGGATATTTTTCAGGGATTTTCTGCATATTTTCTTTCGACGAAGCACAAGCATTTGAAAATAATACTACTACAAAGTATAAAAAAATTGTTTTCATGGTTGATTTTTTTACAAAAATAATTAATTTTGTTTTATTATTAAAAAATTATGCTTATGAAAAATTCAGTAATAGTCTTTTTATTTTTAATAGCTTTTGTTCTAATTTCTTGTGACAAAGATGAAGATAGCAATGATAATCCTACAGGTCCACCGGCATCAAATGTTAAAGAATATGCAGGTAGTGGCTCAAATGGAGACTTAGTTACTTTTGAAATAGACAAAAATGCTTTAACATGGAAAATTTACAATGAATCAACCTCTCAAGCTGATTCTGGAAGTTATTCATTAATGACAGGGAATTTGAGTGGGATTTTTAAAATTGTTGTTGGAACTGATACCTTTTATGCGGTTGAAATGGTTGACAAATTTATTGTAGCTAATTTTCCAACTGGAAATCCATTAAACAATCTTTCTTTTGGCGTAACTGCAAATTCTAATCACACTAACACCAACGCCAATATTGCAGGTGATTATGTGTTTATTGAAATTGATGCAGATGGATATTACAATGATGGTAGGTATAAAGAATGGGGGGTGATAACCGTTTATCCAAATAATATTTTTGAAGGGATGAGTTATGCAACAGCAGGTCCTTATCCATTGCATGATCTTATTGCACCGGAAACATGGAACGACGGGTTTCCACTTAATCAAGACAGCGTTGATTTTGATGGCACATTTAGTATTAATGGAACATACAACGAACGCATCAATGTTTCAATTAATCAAGATCCCAGCGGAAATTATAATGGATATGCTTATGCAACTCAAAGCACTGGAGTATTTATTATTGATAAAGGATATGGTAATGGTTTTATTTTATGTGTAAAAGTTGACCAGAGCTCAACGATTGCAGCAGTATCTTCTGATTATAAATTTGTTAGTGTATTAGATGGTTTAGTACCTGTTGGAGGAAATGCAACAATCTCTGCCAGTGGTGGTACTTATTATGAAGAAGCAGGCAATATTGCTGAAAGTGGAACTCTACAGAACATCCAGCAATGTCCAAATATCCCTAACATGTATTATGCAGACATGTATAGTACCCAATTAGACGGGAAAATATATTTTGTAGTAAATGAAGATATTTTCTTCATGATAGGGTTTGATACTAACGGGGAATTTGTTATTTACGGAGCGGGAGCAAAATTATAATTATCTGATTTAATATAGTCTTATTATTAAAAAACATATTTCATGCAAAACAAAATGAAATATGTTTTTTTTATTTTTATTGAGCTTTCTTTTAAAAAGGATACCTATTATTATTGTAAAATATTGAAAAAAAGATACTGTACAAAAAAGTGTGTAAAGCTAAAAAAATCGATTTTTGTAGTGATAAA
>CAYQSO010000076.1:0-3324 GCA_964420205.1 uncultured Candidatus Saccharibacteria bacterium
TTACTGTCTTGCTTCGCAATCCATCGGACTGAACTGAACCAATCCCGAAGCCGTTGTGTGCAATTTAAAGGATTATGATGAAATATTTAATTTGTTCGATTATACTATTTGCATCTTGTTCCAGTACGGAAAGGAATGTATACAAATTAATAACTCCAGATGATTCTGGAATGCAATACTTAACAGTGTTGGGTTCTGATATTTATTATCATGGCAAGATAAACCGAATGTCACTTGATTCTAAGAAAAATTCTGAAATCTATTTTTTATCCAAAGCGGTTAACAAAGGACCAAATCAAAATGGAATTAACGTCTTGATGTTTTATGATTTCCAATATTCAGATAAGTTGATTGATATTTCCGATTTTGACAGTTCTATGTTCAACGAAAGAAGTGAACTATTATCAGTTGATGTTTATAATTCAATGTGGGGTGAGTTGAAAGGAGATACTATTTCTCTTAGAGCAACAAAGCATGTTTACGATAGCAGGTCAGATGAAATTATATTTATTAAAAACTAAAAAACAAAAGCACATAACAATATATATGAAATCATATCTCCCATGCGGTCGCTACGCTTGACGGTGTCTTCGTGCTTCGCACTCTCGACCCCTATTGTATATCATCGGCTTCGGGAATAATCGGGCTAAAAAATTGCATGTATTATAAAATTTATTTATATCTTTACGCTTGCGTACGCATATCATCACGAGGATGATTTCAATACAGCCCGATTAGGATTCAGCACAGCCCTTTACTGTCTTGCTTCGCAATCCATCGGTCTGAACTGAACCAATCCCGAAGCCGTTAGCGTTCAGCAAAAAAAAATGAGAAAGATTGCACTTTACATATTGACATTATCATTACTGACAAGTTGTTCAGAGAAAGATGACTGCTTAAATCGATTTGAATTTGTTTCGTGCAATAATGATTCAATACCAATCTTGAATTTGGACATCACAAAACACCCTGACACAATTCGTAATGAGATGAATAAGTTGTACGGATTTGATTTATGTGAAAAATGCTCTTGGGTTGACTTTAGATTACCTTTTACAATAGAAGGCCAAAAAGGATATTTAAAAGTTATGGCAGATTTTGATTCTCCAGTTTGTGAAAATTGTCCAATTCCTATGAGATTAAGACACTACTTTTCAATAATGATTAACCAAAGAAATCAATTATTAGTAGAAGGTGAACTAATAGAAATCGATTCATTACAATCAAAAATTCAAAATTACTTAGCTAAAGTTGGAGTTGACGAAATGTCACCTGATAATTTTGGACAAGTAAATTTTAGGATATTTTGGAATCAGGATTCAGACATTAAATTCTTAAATTCTGTTCTGTCAACCTTGTACTTTTCGCATCTTTCATTTGTTGAATCAGAATTAGAAAAAGATGGAATTGATTTTTGTAAAATGGAAAGAATAAATATTGAGAAACTGAAAGAAAAGTATCCACTTAGAATTGAGTTTGACCTAGGTAAAATTGAAAGAATGAAACCACCGAATATTGAAAACTATAAGGAGTTAAAGTCAATTGAAACGGTTGAAGAAAGTGAATTTGAAACAGAAATATAAAAATGCCGAAACGCTAACAAAGGCTATACCCAATAAGGGTTTTAGTGGAAAATTGAAAGTAAATGCAAGTAATGAAAACTAGTGATAAATTGAACCGGAAGTGCTACGAAATCCCTTACTGGGCATAGCCAAACCGATGATATACAATACGCTTCGCTTGACGGTGTCTTCGTGCTTCGCACTCTCGACCCCTATTGTATATCATCGGCTTCGGGAATAATCGGGCTAAAAAAATGTATGTATTATAAAATTTATTTATATCTTTACGCTTGCGTACGGATATCATCACGAGGATTAATTCAATACAGCCCGATTAGGATTCAGCACAGCCCTTTACTGTCTTGCTTCGCAACCCATCGGTCTGTACTGAACCAATCCCGAAGCCGTTGGTGTTCATGCTAAGAAAGACACTGCAACATTAAACATTGATTAAAAATGGATAGAAAAACATATTTGGATAAAATAGTAACGGAATTTGAGAAATGGTGGATTCAAGACCCACACAGTTCAAATATGGATTTCTATAAAAAAACAATTACTTTTTCCTATTTGACTGCATTGTCGGACAAAGACTTCTTAGATTTCTTTTATGAGTTTGTAAGCGATGGTGGTCTTGTTCAGTCGGGTGGTGACAGAACAAAAAATCAATTTCGAGAAACTGTATTGACTAATTTAAAAGGTTTCAAACAATTCATATTAAAACCATTTCAAGACAAATTCTCGCTTAAAGACTGGTTTTTGCAATTAGATAATTACCCAGGTTTTGGGGTTGGTATTGCAACTATATTTTTAAATCGGATAGATTACAAAACATTTCCGATTATGAATAATAAAACCTTAAAGGCATTAAATAAACTTGGATATAAAATGTCATCAACAAAAAACTGGACAAATTACGAGTTAGTTAAAAAATATCAGGACAATTTAATAAGTAACTATTCAATTCTTGAAAATTACTTCAAAGCAGATGCTTTAAACCATTTTCTTGTTGCAGTTTATAAGGGACAAGAATTAATATCAGACTATATACAAATTGAAACATTTGAGAATGGATTAGAACAAAGTGAAATTGAGCAAAATGAAAAGACTGAATCAATAGATTCTGAAAAAGGTGATTTGTATGACAAAATAATTGATTGTGAAAATGACAAGTCTGAAATAATTACAATAAACGGAAAGGCTTATAAAAGACACAACTATTTAATGGTGCAGATTAAGAAGTATCGTGATTTTAAATGTCAATTTTGTTCAACTAAGATTCTTAAAGCAAATGGAGATTATTATATAGAAGCTTGCCATATCAAGGCAAAAGCTGAAGGAGGGAAAGACAGTTTAAATAATATCTTGATTCTGTGTCCGAATTGTCATAAACTCTTTGATTATGGCTTGCGTGAGAATGAAAAACATACGAAAGATTCATATTCGGTGACTTTAAATGGTAAGAAATATAAAACGACATTGAAATAAAGCACGAAATGCCAACAATGTGTATAATTCATAAGGGTTTCAGAGGTTTTCGTGCGGCATCATCCGCATCAATTTTGGGTGGTATCTTGATTGGTTGAAGTCGCAAGAATGACTGCAACAAGAGATTTAAAAGAGTTGGTTGAAAAAAAAATATTCAAATCTTCTGGTTTAGCCCCCTATTAATCGGACTTTTTAAAAATTTCAGAACAAATGTATAAAATTTGTAATACATTTGCAAATGCAAAGAACGACCGACGGTGATTTTTATACCGAT
>CAYQSO010000077.1:0-3269 GCA_964420205.1 uncultured Candidatus Saccharibacteria bacterium
GTTTTTACTTAATTTAAATGTAGTCTAAATAAAGTGTAAATCAACTTATTAAAAGCAAGATAAAATTTCGTTTTTGTACTTAATATAATCTTTCTGAAAGATAGATACCTAAGAATATTGCTCCAAAGCATAAAACAATATTGGAAAAGATGGAAAGCAGCATGGTCCAATGCTGGTGTTCTTGCATAAGATTATAAGAATCAAAACTAAAGGCTGAAAATGTGCTAAATCCTCCACAAAACCCTATTACCCAAAAGATCCTAGCTGAACTACTAAGCATTTGTTTATAATCTACCATTCCAACCACAAATCCTAAAACGAAGGAAGCTAAAAAATTTACAACTAAAGTGCTTAAGGGGAATGAAAACAACGGGAGCGTATTAATCCACTTCCCTATTCCATATCGACTTAAACTTCCTAATCCTCCTCCTAAAAATACAAATAAGATTTCTTTCATTTTTTCCTGTTATTCAAATCAGATTAATAATCATGTAAATATTTTTATGTCAAAGGATATCAGCCTAATAATCAAAGTATTTAACAGCATCTAACAGCATTTTCTTGCTCCTTTGCCGGGGTAAAACTACTAATTTTTCTTATATGAGATTTTTTTTGATAATTGTATTTGTAGGAGACTTTTTTTATTGACATTAAAGCCCTTTGGGCTTTTTGTTTTATAAAAAAGCAAATGGTACTCTGTTCCCAATGCGAATGTCTTAGCAAGCGAAGTGAACTATTGAACTCCTATAAAATACAACACTGCGAATAATCTTAGAACAAAGGGTATTTGCCATTTTTTTTTATATTTCGGTGCTACGCACCTTTTTTTTTATTTGTGTTAACTGTACTATAAATATTATCGGTGCTACGCACCTAATATTTATAGTCTGGTTTTTAGCTTTGTATTTTCTAGAGCGACATTCATGCTTTTCCGTATCTTTTAAGCAGCAGCGCTGCGAAAGATTTATAATTTAGCATTAGACAAAACAATTCAAGGTGCAGCGCACCGAAATAGTAGATTTATCTCCTGCGAAGTTGCAAGCGAGCTCATGAACACCTTTAAATCAAACATTTTGTGAATAAACCTTGAACAAGTCTTTTTTCAATCCCAAAGGGATTGTATGTGTTTAAAAATAGGCTATGCTTAATGTATTCGACTCCGAAGGAGTCGCATTTTCGGTAAGAGACATTAATTTTTATAGACATTAAAGCCCTTCGGGCTTTTTGTTTTATTAAAAAGTGAATTCAACGCTTTTTCCGATGCGAATGTGTAAGCAAGCGAAGTTAGCTCATAAACTCCTATAAAACAGAAAATTGCAGTGAATAATCTACGAACAACTGGATTTTTCAACGACTGGATTAATTAGCTATCCATTTCACCACGACCAAAAATTAATTAATTTTCTAATCATTTAAATTTTCCCGCATCCCGACTGAGGCTAAGCCCCTGTTATGAACTAGCTTTTATAATTGAACAGATAAATAATAAGCCTTTGAATTCTTAGAATCATACCATAAGTCAATTACATGATATGCTGCAGTGTCAAAACGTGACCAATGTAAGTTTAGTGTATCAACAAACATGCAATCCCACCATTTAAATTTTTGACCGACTCCAGTATGAATATCGCTTGAATCTTTTTGAACTTTTTTCAATTTATGTTCATTAATGATTCTATTTATTGTGGAAATGTCACATGTAAAACTGAACTGATATAGTGGATCAAAACCTAATTCGTCAGCGAAAAAATATATGTCCTTTACATCATCAGTTTTTGGAACATCAACAATACTTTTAAACCCACGAATATTCGCTTTTGTGTCTGGCTTGTCAGTACTAAAATTCGTACAGGACAGAAAAGTTATGATTGTCAAAAAGCTTATTATTTTAAATAGTTTCATATCTTCAATTTTGCTTTTAGATATTTCCAATAATTATGTGTTTTAGCTTTGAAGCTTCGTCAAATAAACTTTTATTAATATTTTTTGTTATAATCTGTAATGCTATTTCGTTCTCTCTGCTTGTGCCTAACATCTTAGCATTTTATCCTTTGTTTTACCACAAAAATAGCAATAAAAGGAATAAATATAACCGATTTACTGAAAAAATATTAAAATCACACAAACAGGCGGTGTAGTTCAACCGAGAATAATCGCTTGGCTCCGAAAACATTCGAAATAAGCACCGCTCATATTCCTAAATATTACAGGTAGTTTTTGTATTTATACATAGTGTATGTTAGGGAATTAGTATTCCATATTTTTTGAATTAGACCATTCTTATACTCAAAGAATTTTGTTGAAATATACTGTCCCGAACGCAAGTGACTTTTAATGTGAGTTTTCTGTCCTTGTTCATCATAGTAATGCGTGTAAATAATGTCATTTTCGGATTCAACATAATAACAACTGCCTCCTAGAGGGTTCACTCTTTTCATGAATCTTGTTGTTTTCGAAATTCGATTGAGACTATCCAATTCTGTACCCTGACTTAATGGCTGGTTCATAAATACACTATCCAAAGTACAGTTGAAATCAAGAGTATCCATTCGTTTGTTATAAGTAAAGTGATTATAGTCTTCACTGGTGCGATAAACAGATTTCACTTTGTTTCCTTCATATAGAATTTGAACGGTTATTCTATTTGTGTCATTTGGATATGTGATGCCACGATATTTAAAGCCTGGAGGATAGATATATTTTTCCTCTATTTCCTGATGCGTTAAACGACTTTGGTTGTCATATTTATTCCAAATATCATTCTGGCAATAAGTCCCGTCTCCGTAACCCTCATAGTAATACTCAGTTATATGAATTAGTCTATTAAGTGAATCATATTCGAATTGGTAATCAAATGTATCTGTTCTTACTTTTTCTAGTCCAATTTTTCTTTTCAATGCTGGCCACCACCACACGGGCATAGTGTATTCTAAATGAAAGTTAATCGGCAAACCATGTCCGTTAAATAGAATTTGGTAATCCAGAAGACTATCCTTAACAGTGATTGAGTCCTCTTCTAACTCATAGGTCCAAACTTCAACTTTACTAATATTATTTTGAATGATATCCTTCTGCTCGAACTCCATAGAATAAATCCAGAATCCTTGGTATTCAAAAGGATCAGGATGATAAAACTGACCAAAGGAAATGATTGGCATTATAATGGTCAATATGATGGAGAGGTGTTTCATTTAATTACCTGTAACTCATTTAAAATACAAGCAAATCCCATTTCACACACAAAGCCTTTGTCGTATAATGATGGTTTT
>CAYQSO010000078.1:0-3261 GCA_964420205.1 uncultured Candidatus Saccharibacteria bacterium
GATTCTATCCTTTTCTCTGTAACTGATACGGCGGGTTACGCCAGTTTACTACATACTGGGTGGGGAGGTTTTTACGTTGATAATAATGGACCAATAACTATAAACGACTCCTCCATGTTTTCTTATTGTGTATTTGAATATTTCTATGATGGTTATTCAAATATTTCGGCTTTTTTTCTTAACGAATTTTCTAAATTGGTGGTAGAAAAATCCCGATTTTCCCATAATCATTCAGACGATGCAGCTTGTTTTACTCTTCAAGGATTATCCAATATCATGATTAGCAATAATCTATTTACCTTTAACAACGGAGAACGATCCTGTATTGATATTAATTGTAATTCTTCTTCTGCTGCCTCAGTTCCGATTATTGAGGAAAATGTCTTCAGATATAATTCTACAGGTACAGATTATCGTTCTTCCTCTTGCTTGAAATTATCAGGATATACTAAAGCCAAAGTGATTAATAACGTATTTGAATATAATGTGGGTTATTACGGGAACATTATGATAAGCGGTTATTCCAGCCCATTATTGTTTGGAAATCTAATAGCAAATAACATTGGAGAATATGGTGGAGCTATAAAGATAAAATATTATACAAATCCAAGTTTTATTAATAACACTATTGTTAATAACCATTCTAATACAGAAGGAGGTGCTTTTCATATAGGATGTAGTTCGATTGACTTGCTTTTTCAAAATAATATTATTTGGGGAAATTCCGCTGTTGATACTGCTTCTCAAATTTATTGTAATGATGGAGGAACTTCTGGCTATACATTCATAAATAATATCATTCAATTTGGATTTGATAGTATTTATTTTAGTTCTTCTAGTTTTGATGGTGTAGATCAAAACACTATTACCCTTTCTCCTGCATTTGTGGATTCTGCAAACCATGATTATCATTTAACATGTGCATCTCCTGCATTAGATGCTGGGAATAATCCCATGATGCCTCAAATTCCAATATTTGACGTAGATGGATATCACCGTATTTCTGGAGTTCAAATTGATTTGGGTGCATTTGAATTACCAGCTGCATTTATCACAAGTCAACCACAAAACACTGTAGTAAGTTCAGGAGATCAAGCAATTTTTTCTGTAACTGCAATCGGAGCTACCGCCTATCAGTGGGAAACTAGTAATGATTTAGGAAATACATGGATCAATGTTGTTGACGGAGCAAATTTCTCTGGTGCAACAACTAATACATTAACTATCAACACTTACAATTCTCTTAATGGACATTTATATCGTTGCCTTGTAACAAGTAATTGTCCCAGCCAAATTGTTGGAAGTGATTATGCTTTTTTGCTTGTGAATGTTGTAAACGTTGAGGAAATGCAAACTAATTTCAGCATCTATCCAAATCCATGCATCTCCAATATCTATTTAGAAAATGCTATTAATACAGAAGTTTTTATTACAGATGTTAATGGAAAAATTATTCAACATATCCCTAAGGTATCTTCCGAGAAGGAATCCATTGATTTAAGCAAGCAAAGTAATGGTGTTTATTTTGTAAAAATCATTGGGGAAAACAATGTTAAAACACTAAAAATTATAAAAAAATAAAAGAAAAGTTTTTTCTTTGTTTTGTTAACTGAAAGCCTCTTTTTTAAAGAGGTTTTCTTTTTTTAATAATAAATATGTACATTTGTGCGGTAGAAGGAAAAAATCCTTATATGGAATATCCGAAAAAGAAGAAATATAAAACTAAGAAAAAGTTTAGAAAAATATCATTCAAACTATCTAAAAGGCAATTAGATATTATCAATCGTTATTGCAAATATCAAGATTTAACACCCAACAAATTAATAAAAACAGCTATCCGAGAATACCTTGAAAAATACAAAGACGATATTCCAGAAGAAGAAGATTATATCAGCGAAAATCAACTTAAATTATGGGATTTTGATGCTGACACCCAAATGGAAATGAGTTTTGAAATTGAAGAAGAAGATGAGGATGAAGACGAAGAAATCAGCTAAAAAATAGCATTATCTTAATTCTTTTTATACTTTTGAATAACCTAAAACAGAAAAATGACTTACAAAATTCGTAAAGCAAAAGCCTCAGAAGCAGATATCATAGTTGATTTCCAACTAAAGATGGCAATGGAAACCGAAGGTCTATCCCTTGACAAAAAAACACTTACCTCTGGTGTGGACATGGTTTTTGCTGCAGATAACATCGGCATTTACTACGTTGTTGAATACGAAGGAGAAATAATTGCAAGTTTACTAACTCTTTACGAATGGAGTGATTGGCGAAACGGATCGGTAATTTGGATACATTCTGTTTATGTAAAACCAGCATTTCGAAGACAAGGAATGTTTAAAATGATGTACAATTATCTAAAAAAACAAGTAGAAGAAGAGGAAGATCTTAAAGGAATACGACTTTATGTTGAAAAGAAAAATGTATTAGCACATCAGGTTTATGAAGCTGTTGGGATGACTAAAGAACACTATGAATTATACGAATGGTTAAAAGACTATTAAATCTAAAAATATGACAAAAATTGCTGTTTTCCCGGGTTCTTTCGATCCCATTACTATAGGACATGAATCTGTTATCAGAAGAGCATTGCCTATGTTTGATAAAATCATTGTCGGTGTTGGTTTAAACCCAGAGAAAAAAGCCTATTTTTCTATTGAAGAAAGAGAAAACTTTATTAAAGATGTGTTTTCTGATGAAGAAAAAATTGAAATTATTCGTTACAAAGGCTTAACTATTGATTTCTGCCGACAAATGAATGCACATTACATTGTCAGAGGCCTACGAACTTCTGCGGATTTTGAATTTGAAAGAACAATAGCCCAGATTAATAAAAGTATGTATCCCGAAATTGATACCGTTTTTATGCTAACCATGCCAGAGCATACCATGATTAACTCATCCGTTGTCAGGGACATCCTGAAAAATGGAGGAGATGTTTCAAAATTTGTTCCGAAGAAACTGAAATTATCATAAAATATTCTTTACTTCAATAGCGTTTTATTGATATGCGGAAATTAATTGCCTTTATTTTTTTATTTCATTATTTTTTTAGCCTCAGTGCTTCTACTGTTGTTATTAACGGCAAAGCTCCCGGAGCAGAAGGCTTAACACTACGACTGATGAAATACGCTGATCCTATTTCCTATAAAATGGAAAAAATCGCAGAAACAACAGTAAAGGAAAATGCAGATTTTAATTTGGAAATAGATGTGAAAAACACCTTTTTCTGCTTTATCAGTATCGATTATTATT
>CAYQSO010000079.1:0-2531 GCA_964420205.1 uncultured Candidatus Saccharibacteria bacterium
GGAAGAAAAAAGTCTGCTGTTATTATCAAAAAGGCAGCAAAAAGAAAAGTATCTTGTAAAGATAATTTGCATATTTTTTTACGAAGAAACAGTATTACAAATCCAACAAAAGCTGTAAACAGCGTTAACAAATGAATAGTATTCAACTCGATTTTAAAAGCAAAATGCACAATATGTTGTATAGAAGAAATCCAGTTTGGCTCGACTTGTAACGCACCTAATGCTTGCACCATTTCGCTGTTATGTTGATGCGTATCCATACTAGCCCAATAAGACATTGCCTCTTGATAGGAATACCAAACAGAGGTATCAGGCAAAACAAAAAACAGAAAACCGATTATAATTCCGCATAAGCCTCCCAAGATAAATGTATATTCTTTGTTTAACAATAAAGGAAAGGCAAAAAGAATAAATGTCGGACGTACAAAAACAAAAAGACCAATTAAGACTCCAGCAAATATTTTAAAATATTTCACTTTTGAATCTGCTAATAAATATGCTAATGTTAATATAAAAGGGTATAAAACATAAACTTGACCTGTCATCAAATGATCTCGCCACGGCATAGAGAAAAACCAAAGCAAAGCTGCAAAACCAAGCATATATTTAGCTGTTTTGTTATGTGTTTTATAATAAAAATCAGCAAATACCACTATAAATGCCAGTAATTGAAAGAAAAACCAAAAATATTTAATAAAGGAATAATCCTGTTTTGCCAAGGGTTTCTGCATAATTAATAAAGCTGGAGTTACGGTAACCCTGCTAACAATTGTATCTTTAAGCAAATCCATAGAAGGATCAGGATCTTTTAATCGAATATCATCTCCCTCCTGCCATCTGTAAAAATAAGGAGATTGATTTGTTTCTTGCATTACTCTGGAACCGACAATCCTACTGCGTAAATCCAACTGCTCTTTAGGCATATAATACAACTTATTGAAGATAGCAACACAAAGCAATAATCCCAATAAAAGAATACTAAGTTTTTGAGAACTAAGTTCTTGCATTTTTGTCTTCAGATCTTTAAGAGAAGCAGTTATTTTCATATTATTCTAATTCTTTTTCTATCACCAAGACGTACTTATCAAAGACAAAACTACTATAATTATCCTATAATGAATAAATATCGTGATTTTTTCTTAAATTTGTAAAAACAAATATTAATTTGATGAAATATTTATATCTCATATTGCTAAGTTTATTCGGTATTTGCTTATTTGCTCAAGACTTTAACACCACTTTGTATTATAATCCTTATGCAAATATTAATTGGACAGGAATTAATCAATACAAAGCAAATCTTCACACACACACAACGCATAGTGATGGATCTCATGACCCTCATGAAGTAATTGACTTTTATTATTATGCAAATTATAAAATTCTTGCCTTAACAGATCACAATCTAATAACCTATCCTTGGACAAAACTGGATTCCATTAATCCTGCTTATGAAAACAGAAATCCAGTGCTCTTGGATATGCTAGACATACAGGGGAATGAACTCTCTGCTTCTCACCATACAGGAACTCTTATTAACTCTATTTCGGGTAATGGAGCAAATCTCGATTCTTCATTGCATGTAATGGATAGTATTAATTCCTTAGGTATTTTTTATCATCCAGGACGTTATTGGAAAATAGATTCTATCTATCAAAGCAACCAAATTTATTCCCCCGACTGGTATGTTTCACATTTGCAAAATCATCCAAAAATCGCTGGTTTAGAAGTACATAATCAAGGAAATAGGTGTCCTAACGACCGAATTCTTTGGGATATTCTTTTATTACGGATGTTGCCTCATAGAAATATTTGGGGTTTTTCAAATGACGATATGCATTATTGCCCGGATGATTGCTACAAATCATATAATATGATGTTAATGGATATTTTATCCTTACAAAATTTCAGAAATGCAATTGACAATGGTGCATTTTTCTTTGCATACGAAGAAAACGGAGATGGAAATTCACTTGTACCGACTATCGATTCAATTATTGTGGATGAAATCAATAAAAGCATTCGTCTTTATGCAAATAATTACACTAAAGTACACTGGATTAGTGGAATAGAAGGAAGCGATTCCCTGCGCAAAAGCAAAATCATTGATTCTACAGCTGTTTTCTATTATGATAGCCTGACTACTCCATACGTAAGAGCTGAAATTATTAATCAATACGGAAAACTCTACACACAGCCATTTTCTTTTTGCATCGAATATAGAGATAGTTTATCGGATACCATTTGCAATGGAGACAGTTTAATTTTAAATGGAAAAGCCTATCATCAATCAGGTCTTTATTGTGATACTTTGCAAAGTATTTACCATTGTGATAGTATTATTAAGCTAAATCTCTTTGTCCATCCGCTAACTAATGTTCAGTTTAGTGGATTGGATAGTTTTTATTGTGTGTATCATGCTGTGGATAGTTTAATCGGCACTCCAAGTGGAGGTATTTTTAGTGGTCAGGGAATATCTGCAAATTATTTTAATCCAGCTGATGCGGGAATAGGAAACTGGGAAATTTTAT
>CAYQSO010000079.1:2541-3250 GCA_964420205.1 uncultured Candidatus Saccharibacteria bacterium
CGGTATAGACGACGCCGTGGTAGCTGACATCGGGTTCGTCTGGGAAATTTTATATCAATATACAGACAGCAATAGCTGTAGTAATATTGCTAAAAAATTGGTAATAGTAGATGAATGTTTGCAAATAAATGCCAAGAATAGGAATAAAACGAAGATTTTCCCCAATCCCAGTTCCGGAGAAATATCTATTGAAGTGAAGGAGAAAAGCCAACTAGCTATTTTTAATCTATTAGGTTCTGTTGTATTCAGAACTTCCTTAGAGAAAACCCAAAGATTTGTTAATCTCTCCCACTTAACTAATGGAATTTATCTTGTTAAAATCGAATCTGCAACGCAAATAGAAAAGCATATTCTTATTATTCAGCATTAAATGAAAAGAATTATTTTTGTCAAATTTAGTATCCTTATCAGGAAAATTATACTTTTGTAAGCATGATTCAAATACAGGACATACACAAAGCCTTTGGAAAACTAAAAGTTCTTAAAGGCATTAATATGCAAATCAATAAAGCTGAAATTATCAGTCTTGTTGGAGCATCAGGCGCAGGAAAAAGCACTTTACTTCATATTATTGGCAGTTTAGATAAAGCCGATCAAGGAGAAATTCTCATCAACGGAAATAATATTGCCAAATATTCTGAGAAAAAACTGGCTGCATTTAGAAATAAGCACATTGGTTTTGTTTTTCAATTTCACCATTTGTTGCCGG
>CAYQSO010000080.1:0-3246 GCA_964420205.1 uncultured Candidatus Saccharibacteria bacterium
CCGGTCAGCCTGAAAAACGATCGGTTTCCAAGTATGCATCGGGTATACTCGTGGCGTTCAGATAAATATTTATCTATTTGCTTTCTGTATGTTTTGAAATTATTTTTAACTTCTTTTTCTGTTAAAGGGGGTCTTTGAGAGCTTCTGCCGCTGGGGTCTCCTATTAGAGCTGTAAAATCTCCTATTATTAAGTTTATTTCGTGGCCTGCTTTTTGAAATTGCCTTAATAAAATAATAGGCAATAAATGCCCCAAGTGAATTTCTGGGCCAGTTGGATCTATCCCAAATTTTATTTTTATTTTTTCTCCGCTATTTAATAAATCTTTCAATTCATCAAATGTTATTGCTTGCTCTATTTTTACACTCAAGAAAGAAAATAATTCCTCTGGGCTTAATTTTCTCCAGTCTTCAAAAAATCTATTGAATAGAATTCTTGATAACGATTTAACTTCAGTTATATTTTCCATATTTTTAATTGTATTTATTTAATTTATATAGATAGTAGAGCTTCTTTTATTTCTTCTTTTATTTTTTCCGGTAGTTTTTCTCTAGGCTTTGTAACGCCAGGATATCTCCATGCTGATATTATTTTTAAATCATCTTTTTTAAATATGTCTTTTTTTGATTTATTTTTTTTATCTAAAACATACATTACCCAAATTTCCTGATTCCATTTCTTGTTTGCCCCATAGCTTGTGTATGAGGTCGGTTGCATAACAGCTATTGTGGATGGGGCTATCCCCTCCTCGGTTCTTATGGGTGCT
Source organism: uncultured Candidatus Saccharibacteria bacterium (assembly GCA_964420205.1). Lineage (GTDB taxonomy): Bacteria > Patescibacteriota > Minisyncoccia > UBA6257 > JAGOQP01 > CAYQSO01. The sequence continues at coordinate 765 of CAYQSO010000080.1, forward strand.
CTTATTACTCTTTTTACCCTATTTTCTGATAATTTGTAGTAGGACATTTTATGTCTAGCATGATGCGTCCAAATGTATTTAACCATATTTAGTCTTTATTAGAAAGATACTATTTATTATAGTATACTATAATATATTTATAAAAAAACTAACTATGAACTATCTATCTATATATTCCAATTGGAGAAAGGTTGTGAAGAAAAATAAATTATCATATGTTTTACTTGCTCTGATTTTAATTAGTTCTGCATTTTTTATGTTAAATGCATCTTATAATGAATCTGCAATCATGGACGAGCTTGCGCATATTCCTTCTGGTTATAGCTATGTAAAATATTTTGATTACAGGTTGAATCCTGAACATCCTCCTCTTGTAAAGGCCTTGTCGGAGATACCTCTTTTATTTATGGATTTAAGTTTCCCTACCGATAAAGATTATTGGAAGAGTGGGATAAATAGTCAATGGATATCAGGAAATGAATTTATATATAAATATAATGGAGAAAAAGCAGAAGACATTGTTTTTTATTCAAGGATATTCCCAATAATTTTAACACTACTACTATCTTTTTTGGTTTTCATCTGGTCTAAGGAGATTTTGGGGAAATATTGGGCTTTATTGCCTACTTTATTTACAGCTTTGTCTCCTAACATATTAACTCATGGGCATTATGTAACTACGGATATAGGTGCGGCATTCGGTTTTCTTGTAGGCATGTATTTTTTCATAAAATATTTAAATAATAGCTCTATAAAATCTATTTTATTAGCTGGACTATTTTTTGGTATAGCTGAACTAGCTAAATTTTCTACCGTTTTGTTAGTGCCTATATTTTTAATAATAATTGTTTTTGCTTGGTGGGCTAAAATATACGGAAGAAAAAAGGGATTTATATCAAAGGAATCTATCTCTATAATATTTAAATATATTAGAGATTTGATAGTTATATTTATAATAGGAATGCTTCTTGTGTGGGTCGTTTATGCATTATTTACAGCAAATTATCCAATTGAAAAACAAGTCCAGGATACTTCTACTATTTTAGAATCGTTTTCTGGTGGAAGTGAGCTTGGTATGAAAGCTTGCCTACCTCAAAACTTATCAATGCGTTGTTTAGCAGAAGTAAATATATGGATGGCCTCAACGCCTGTAATTAGATCTTTTGGTCAGTATATGTTGGGAGTTTTGATGGTGATGCAAAGATCTTCTGGTGGAAATACGGCGTATTTTTTGGGAAAGCTTGGTGGTGGAGGTTGGTGGTATTACTTCCCTACTGTTTTTATTTTAAAGGAAACAATTCCAGTTCTTATTCTTATGTTTTTCGGATTGTTTATGGCGATAAGAAGAATCTTTTTAAATCTCAAAAAATCTAACAGTATTAAAAGAATAAGAGATGCGTTATTTAATTATATAAGTTTAAATACTGCAGAGTTCAGTATGATTGTTTTTGTTGTGTTTTACTGGATTTATAGCATAAGGAGTCCTTTGAATATAGGTTTTAGGCACATATTACCTACTTTGCCGTTTATATATATATTAACAACTTCATCTATAAAGAGATGGTTTGAGTCTTCGCCAGATACTTCAGGCGTGGATATATTAAATAAATTTAGAATTATAGTTAAAGGAAAGATAAATAAAATTACAAAAGTTTCATTGTTGGGAATTGCTGTTATTTGGTTTGTATCTATTCCTTTTGCTGTTAATCCTTATTTCTTGTCGTATTTTAACGAACTGTCTGGAGGTGTTTGGGATGGATATAAACATGCTACAGATTCAAATTATGACTGGGGTCAGGATTTAAAAAGATTAAGAGATTTTGTTGAGGAAAATGATATAGACAAAATAGCTGTGGATTATTTCGGAGGCGCTGATGTTAAATATTATTTAGGAGATAAAGCTGTTTTGTGGAATGGAGATAAGGGCAATCCTTTAGATGAAGGAATAAAATGGCTTGCTATTTCTATAAATACTATAGGTTCTGCGAGAGCCCCTGTTTATGAGGGGTTTGAAAAACAGAATCCTAATGCATACGACTATGTATATTCCTACAAAAATCCTTATAACAGAGCTGGAACTTCTATATTTATATATAAATTAGGGTTATAGGTAATCCGTCTATATCGGATTGAGTATTTAGTAATTTGTATTGAGTAGTTTCTAATTATTATCTATTGAAAAAAAGAGCCCGTTTGGGCTCTTGGTTGAGGTCATTCAACAAGTTTGGCGATGTAGATTGTGTTGTAATCGCCTGGGATTCGTTCATGTTGCAGGATGAGCAACTTTACAATTGCTCCTTCTGGAATTCCCTCCGAGGCAATTGCTCCGAAAATGTATCTCCTATCAGACACATTTTCAACAATTACTCTCTCAAATTCCAGTCCTTTGATTTTCTGAACAGAGATAACTTTGAAGCTTTCTCCGTTCTGGAATTCTGCAACGACTGTTTCGGATTTGGTAATTTGCATACAGTAATTTCTT
>CAYQSO010000081.1:0-3096 GCA_964420205.1 uncultured Candidatus Saccharibacteria bacterium
TTTTTTTTTGATGATATAAAATATTTTAAGTTATATTTTTTCAGCATATTTTTTTTAAAGATAATCTTTTTCACATAATTTTGAAAATAAAAATAAGATGAAATTTTAGATTCAACTACAAAATGATAGTTTTAATTACAAAATTATATTGACAATAAAAACAATCCGGTATACAATGATGTTGACAGTGATGTTAACAATATTATTGGAGGTGAGAATATTGAGTATACTAGATGAAGCAATTAGTGAAGTGGATAAATTAAAAAGTGGTGAAAAATTTTTTGTTAAAGATTTGTTTAAAGGATATTTATGGAATAGGCTATCTTTAAATGATCGAAGAAATCTTGGCTAAAGAGGGAATTTACTGCGAAATTATACCTTTGCCTAATTTATTACCTGAAGTATATATGGGACAGGGGGCTTTTTATAATTTGCTCGTAAAGGATGAACAATTTCAACAAGCGCTTGATATTATCAAAATATATCAAGACTCTTCGGATAAAAAATTAACTGGTAATTGAAATGTATCATCTAGAAGGGCAAACCTTTTTTTATATATAAAAAATTTAAAGATAAATCTACTATAGTGCTGAAAATTAATCATAACCAAATGTAAATACATAATAATAAGGTTGATTAATTAATTATTAGTTGTATAATTTCTTTGAAGATGAAAAGAAAGGGGTGGGAATTTTGGATATTAAAAAAACTCCTTTATATGGAGAACACGTAGATTTAGGGGCAACAATGGTAGATTTTGCAGGTTGGAAAATGCCTATAAAGTATTCTTCTTTAAAGGAAGAACATTACTCAGTAAGAAATAATGCAGGTTTGTTCGATGTTTCACACATGGGAGAAATATTTATCGAAGGTGAAGAAGCAGAAAAATATGTTGATTATCTTGTCACAAATGATGTTATAGGTTTGGTTCCACATCAAATATGTTATACCCCAATGTGTAATTATGAAGGAGGAGTCGTAGATGATATTCTTGTATATAAATTCTTTCATAATAAGATATTACTTGTTGTAAATGCTTCAAATATTGAAAAGGATTATCGTTGGATAATTAAAAATTCTGAAGGTTTTAATGTTAACATTTCAAATAAATCCGATTCTTATGCTCAAATAGCTCTTCAAGGTCCAAAGGCTCAGGAAATTTTAAATGAAATTTCTGGAGTAAACCTAGAAGATATTAAGTATTATCACTTTGAAACGGGTTCAATCGATGGAATTGACTGTATTGCTTCAAGGACTGGATATACCGGTGAAGATGGTTTTGAACTTTATCTAAAAAATGGTTCTTCGATTTATCTCTGGAGAAAGTTACTTGAAGTTGGAAAATTCATGGGAATAAAACCTGCTGGATTAGGTTGTAGAGATACTCTTAGATTTGAAGCAGGTTTATGTCTTTATGGTAATGAACTCTCTGATGATATTTCTCCCTTAGAAGCGGGCCTAAAATGGACTGTTAAACTAAGCAAAGATTTCATAGGAAAAAACGAATTACTTAAACAAAATGAAAAAGGACTTCCTTTAAGACTTAGAGGCATCGAATTATTGGAAAAGGGAATTGCCAGACACGGAAGTGAATTAGTTAATGAAAATGGAGAAAATATTGGTTGGGTTTCAACAGGTTATCTTTCTCCAACTCTTGAAAAATCTATAGCTTTAGGCTTTCTTAAAACTGGATATAGAAAAATTGGAACTGAAATAGCAATAAAAGTTAGAAATAAAGAAATAAAGGCAAAAATTATCAAGACGCCATTTTATAAAGGTTCAGTAAAAAGATGAGGAGGTAGTATTATGGCAAAGTATACAAAGACACATGAATGGGTTACTGTTGAAGGTGAATTAGCAATTGTTGGAATAACAAAACATGCTGTAAATCAACTTGGAGAAGTAGTTTTTGTTGAATTACCTGAAGAAGGACAGGAAGTATCAAAGGGCGAAAGCGTTTGTAACGTTGAATCTACAAAATCAGCAAGTGAAGTTTTTGCTCCTGTATCCGGTGTTGTAAGAGCTATAAATGAAGAATTAGAAGATAGCCCTGAATTAGTTAGTGAAGATCCTGAAGATAAAGGTTGGTTATTCAAAATCGAAATGAATAAGCAGGAAGAAGTAGAAGAATTATTGGAAGAAAAAGCTTATAACGAAATCATAGGCGACTAAAGATGAAAAAGTATCCATATTTACCGCATACTGAGAGAGAAATCTCTCAGATGCTTTCTTGTATTGGTGTTTCAAAAATTGATGATCTATTTCTTGATTTACCAGATGACTTAAAAGTAGATAAACTAAATATACCCGAAAGCAAAGATGAATTTTCCGTATTTAGGGATTTAGAAGAATTATCCTTGAGAAATGTGGATATTTCAAAAACAGCTGTTTTTAGAGGTGGTGGAATATACGATCATTTTATTCCATCAGCAGTTGATTCCATTTCTTCAATGGGGAATTTTTTAACAGCATATACACCATATCAACCAGAAGTTTCTCAAGGTTCGTTGCAATCTCTTTTTGAATTTCAGACAATGATCAGTGAAATAACAGGGATGGAAGTGGCTAATTCTTCAATGTATGACGGTGCTACAGCTGTTGCTGAAGCAGTATTAATGGCTAGTAGAATAAACAAGAGATCTAAAGTTCTATTTTCTCAAAGTCTTAATCCGGAATTTCTAAGCGTTACAAATACTTACTGTTTTGGAGCAGAGATAGATATTCAGGAATTTAAGTTTAACTGTGAAACTGGACAAACTGATTATAAAGATTTAGAAGAAAAAATATCAGATGAAATTTCTGCTGTTGTTATTGGGTATACAAACTTTTTTGGAGTTATTGAAGACATAGAAAGAATAAAGAAATCTCTACCTGAAAAGGTTCTCCTAATTGTTTGTGCAGAACCATTTACTTTAGGAATATTGGAAAAACCAGGAAACCTTGGAGCAGATATAGTAGTTGGTGAAGGACAACCTCTTGGAAATAAGCCTTATCTAGGTGGACCAAGTTTTGGTTTTTTCACTTCAAAGGAAAAATATATCAGAAAAATGCCCGGAAGAATCATTGGTGAAACAAACGATGTCGATGGAAAAAAGG
>CAYQSO010000082.1:0-3093 GCA_964420205.1 uncultured Candidatus Saccharibacteria bacterium
GTCCAATTCTATGAGCGAATTTTGCATAAATTCAATTAGATTATCGGAACGATATTCATTGTTTTCCAGTTGTCTTTTATCAAGGATAAAGCAGGGGATAAGCTTCTCGGAATTTTTTAGCGCCTCAATAAGAGCAGTATTATCTTCCAACCTTAAATCTCTTCTAAAAAGATGTATTGCCAATTTATATTTTTTCATTGTTCCTCCGTCTGCGTGTAAAGATACTAATCTTTTTGATTGTATGCAATTATAGCATTTCTAAGCTTAAGTAGAGTTATTTAGTCTTCAAAAAAAAGAGGTTTTCAAGATGAAATTTGTAAGAATAACAAAAAGCTATTCGGATTTTTGATTTACGGAAAATGATTTTCTTTTATGAATTCTTCATAAACGGCAACTGTGTTTTTTCCCAAGTAGTATTTGAGCACAAGAAAATAATACAAAAACGAAAAAAGCTTCCTCATAATAATAGCCTAATTATTTGCTAAGTCGTGAGCTGCAATAGAAGATGGGAAAACTTTGAAACGCGCATTGGCTTCATCCGTTTACTTGATTAATATTTAGCTGGATTTTTGCTAGAAAACAAGAATAAAAAACTACTTTTACTTGTTTTTATCATAGCATGCACAATGCGGCAGTATGTGGAGAAGAAATAATGAAAAAGAACAACTACCTTTTGCTTGCTCTGCTTGAAAATGCAGGTCTTGTAAACTAGCTTGCTTAAACTACAAATAATATGAGATTAGAAACAGAACTTGATAATATCGCGCAAATTGCTAAACTAAAAGAGAAGGAGAATATCTCTTTCCAGACTTATCTTAAAACCCAGAACGCTGAAAAAATAGACGAGATTGTTCATCGATTATATGAAGATATTCTTTCTCAAATAAACTGTGTAGATTGTGGCAATTGTTGCATGAATCTTAGACCCATAGCTACAGAGAAAGAACTTCGTCCCTTTGTTGCCCCTGAAAACATGCAAGCTTTTATGTATTTAAAAGCATTCTCGTGTAAACATATTAAAGACAAAAAATGCATTATCTACGCCGACAGACCAGAAGAATGCAGGTCCTATCCTTATTTACATAAAGATAATTTTATAGACAGAATACATGGAGTACTTCAAAATTATGAAATATGCCCCATCGTTTTTAATGTTTTTGAGCTGCTAAAAATAGAATTAAAATGGAGTAATAAAAAAAGTAACGTATTTTTTGATAGAAAATCAGCTATTGGATAAAGCCATGAGTTTTTCTGCAAAAACATCAGCGTTTTTTCATGCTGAATGAATTAACACATCTCCTGCATTTGCTTATTTTGTTCATCTCATTTTCAGATGTCTTTTCCTTTAATTAAGACTGAAAGCCATGGTTAATTGTTACTAGAGGCATCGCCTCGAACGAAATATCATTAAATGATTACGTCCTGAAGGGACAGCTTAATTCTTTCTTCTCTAAAATACATGTTTTTTTCTCTTATCGTTCTTTCCAACACGCTTTTGAGCTTGTCAAGTTGTTCGCTTTTTAGCATTTCTAAGTTTAAGTGTATTGAATCAGACTCCAAAAGAGAAAAGATTGCCTAAATATTTAAAAACCCGCCATATAACTGAACAAATCACCCGTTTAAGTTGTTGTAATAATAAAAAAAATGGAGGATAAAATGAAAAAGATGAATAACAAAAAAGTAATTATAACTGGTGGTGCTGGAGGTCTAGGTTTAGCTCTTGCACAGCAACTATTAGATAAAGGAGCAAAAGTATTATTAGTTGACCTCAATGAGAAAGATTTGAAAGAAGCTACAAGCAAAATGAAAAGTGAAGATTTGTATTATTTTGTAGCAGATGTTTCTGACGAGCACGCAGTAAAAGCTTACGTAGATTTTGCTGTAGAAAAAATGGGAGGCATTGATGTTTTTTATAATAATGCAGGAATTGAAGGAAAAGTAATTCCACTGGAAGATTATCCAATGGATGTCTTTCACAAAATCATTGACGTTAATGTAAAAGGAGTTTTTTATGGATTACGTTATGTTTTTCCTGTAATGAAGAAAAACGCGAATGGTGGTAGCATCATTATCACTTCATCAGTAGCAGGAATGAGGGGTACAGCAAATGTGTTGCCCTATGTTACGAGTAAGCATGCTGTTGTAGGCATGATGAAATCTGCTGCTCTTGAAGGAGCGGAGGCTAAGATTCGTGTAAATACGGTCAATCCATCTCCTGTTGACAACAGAATGATGCGCTCTTTGGAAGATGGCTTTGCGCCAGGACAAGGAGAAGCAGCTAAAAAAGGCTTCGAACAGGCTATTCCATTAAAACGCTATGCTACTAACGAGGAAGTTGCCAATTTAATGTATTTCCTAGGTAGTGATGAAAGCAGTTTTATTACTGGAGCAGTATTTGCGGTTGATGGTGGCATGACAGCATAAAAACCAGTTAACACTTTCAATAATAAATCCGAATAAGTTTTATGCTTATTCGGATTTTTTTATAGCAAGCTAATTACTCGCTCAAGTTTTGCTTTTACATCATCGGCAAATGTATGGAGTTCTTCATTTTCAACAGCCATCATAGAAGCTACTGGGTCAATGATAGCTACTTCCACTTGCTTATCGCCAGTTTCTTGCAGAATTACATTGCAAGGTAGCATGGTGCCAATCTTATCTTCATGTTGAAGCACCTTATAAGCATAGGAAGGGCTACATGCTCCAAGTATTTTATATTTTCTAAAATCAACATTCAATTTTTCTTTAAACTTTTGTTGAAGATCAATTTCGGAAAGCACTCCAAAGCCTTCTGTTTTTAGTGCTTTTGTTACATGCTCTATTGCCTGGTCAAAACTTGCTGTAATTGTTTTATTAATATAATAAGCCATAATTGATAATTTTTAATGAATATGATAGGGATTCGATTTTATTTTTATTTTCATCCTTTTTCAGTCAGGATTCATCACGCTTATAGTTCTATATTTCAGCATGAATCACTTAATTCTTAAACAAATAAGAATGGGAATTGTTTTAATTGACATATTTCATATTAAAAGCTCAAAACTTTTTTATGAAAATTCAAATAAATGGGTAAAACAGAGATTTCAGCTT
>CAYQSO010000083.1:0-1598 GCA_964420205.1 uncultured Candidatus Saccharibacteria bacterium
TTTCTGGAAATTTTCATCCTTTTAACTAAATATTTGCTAAATCCTTATTATTTTTTTCTTTTATTGCTATTTTTATTGAAAAATAAAGGATAAGATTTTAAGAAATATAAATTAAAACAGGATGAAAATTATTAGAATTTTAATATTACTTCTATTATGTTCCACTAATATTTATTCTCAAGATGCTCATTTGAAGGAAGCTAGAGAATACTTAGAAATTCAAGATTATAAGAGAGCTATAAAATCGTATTCAAGAGTGTTGAAAAATGATGCCAATAATTTAGAAGCATTATTTAACAGGGCTTATTCTTATGAAAGAACAAATCAATCAGAGAAAGCATTATTTGACTATAACAATTTCATAAGACTTTCACCAAATTATTCCTTAGCATATTATAATCGTGGAAATCTATTTTTTCACCAAAAAGAATATGAATTAGCAATTAGAGATTATAATAGGTCAACTGAGCTGGACTCAAATCATTATCATTCTTTTTTAATGCTAGGGATTTCTTATCAAACCTTAGGAAAAGAAGATAGCGCATTAATATGTTATAATTATACATTATTCAAAAAACCTGATTACCAAATTGGATATTTAAATAGAGGAATTTTATATCGTAACACAGGGAAACTTGATTTGGCTTTTAAGGACTTGAAAAAATCAATTTCTTTAAGTCCAAATGACTATTGTGCAATAGATGAGTTAATGCTTGTCTTTGCTGCCCAAAATAATTATAAATTTCAAGAAAAGTTTATTAAAGACAGCTTGCCTAATAAAAAATCAAACAGTGTAATAACGCAATATAGTTATGCTTTATTAATGCAAGAAAAGTATAAAGAAGCTATTAGTCTATGTACAAATGCAATAATAGATGGCATAGAGTGTTCGAGTATATATAATAACAGAGGATTTTGTTATTTAAAAACAGATGAATTTTCAAAAGCAATACATGATTTAAAAAAGGCAAATAAGATTCAAAAGAATGATCCAATAGTATTAAATAACCTTGGTTTTGCAATTTATAAAAAAGGGAATCTCAAAAAGGGATTGGCTTTAATCAATAAATCTATTAAAATTGACAATACCTTATCATATTCATATAGAAATAGAGCCATAATTTATCTAGAAATGAATGATGTAGAATCTGCTTGTAATGATTTAGTGAAAGCTAAAGAATTAAGTTTTGGAGGTATATATGGCGATGAAGTAAAAAACTTAATTAAGAAATATTGTAACAATTCAAGTAATTAATGCAACTTTTTCCGAGGATATAATATTACATATTTTTCAAAACAAAAGAGAAAGAAAAATAATAAATGGATAAATTTCAAAACAAATACCGCATTTCGTCATGCCGTTTACAAAATTGGGATTATTCATGGAATGCAGCCTATTTTGTTACCATTTGCACGTTCAATAAGCAATGTTATTTTGGAAATATCCAACAGAATGATATGGAATTTTCAGAAATTGGGGAAAAAGCCAATGAATATTGGTTGGCAATACCAAAACATTTTCCATTTGTAAAATTAGATGTCCACGTGGTTATGCCAAACCATGTACATGGAATTGTTATAATCGACAAACCGAATGA
>CAYQSO010000083.1:1698-3047 GCA_964420205.1 uncultured Candidatus Saccharibacteria bacterium
ATCGTCCCCGTCATCACCCAAAAACAAATTCGGACCACAATCACAAAATTTGGCATCCATCATTCGTGGATACAAAACAGGGGTTACAATGTATGCACGAATACACAATGTTAATTTCGCATGGCAATCACGATACTACGACCACATTATCCGTGATTCTGCATCCTATCAACGGATAAAAAAATACATTATCAATAATCCTAAAAAATGGAATAATGATAAATTATTCAAAAATGACAGCTAATGAAACCCAAGATATTGCATCTGCTGTCCCCCAAAGTCTGCACCTAATAAAAATACAAAAAACCCTTGTGCAGGCTAATGTAAAACCATGAAAGCAGAGGAAAATACTAAAATTATTAGCATTCTTTCCTTAATCCCTAAAAACCTCCCTCAAATTCCGTTGAAAAAAATATCTTTGCAAAAAAAAACGCTATGCCCAGAAAATATCCTGTTTTTCTTGAGAAGATTCAAATTCTTGATACTGCTGCGGAAGGCAAAGCCATCGCACGACACAATAATAAGGTGATTTTTGTCCCTTATGCAGCTCCGGGTGATGTTATGGATATTAATATTGTGCGCAGAAGAAAGCGTTTTTTGGAAGCCGATATTGTTAAAATCCACGAATTTTCTACGCTCAGAACCACGCCTTTTTGTTCGCATTTTGGCATTTGTGGTGGTTGTAAGTGGCAGCATCTGAAATATGAAGCGCAATTGCAGCAGAAACAACAGCAGATAAAAGATCATTTTGAACGTATTGCCAAAGTGGAGGTCGGGGAGTATTTACCCATTTTACCGGCATCGCCACAGCAGTATTATCGCAATAAATTGGAATTTACTTTTTCCAATAGTGGTTGGCGAACCAAAGAAGCAATGCAAAGCCTTAGCGAGGAAGAAAAACAAGAAGATTATAATGTCTTAGGCTTCCACGTTCCTGGTTTTTATGATAAAATTGTGGATGTAGAGCATTGCTATTTACAAGCTGATCCTTCTAATGAAATACGACTTTTTGTGAAAGATTTGGCACAAAAACAAGGTTTATCCTTTTATTCTATCCGTCAACATCAGGGTTTTATTCGTTCATTAATTATCCGTACCACTGCGGAAGGCGAAATTATGCTGATTCCCGTTTTTAAAAGTGATATTCCCGAAAAAATACAGCCTTTTTTGGATGCTATTATTGCTGCTTTTCCAACAATTAGCTCGTTGTATTATTATATTAATCCAAAAACCAATGATGATTATTCCGATTTGGAAGCTAATCATTATCATGGAAAAACCCATATTACCGAAAAAATGGAAGATTTGTCTTTTCAAATTGGTCCAAAATCTTTTTTCCAAACCAATAG
>CAYQSO010000084.1:0-3046 GCA_964420205.1 uncultured Candidatus Saccharibacteria bacterium
ATGCGTGATGAAGATTTATTCCGTAGAGCTAGTGTGTTTAATATTGTTTTTGAAGGATTTATCACTTATGGAGGCATGTCGGGACGAGATATGAATGCTTTAGCCCAAGGTTTAGATGAAGGCACAGACTTTGTCACTTTGGATACCCGCGTAAAACAAGTGGAATTTTTGGGCAATAAACTGATAGAATTTGGCATTCCTATTCAGCAACCGATAGGTGGACACGCTGTTTTTGTAGATGCGAAGAAATTCCTTCCCAATTTGCCGAAAGAAGAATTTGCAGCACAAACCTTGGCTTTGGAGTTGTATTTGGAAGGCGGAGTGCGTGGAGTGGAAATCGGAGCTATTTTAGCCGACAGAGATCCCAAAACCCGCGAAAATCGCTATCCGGAATTGGAATTAGTTCGTTTAGCAATACCAAGGCGTACTTACACCAACAACCATATGAACTATGTTGCTATTGCATTGAAAAATGTGTACGAAAGACGAAACCAAATCTCTCATGGCGTAAGAATAACCCGCGAAGCACCTATTATGCGACACTTTACCGTAGAACTCGAACCAATAACTGAAGTAGAAGCATAAAAAAGAATATAAAGCAAGAAAAACCGCTTGTTTTCTCTGCTGAAGAGGAGGTGGGTGGTTTTTTTGTTAGGGGTAATAAGGGTTAATGAGTTGCCTCCACTTTAGCATTAGTTCCTTATATAACATTTACATTTAGGATTAATTTTATAAACAGTTGAACGTTAGTTAGAATTACTCATCTATTTGATCTATTATCCAATTAATCCAGCCAACGATAGTTGATGCTCGTCTGAAATAGGTCGAGTCTGAACCTACGTTATATAATTTTAAATGCTTCATGATTTCAACAATTGATTCTTTATTTGGCATTTCTCCATCATAAAGATGAATTTTCAAAGTTTGCTTAAATACCGAATGAGAAACAATAAGCTTCACAAACTCTTTCTGTCTATCAATCAAATTTAGACTAAAAATACGTTTCCCTTTTTTTGTCAGAAAACAAGCTGCTAGCCCTGTTAAAGGATCTTTCCCGACATCAATTAACCCTAAATATTTTCCTGCATTAGAGTAATAATCTGTTTGCCTAGCGTCAAAATCATAGTTTTGTGTAATTTCTTCTTTTGATGTAAAATCCTTTTGTTTAAGGAGCTCACAAAGATTAATAACTCTTTCAAAGCTGTCTGCTTGAGGAAAAGGGATTTCTGGTTCTTTGATTGTTTTTGATTTATCAATAATGTGAGATAATGCTTCAAGATTAAAGCTCCCTTCCTGAACTACATACTTTTTGTGTTTAATAAGTAATAGAGAATTATAATGGGTTGCATTAGAGAACTCATATTCTCGCATATGAAAAACACCATTTGAATAAGTCAAGAAAATTGGTCGAATTTTTTTTTGAATTTTCTCAACCCAAAGTTTAAAAGGATAGTATATTTGCCTTACAAGAAAATCGTCAGAAATATAATTTTTAGCTTCAATCAAGTATAAAGAATTATCTCCCTCATATCCTCCATCAATTTCAATTTGTGAATTGCCGACATCCACATTAAATAAACCTTTAGAGGAGTTAATTCCAAAACTAAACGAGGAAGAACTCATTCGTCCACTGACAGTTGGGAACAAATGCTCTTCGCCAGTAAAATTGTGAAGGATTTTTGAAACAAAAGCACAGTTTATCGCAGTTGCTTCACTTGTAATGTTTTTATAGTCAAGACTTTCTAAAAAAGATGGAAATTCAATTGGCGTAATTTTTATTTCATCTGTATTGAAATCACAAAAAGTCTCAAAAGTTCCAATAATATAACTTCCTCTTGAAGTTGGCAAGATAGATAAATTATTGTCTGCAAATAGTTTTGGTAATTGAGATCTGTGATCAAACTTCGTCATTAATCTTGCTTCTCTGAATTTGTTTATTTTTGTTGCAGAAATATTAAAATAGCCTTCTTTTAATATTTTATCAAGAATATTGTGTTTTTTAAATAGGATTTCCCATGCAATATCATTTTTAGATTTACTCATAGTTTTTTATTAAAAGTTCGTCAACTTCTCCACGATTGGAAGCATTAGAGTTAATTACCCTGTTTGCTTTTACAGTTGTAATAGAATAATTTTTATATTGGTCCTTAATAAAAGGCGCAGAAGAATTTGATTGTAAGAACTTAACACCTTTTTCATTGAGTTGGTCGCAAAAATCCCTTAGTCTAATTTGATCGTATATGTTCCAACCTCCTTGAATGTAACCCGTGAAATTTGAGTTTTCAGAAATTGGATAATAAGGGGGGTCAAGATATACAAATGTTTTTTTGTTTGCGTAAGCTAATAAGTCAGCAAAATCAGAGTTATTAATTGTAATATTATTTGAATTTAAATACTTGCTAACTGCTTTTAAAGTTGGTTCATTTATAATGTTAGGGTTTTTGTATCTTCCAAAAGGAGCATTAAATTCCCCTGCATTGTTAACTCGATATAAACCATTAAAACAAGTTTTGTTAAGGTATATTATCCTTGAAGCTCTTTCTATTTTTGAAAGTTTTTGATAATCATTGTTTCTATCTAGACCTCGTATTTGATAAAAGTATTCGGCTGTATTTTCATGTTTTTTTAAACCTTCAAGTAGTTCTGGGAGATTGTCCTTTACAACATGATATACATTTATTAACTCTTCATTGAAATCGTTAATTATGGAATTTTTAGGTTGTAAGTGAAAAAAAACAGCTCCACCTCCAACAAAAGGCTCAATATATGTAAGATTTTTAATGTTTGCAGGTAAATGTTTAACAATTATTGGCAAAAGTTGTCTTTTACCGCCAACCCATTTAACAAAAGGTGTAATCAATTTGTTCTTTTTGCTCATTTTATTTTTTTTCCTACATTAAAATTTGTAAAGATAATAATTTTAACCCAAAAAGGTGTTTATCATTTATTCTTTTGTAGATTAAGGAAAATTTAGTAGTGTTATAATTCCTCCACCCCACAAATATAGTCTTTTTTCCCTTAAAAGAGAAAAAGCCCCTAAAAAGGA
>CAYQSO010000085.1:0-2990 GCA_964420205.1 uncultured Candidatus Saccharibacteria bacterium
TTCCAAAAATAATCGCCATTAACATATCATTTAAAAAAGGCATCAAAAGCAAAAATGCCAATACAGCTCCCAACGGTTCTGCCAAACCAGATAAAACGGAAAGCCAAAATGCTTTTTTTCTATTTCCAGTTGCATAATAAATAGGAACAGAAACAGCTATACCTTCAGGAATATTATGTATTGCTATAGCCACTGCAACAGGTAGCGCAATTTCCATATCTGTCATTCCTGCTGCAAAAACAGCAATACCCTCCGGAAAATTGTGTATCGCGATAGCAAAAGCAGTTAATATTCCTGTTTTATATAATTTGCTGTTTTTGGGTTTATCAAGATTATCAACTTCTTTAACAGAACGGATTTCATGCGGGTTTTCATAAGATGGAATGATTTTATCAATAATGGCAATTAGAAGAATACCTGCAAAAAAAGATATGCTGCTTACAAGTTCTGCAATGGAGCTATACTCGATTTCTAGTAATTCAATTGAATGAGGAAACAATTCAACAAAAGAAACATAGATCATAACACCGGCTGACAATCCAAGAGAAAAAGAAAGAAATTTCGGATTATCTCTTTTGGTGTAAAAAGCTAACAAACTTCCTATCCCTGTGGATAAACCAGCAAAAACAGTGAGTCCGAATGCTATTAACAATTGATTTGTTTCCATTTTTTTTTATATCTTTGACAAAGATATTTTTTTTATTCTATTTGTGAAAAACATTTTCCCTTATGAACGATATTCAACAAATAATCAACGAATATAGCGAAAAAAAGTTCAAAGAGCAAATCAGTTTTAATGATATTAGAAAAGAATTAAAAAAAGACCTTACCGATGAAGCTAAGATTAATCAAGTAATTATGGAAATTGATCGTTTAGTACTAATAAAAACAACAAAGAAACAAGCATTACAAGAAGAAAAAACCAAAAGGATAATCTGCTTTGGTTTAATGGGGATTGCGGGATTGATTTCAATCTTTGTTTTTTCTAAACTTATTCAAATTAATAACAAATATCTGCTATATTCCATCTTTATTCCACTACTAATTGGATATTTCCTTTTTGTATTGGCAAGAAAAAAAATAAAATTAATCAAAAACACTCCTGAAAATGAAAACCAAGACTAATAGCATTATTTTAAGCTGTATTTTATTTGTTTTTTTAAATTTCTCCGGCTTTTCTCAGATTATATTCGGACCTGAAGATTTTTCCGTCGATAATATTCTTCATGGAACCACAGGAAACCCGAGTCAATGGTTTGCACCCGATTATTATTCGCCTATTGATTATATTGCAATTGGATCTTGTACAGGCGCCTCCGTCGGATTTTCCGGTAATTGGCTAAACAATTGGGGAAATTTCCTCCGAACACCTGCAATTAATTGCACGGGAAATGATACTGTTTACCTACACTTCAGCCTTAGCAATTCTTTTGTTGCATCGCAAAACAACAATAAAATCTATTTCAATATGTGGATTGACGGAGGATACGAACAAGCATTTAGCAATCAAACTATCTTTTTTGATAGTTTACGAAATTGTGTGGAATACACTGTTGGTTATGATTTAACTCCTTACATGGATTTAAGTGGAGTTTTCTTTTACTTCAATGCTTCTTGCGGATATAATAATTCTAATACGTTCTCTTTTGTTTTGGATAATATTTCCTTGGAAGGAAAAAACGGAATAAATACTTCTATCGACACAAACAGAGATAATGATGAATTTGAAATTCACGCATACGCTGATATAATTGTAATTGAAAGCAAAATTAACACAAATTACACCCTGAATGTTTACAGTATTTTGGGAAATTTAGTTTTTTCAGAAAAACATTCAGGAGATACTCAAATTCAACTAAAATCTGGAATCTATCTTGTTCAAATTCAAAACATGAATAAATCAATAACGAAAAAAATTGTTTTACAATAAATATAATAATAACTAAACCGCTTTAACTAAATGAAAACAATTCTTATTCTATTTACTACGATTATCCTATCATATACAACAGTTGCACAGGATAAAAAAGCTTATCAACTCTATAACAAAACTACTGAAAAAACAGACTTTGCATCCATGCTGAATGAAATTGTAGATGCTGATATTATTCTTTTCGGCGAATTACATGACAATCCTATTGCTCATTGGCTGCAATTAGAATTAACAAAGGCCGTTTATGATCATAAAGACGGCAATATCACACTAGGAGCAGAAATGTTCGAGTCTGATAATCAATTGGTTATTAATGAATACTTAGGGGCTTTTTATGAAACTGATAAATTTGAAAAAGATTGTCGCCTTTGGCCAAATTACACAACTGATTATAAACCCCTATTGGAATTTGCGAAAAGCAATAAAATCCCTTTTATCGCCACAAATATTCCCCGGAGATATGCATCTATGGTATTTAAAAACGGCTTTGAAGCCTTAGAAAAACTAAGCGATGAAGCAAAAACTTATTTACCTCCGCTTCCTATACCATACGACGCTGAATTACCCGCTTATAAAGCAATGATGCAAATGGGAGGTGGACCAATGCGTTCCAACGAAAATTTCCCTAAAGCTCAAGCTATAAAAGATGCTACAATGGCCTATTTTATCCTCAAGTATTTCCAGAAAGGGAATTGTTTTATCCACTATCATGGAGCTTATCATTCAGACAATTACCAAGGAATATATTGGTATTTGCACCAAGAAAATCCTCAACTGAAAATATGCACTATTTCTACTGTTTTGCAGGAAAATATTCATAAGCTGTCAACTGAAAATCAAGCTATTGCTGATTTTATCATAGTTGTCCCAGAAACGATGACTAGAACCTATTAATGTGGCTATTCTTTTTCTTTAAACCGTTTATCCAGCCATTGCACAATATCATTTAAGACCAAAGGAGAAAATGTTTCCTCAATTAAAGCGTATTCGCTAGGCATACCTGTTTTTGAAGACTGGAAAAGATGGTTTAAAGACGGATAGGTTTTTATTGTATAAT
>CAYQSO010000086.1:0-2970 GCA_964420205.1 uncultured Candidatus Saccharibacteria bacterium
GAAAGACTTAATGTCGTTTTCAAAGGATTAGTAGATATTGCATGTTTCATCTTATACTGGAAAAAGCTGTAAGGGATTTTTTGAAATAGGTTCTAAATGGAAAAAGATTTATACTAAACCACCATAAAATCATAACAGAATAAATATCAAAGGTCAATTTGCCGCAAAATTTTAGTATGTATCTAATAACTTTATATACTAGTACTATTGTTCACCACGACTTAAAACGTTACAAGCTTTTTATCAGGATTAAGGGAGTAACTTAATGGATTTGAAAGATAGGATTAAATCTCAGCTTGGTTCTGAGGCAAAAACTATTCCAGATTTATGCAAAGAATTTGATATTACTGATGAGAACGATATGGTCTATGCAATTGCCGAATTAGAGTATTCTGGGGATGCAGTTTTAAAAAGTTTCGATAAAGTATATAGAGAAGATGGCGGAATAATTTATCTCGCAAAGTATGCTAGAAGTAACTCCTAAATATTAATTTTTAAAAAATTTTTTAATGAGGGTTGAAGGTTGAGTGGGAACTATCAAGATACTGAAGAGAATAAACAAATTGAAACGTGGGAAGACTTTGGTTTGAATCTAAGATCCTACATAGAAGCAAATGAAAAACAATTAACAAGAGATTCATATGATGTGATTCTAGGTTTTTCTCGTGGTGGTACAATTTTAGCATTTGCATTTGGGTGTATGTTAAAGGATTATTTACATGAGTACTCTGACCCGCATAAAGCCTCAGTTCGACCAATTCCAAGAGGATTGACTTGTAAAAGAGATAGTCCATGCTTTGTAATGGATCATCCAGCATCTAACAATGAAATCCGCGATATAAAGAATTACTTAGAAGACGATTTGAAGAGTTTTGCCAAAAATAACAATAAGTCAAAAATTAATGTTCTCATAATGGATGATAATATAACAGGTGCTAAACGTATATATTTTCTTGAACGTGAATTGAGTAAAATGAATTGTGTAAACTCGTATAAGACGATTACATATGTTCGGCACCCCAAATTTTTATGCATTGAAACAATACGAAAATATCCCGAAGGTAAGGACTTCTTTACTATGCCATGGCACAAGGCCCATGAAAAAAAAGAATTAGATTTAGCAACTGACGAAGTTGATATTTTTAAGATGAGATTTTTTATTGAGCTAAATAATAAATTTGATTTATCTGATATTATAGCCAAACTTAAGAAAGATTATGTAGTTGAACATAAAGGTACTGGTTACATTATAATGAATGGAGCAAGTTTATTTTTATTAAAAGAAACTAGTGGGCCTGATAAAAATTACATTGAACTAAATGTTTTACAAAACTCTTTTTATCCCCCAAATCAATGTCTTCAATCCAAAAATTCAGATGGCAACAGTAAAATTTTTGGAGAACTCTCATTTTGCGATTCAATTATTGATAAAACAATGGGTGTTTGCTTAGCGTGTTCGTGTCTTAATTGCAATAAAAGACTGCTTGATAAAATATTGACTGTTGTTGAAAGCCAGACAATTTTAATTAAATTGAAAACCAACAAAAATAACAATATAAATCTAAAACCAGTAATTTATAACTGGTTTAAGAGCGTAATTTCTAATATAAAGCTGGATATTGAATATGAATGAAAAGTATTTTCTATACATTATTCCAATTTTACCTACATTAAAAGATTCTGAAAATAATCCTGAAGATTTTGGTTGGAACAAAATTGATTGTACGTGGGGTTATGATTGTACGTGGGGTTATTTTTCACATATTTATATTGACAGTTATACTGGTCATATAAATTATAACAAAAAAATAGATTATAATGGAAATAAATGGTCAATAACTTTTCGTAAATACCTAAAATTAAATTCTGTTGTTTTTGTTTTTAAATGCCTGGAGACAAAATATGACGCAGAGGACTTTAGAGATAGTAATGAAATATTGCTCGAAATAAAAAATCAATGCGGAGTATTTGGTCTGCGCTTCCTGAAAAGATATGTACTAACATATTTTGAAAGTTCTGAAAGTATATATAATGACAAATATATTTTTAGCAATCTTTTTTCTGAAATTAATAAAGAAAATCAACTTATTAAAGTAAATAATTCATGTTTTAAATTAAGAATAAACTTTAATGATAAATTAACTAAAAAAATAAAGGATAATATTGTTACTTCAATTTCATTGTCGGACATTGCTCATATTATAGGACACCAGCTTTTAAGAAGTGATAATAAAGAAATTGTCCAAGAGGATGCAGTAAAATCATTTTGGGGTTATAAATTTATTCTATTGAAATGTCCAGCCTCGGAAGTATTCCCTTCATTTTTCAAAAAAAATCTGTTAGCTATAAATTCTCTTTTGGATTATAGACATATGGAGTTAATTGATAATCAAAAAAAGACGCTTGATGCTCAAAAGAGTATTTTAATGGAAATACAAGTGGTAGAAAGTGGGATTTTATTTTTGACTTTTTTTGTAATGTTTGATGTATTGTACAAAATTATTTCTGAAATAATAAATACGCCAGTTGAGATTGAACCTATATTTATAGCTTTGATTTCATTTGTTATCTCATTTTTAATTTTTTTATATACGATTTACATAAAAAGACGTCTTGCACATTGAATGTGTGATTTAATATTTAGAGGGAATTTTGATTAACCTCTGATTTTTCACATAACAAACAAATTACAACATTTTTTATATCATGAAAATATATTTTGTTTCATGTCATAACTTCCCGCTTTTGCAAAAGAACACTATAAGAATTAATCATTTTTCCAGTTGAATTTCGAAAAAAATTCGTGGGTAGTACCTTTTCAGATAGCGTCACTAAATTGCTGTAAATTATGAATAGTCCTGTACCTTTTCAGTGTTGCTATTCTGTAATAAATACATGACTAATAATAATTCACTTTATTTTATAAAAGTGAAATAATCTGGAGTAAATCTGTTAATACACCTGTGATAT
>CAYQSO010000087.1:0-2961 GCA_964420205.1 uncultured Candidatus Saccharibacteria bacterium
GATTAGAGAAGTTTTTCATTATGAGATAAGTACCCAATTTCTTGAGCACAAGAGATTATTTACAATGTTGAGTTTAATTTCAAATCTTCAATATACTCATTTAACGGTAAGATGATATTTTGACTTTCTTTTTCACAAAGGTAGTTTACAGCCTTATTAAGTAGCCATTCGTTTTTAAACCAATGCAAAAAAAATGGTTTGAGGATGTATTGAATAAATGATTTTTTGTGATGCATTGTGATTTTTTACATCTGTTCCCTCCAATAAATGAAAAAAAAGTGTATTTTTGAGAGAAAATTTGTAAATTGCGGTGGATTTATTTAGACAATCAAATATAAGCTTTTAAAATAATGTTTTATTAAAATATATAAAAATGAGAAAAATAATTGTTTTAAGCGTGTTTCTTTGCACTTATTCTGCTTTTGCTTATAGTCAGAATTTATATCCAATTAAATTTGATGATTGTGACCCGTCGAAATTCTTTTTAGAAGGAGAAGAATTATATGTTCAGTATGATGATGAAAAATTACTGCATGATTTAATTGATGAAATTGATCAAAAAACCTTGAATAAAGTTAAAGGAGAAATTTATTTTCAGGTCTTTATCGACACACTTGGTAATCATTGCTGTGTGAGTATAAAAAATGAATTAAACACTCAAGGGAAAAAACTCCCATTTAAGGAATACATGAATAAAAATACAAGATGGGATATACCTTTTATGGAAGGAGAGAAGTCGTCCGTTTCAGCAATGGTAAAACTTAGCTTTGAAAAAGACAAGATTGTATTATCTCGATTAGGGTTTAATGGAAAAACTGGATGGATCGAATTGTCTAATTATATCATGAAGAGAGCTTAATAGATTGCAGAACAGGTGTTTTTGTAAACACAAAACCTTACGCAGCATTGAAGATGTAAGTGCTGAAATTCTGGAACTGGAATAAGAAAAAGAAGGCTTGATTACGGATGTTTTAACTATTGACTAATATGGAAAGCAATCAATTATCTTTTGATTTCATAAAGCAACTTAAAAAGCAAATACTGGCAAGCCGCTATGTGGTGGCAAAAATTGCCAATGCCGAAATGCTACGTTTGTATTTTTCTGTTGGGAAAATGATGGAGAATGAGTTTAAAAAAAACAACTGGGGTGCTAAAGTAAATGATGAGATAGCAGCAGGACTTCAACAAGAGTTGCCTGGGCTGCGAGGTTTCTCAGCTTCTAATATTCGTAAAATGCGACTGTTCTATAAAGGATGGAGCAAGGCTGAAACAATTTGTCCGACACTGTCGGACAAATTAAAAAACAAGGATAATTCAATTTTACCGACACTGTCGGACAAAATGGAAAATAAAAATATTTTAGCAACAGCAAAGCAAGATGAAACGGAAGTTAGTTCGTTTTTTTCTGTCTCATTTTCTCACCATTACGAGATTTTGCTACAGATAAAAAACGAAGCCGACCGCTGGTATTACATTCATAAAACGGCACAAAATTTCTGGAGTGTCCGCCATTTGCGGACTGAGCTGAAAAACCAAAGTCATTTGCAAGAAAAGCTCTTGCCCAATAATTTTGGAAATACAATGCCCGATAAGCTCTCGAACAAAGCTATACACGCTTTTAAAGATCAATATCTGCTTGATTTTGTAATTATTGAGGATGCCGATGATGAAATAGACGAACGCTTATTGGAACGGGAAATAGTTGTGAATATCAAAAAATTCCTGATGAGTTTAGGCAATGATTTTACCTTTATGGGAAACCAGTATCGGCTTTTGATAGATGAGGATGAGTATTTTATTGATTTGTTGTTTTTCCACCGTGGTTTAAAAGCATTGGTGGCTTTTGAACTGAAAAAAGGCAAATTCAAACCAGAATACGTAGGTAAAATGAATTTTTATCTTTCGGCTTTAGATGATTTGGTAAAACAATCCCACGAAAATCCGTCCATTGGAATTATCCTGTGCAAGGAAAAAGATAATAAAAAAGTGGAATACAGTTTTCGCGATTTCTCAAAACCCATGGGCGTAGCACAATACAAAACATCTGAAACCTTGCCGCCACAACTCAAAAACGCACTGCCCGACGCCGAAACCCTTAAAAAACTAATGGAAGCATAATGCACCCAACAGTTTTACAGTTGTTCTATGTTTCTTCATAAATTATTTTATATCAATGGAGTTCATAATCTCGCTTCGCTCGCTTGCAAATAAGAAAAAAATGTGTTTGAGAAAATGACTATATTTGTGGTGGATTTTGTGCGGTCTGATGTTGACAAAGAAATAAAATAATTATCCAAAGAAATATGAAAAAGACTTTTGTCGTTAAGAAGAAAAGGAAAATTGAACTAAATTTTAGCCATAAATTATTATTAGGGATAATTTTTTTTTCTTTTATTATTCTTTTTGTGGTATCGTGTAGGTATCCTAAAAATATAAGGAAATATCCTATGGCTGTAAGAAAAAATCTTTTGGAATCTTGTAATGAATGTGCTAACAGATTAACAAAATATTATTCAATAATAGAAAGTGATACATTTTATTATCATATTGTTCTTTATGACGAAATATATCATGCTGGACCATTTAAAGATGGCTGGTTTTATATTGAAAGAAACAATATTCTTATGTTAAAAAAATATGTAGTTGGTAGAAAGAGTAATGGTGGTTTTTTTAAATATTATCCTTCAGGCAACCTTTATATTGAAGGAAACATGGTTGAAAACAAGAAACAAGGAGTTTTTCTTGTTTTTGCAGACAGCAGTGAATTAATTATTACAAAAATTTTGCATTATAATAGAGATAGTTTAATAAATGAATATGTGTTTGAAAATGATTCAATTATAGAAGGAAAGCTAATAATAGAAGGAGAGTAGTTTTTTTTCTGTGAATAATCTTATTTTTCCCCCATGGATAAATTTCAAAATAAATACCGAATATCATCCGCCCGTTTACAAAGCTGGG
>CAYQSO010000088.1:0-2948 GCA_964420205.1 uncultured Candidatus Saccharibacteria bacterium
TGAAATATTTGTGAATGGAAATTTGTTAATAAAATGAATTTAATAATTTTAGTTATGCTAGGTCAAAACTTATAGCTAGAACAGAAAGTGCTAATTTGATGAATAATGCAAATTTAAATATAGCTAATGAAGTAGGAATAATAAAAATATAGAAGAAAATTAATTGTTAAGGGAGAATGTGATGAACTATTTTAAAGAAATTAGCTTACTTTTAATTGGTGGATTAGTTACACATTTTTTCTATTTGAAATATGGGCATAGAAAAGAAAAAAAAGAAGAAGTTCTTAGAAAAGAGGTTCAACGAATAAATCGACCGGAATTTGTTATAACAAATATGAAGGACTATTTTGATAATCCAGGGAGTTGTGTAACGGATAATCAGCTTTGTGATATGGAGGTTTTCGTTGCCCAAATAGATAATGTTTATGTCAAAGAAGATACTGTCATCGCAGAATATAATGATATGATTTTCGATAAGAAATCTTGGGTGTGCAGACAATATACACTAAAGAATATTGGAAAAACAGTTGTTTATGAGATAGCATTAATTTCAAATTTTAAAAAGACGACATGTATTTTTGATATTAGTATTATTAATAATAGACTAAATGATTTTGGGATGTTAAATTATCATGATTTACTAGACAAAAGAATTGCTCCAAATGAGAGTATTACATTGAAATTGTTTTATAACAAAGATAAAATCCCTGTGAGCTTTATATCTGCTGGTTTTGAAATAGGAATGCGTGATGATAATGGAAATTATTGGTTTCAACCATTTTTTGCACCTGAAGACAAATTATATGAGAGCAGAAGAATACCGCATGAACGATATACTGATTCTATTCGCCCAGATCAAGCCGTAGAATGTTTCCAAAAACCATATTTATGGTAAGTTATAAAGAAGAAATATTTCATTGTATAGCTGATTTGGTAAAGGAGTAAGAATGAAAATTATAGGAATTGACTGCGCTACGCAAAAGAAAAATATTGGTTTGTCAGTAGCAACATTTGAAAATGGACGTTCTTATTTGCATGAGGCAAAGACAGCAAAGGGGCCTGAATCAGTAGCAGAAAACATTTCGGATTGGATTGACAGAAATGACAAGGTTTTAATTGCTATTGATGCGCCATTAGGTTGGCCTGTTAGTCTGGGGAATAAGCTATTTGCTCATGCAGCTGGGGACTATATAGATGAAGAATCGAACAATATGTTTAGGAGAATGACGGACAGGTTCGTCAAAGAAAAAATAGGTAAACAGTCTTTGGATGTTGGGGCAGATAGGATAGCTCGTACAGCTCATGCCGCATTAAAAATGCTAGGTGAACTAAGAGAAATAACAAATCAAGAATTAAATCTATGTTGGAATCCTGGAGATGTTTATAAGACATCTGTTATTGAAGTATATCCGGCTGCTACGATGGAGACTTATAATATCTTAAATACAGGATATAAAGATAAAAACAAAATTAGTGAAAGAGAAGAAATATTGAATGATTTGAAGAGTCATATTGAAATAGATAAATCTTTAGAGGAAGCACTAATTTCAAACGCGGATATCCTAGATAGTGCAATATGTATATTAGCAGCAACGGATTTTTTGAATAAAGAAGTGTTTATGCCTGAAGATGGAGATTTGGCAAAAAAAGAAGGGTGGATTTGGGTAAGGGAATCAGGTTTAGACTAGTTATTATATCAATTGCGGGAGAGATGAAATGAATTATTTTTTTGTATTTCAAAACAAAACATACGATGAAGAATCAAAAGGTGGATATTTATGGGCACCGAAAAAGGGTAATAACGGCAGAAAAGTTTCTCATTGGGATAAGATGAGAAAGGTAAAAGCTGGTGATGTTATCATACATAGTTATTTTAAGAAAATAAAAGCTATTAGCATTGCAAAAGCTGATTGTTATTCTGCAGATAGGCCAGTTGAGTTGATTGATGAATGGAATAATGATGGTTGGAGAGTAGATACTACATATTATCATTTTGAGAATTGTATTATAACCTCAGATTATATGGAAAAATTACTTCTGTTCCAACCAGAAAAAGACGCTCCTTTTAATAGTATTGGTAGAGGAAATACGGGATTTCTTTTTGATGCATCAGAAGAAATGTTCAAACTTATTTTTAAGAAGTCGCTTGAATTACAAGAATCAGAAGCTCCATATGAAGATTTACTTTCTATATTAAAAAACACTAGTACTAAGACAAATATTCCTGAAATAAGGATTATCCCAATGAGTGGTGAAGAAGAATTCCCAAGTAAAACAATTGGAGAAATCCAGGAAGAATTTTTTTTGAATGATCTTTCACAAAGAGATATGTGCCCATACAAATACAGAAAGAAGGGAATCAATAGTCCAAATAACTCTTTAATCTTGTTTCAGTTAGAGAGTAAAATTATTGCTAGTGCTCGTCTTGATAAAATTGATGTACTTTCGGATCCTTATTATAAAGGTGCAATTAATCTATATCCAGATAGCATTCAAGTATTCGAACCAATTACATATGATGAATTGAAGTGTATTTGTCCAGATTTATCAAGATTTTCTCAATCAAAACAAAGATTAAATTCAAAGTATGCAGACGATATAATTGATTTAATATTAGAAAAATCACAGAAATATTTTTTGTTAGATAAGGAAATGAAGGTAAAGCAAGACGTTTCAGAAAAAGTTGCGAATAAGCTTAACGATGAAGAGCTTAAGAAGAGAATAAAGAATAATAAAGGAACTATCGGCAAAATTAAAAGTGAAAGTACGGTTTATTACAGGGATCCGTATGTTAAAGAGTTTGTAAAAAGGCAAGCGAATGGAAAGTGTCAATTATGCGGTGTAGAAGCACCTTTTGCAGATAAACATGGGAACCCATTCCTAGAAGTTCATCATATAAAATGGTTATCTAAAGGTGGAGATGATTCAGTAGACAATGCGGCTGCATT
>CAYQSO010000089.1:0-865 GCA_964420205.1 uncultured Candidatus Saccharibacteria bacterium
TATATGCTATCTGTCGAATAAATTTTTTATAATATGGGATATAGTGCTTTACGCTTCGTATTTTTTTTCTGATTTCTGGATGAACAGATATAAAACAGGGAGGACCAAGTTTAATCTTATCCAAATCTTTATTGCTTAATTGAAACTCTTTGGATTTCTTTTTTTTATCCCAATTAGCACCATAATATTCTGTTCCGACCCTATAATTATATAAGTCTTTATCCTTATAAACACCTTGAGGCTTTATTAAATATGTTAAATATGGAAAAGCAAGAGCAGGCATCTGAAGAGCAAAAGTGGCAGTTCCTTCTAGTCCAATTATTTTTTTTTGTTTTTTTTCTAAGTATTTTAAGGTTTTTTCAAATAGTTTTGCGTCTCTTTTAAATAAGTTATCTGCCCACGAGCTAGTAAGAATTATAGAATCTACATTATCAAATTGTTGCAAATTATATGGATTAGGGTTACAAACCTTGTCGAATAGATTATCTCTTAAATGATAAATATCAAAAACCTCTGATACAAATAATAAATCGTAAACCCAAGGCTTATCACTATCAGATAATAATCCAACAGTATGCTTTTTGTGGATTTTTGTCTTCATAAATATAGGCTGTTATATGTTGTTCTTGCTTTTTCATAGTTTTTGTTTTTTTTTGCATAAGCAATTATTCCTTTTGCTAGTACGTCTTTTCCAATGAGCATATTCTCAATCGTATTTATTGATTCTTTAATCTCTTTTTCAGAAAAATTATTTAATACATACCCAAAATGATTGGTTTTTATTATATCCGAATCATCAGAAATATCTTTAGTAATTATTATCGGTAAACCCATCGCCATGTATTCTGCTGTCTTAATCGGGCTT
>CAYQSO010000089.1:918-2873 GCA_964420205.1 uncultured Candidatus Saccharibacteria bacterium
AATCGCCTAAGCCAATATAATCAGGAACTTGAGCATGTGGAACAAATTTTTGAATTAATACATTAGCTGGTATTTTATATTCTTGCATCCACTCTTGTATTTCTGTTTTAGGATAATTGGACAATAGAAGAAAACGAAAATTAGCTTCCCATTTGAGATAAGCAGCCTTTATTAAAGCAAAGACTTCTTTTTTCAAATAGGAACCTCCGAATTTTCCGGCATAAACTGCAATTATTTTCTTTTCCAAGCCTAATTCCTTTAGCAATGCGGTGTTTTTTTTCTTCTTTTCTGAAAACAAATCAAAATCCACAGCAACAGGCTTCCAATAGAATTCCTTTGGGCTAGTCTTATATTTTTCATGAATATAATCTTTCATGGATGGGACACAAGCAATTAAAGCATCGGCTCTTTTTGCTTGTTTCTTTTCCAAATAAAAGAGGATTTTAAAAGCTAGCGAAGTCTTCTTCCATACTCTAGCTTCTAGCATAGCCTCCGCATGTGGTTCAAAGCTGTCAATTATCAGGCGCTTTCCGCTAAAGCGAGCTAAGATATAAGCAAAAGCTCCGGCGGGAGTACACCAAGCATGAATAGTTTTAATATTTTTTTGCCAAATCAAAGCATATAAACGCAGCAAAACAAAAAAATTAGTGAGTATAGCGAGCAATCCAAAATACCGATAAGTTGTGCGCAGCAATTGAATATTGTATTTTTCAGCTAATTGCTGTTTTACAGCTTTCCACTCCGTTTTATTCATGGATAAATGCGCCTGCTCCTTTGTAAATAAATAAATTTTGGATGATGGAGGAAGTATTTCCGCTATCATTTTCACATAGGGCAAGGTATAAGTTTGAACCAAAGCATCTTTATAACTCCAGTAGGTGATAATTAAAACATTATGTTTCTTACTCTTTGGCATTTACTCGCAAAGCTATGGTTTTTATTTATTACATAGTCTTTTTTTGTGAAAGAATTTTTGCTTTAGCATGAATTATTATTCCGCTCCATGTTTGATTTTATTAATTACATCTAAAAGTAAGTTTTCTTTTTCAACCGGGCATAAAATAAAATTACGATTAGCTTTTTTTACTATATGTTTTTGTTGATGAATATCATTATTAACATCATCAATTTCAAAAAACAAATATTTATAATTTTTCTCTTTAAAAAACATTGTTATCAAATCTGCTGTTGTATTATCCGTAATTTCAATTATTATTACAGGTCGATACATCTTAATTGTATTATTCGCGCCTTTTAACACTTCAAAATCAACACCTTCAACATCGATTTTCATTAAATCAATAGCAGGAATGCTATTATTATTAACAAGATTATCTAAGGTAGTAACAGGAACTTTTATCGGTACAATTTCTTTATGGTGCTTGTGCTTTTTAACAAAATCTTTTTTTAGTGAACCTATTGTGTTATCGTCAGATTTCATATCATAAAAAGTAGAAGTGCTTTCCTTGTCAGCAACTGCTACAGGAAAAACATCAAGATGCATCCCATTTAACAAAATATTTTTTTTAATTAATAAAACATTTCGTTCTAATGGTTCAATGAAAAAAACTTCCGCATTTTTAGCTATTTTTTTGGAAACAATTCCAAACAATCCAACATTGGCTCCTATGTCAAATATATATTTTGACTCTTGCGAAAAGTGTTTCCATAATTGGATTGTAAATCCTTCATAAGCTGTTATTCCTCTCCAAAATAAAATTGACATCGTAGTAAGATTATTATTATACAGCTTTATAAAATCATTTTTATCAAACTTAAGAATAAAAACTCGTTTGAATTTAAGATAACCAGCTATTCTTTTATTTGGTTTAATAAATATTCTTAAAATAACGAATATTTCCTTCTTGAAAGGAAGAATATAATATAATGAAATCTCATCCCTATTTTTCTTTTGAAATATTCTATTGAGTCAATAGGGTTCCCGTTATAGATAA
>CAYQSO010000090.1:0-2867 GCA_964420205.1 uncultured Candidatus Saccharibacteria bacterium
GTATTTGATAATGATATTACTATTTCTTTTCCGCACTCCACATAGCTGCAACCGTCAGACTGTCTAAAAACCCAACATTGTTAATAAACTCCCGACTTATTAACACTTTGATATTCAGATATTTGTTATCTTTGTTTTGTTTTAATTAATTGAAATACAATGGAATATATTCAAGGAGAAAATAGAGAGCAAATACAGCTTTTTCCCATATCGCTTGAAGAATCAATTGAAGCAGATAATGAACATTCTCGACACAAAAATGCTCAAAAATAGTTGAATTATATTTTGAAAACTCCTTAAATCGGCTTAGATTTGAACAAAAATTCAATATAACGGAGCTTTTTAGACGGAGTGGCGTTAGCGGGCATTTAAAGACAACGCATTACGACAATTAAAAGATAATTTCATCATATGACCGAAAAGATAAAAAATAGTAAAAATTGGTATTTAGTTGAAATTCTTGCAGGTACTTTCCCCGCTTTTGAAAACAGGTCAGAGAAATGCAGGATTTCAAGATAATAAAAAGGATGAAACAATTAAAAATTGTGCAAGAAGTGCTAAATAATTTAATTCAGTTAGAAACGGAATTGCATAAAAAGAAAATAAAATGAGCAACGAAAATCAAAATAGCGGTTTACAACCTATAAACAACTTTGTAATTTTCAAAACCGAAAGTGGCAAAGTAAATATTGATGTTTTTTATCAAGACAAAACGCTTTGGTTAACGCAAAAAACAATAGCTGAACTCTTTGAAAAAGGACGTTCTACTATAACCGAGCACCTTAAAAAAATATTTGAAGATGGGGAATTAGATGAAAATTCAGTATGTCGGGATTTCCGACACACCACTCAACACGGTGCTATTGAAGGGAAAACACAAACACAAACTGTAAAATACTATAATTTAAGAGCCATAACAGCAGTTGGCTACAGAGTAAACTCACAAAGAGCCATTGAATTTAGAAAGTGGGCAACTGAAATTTTGCACGAATACATCATCAAAGGTTTTGCTATGGATGATGAGCGATTGAAACAAATCAAGCATTTTGGAGAAGATTATTTTGAAGAAATGTTGGAGCGAATCCGTGAGATTCGATTAAGTGAAAGACGTTTATATCAAAAAATTACAGACATCTATGCACTTTCTGCTGACTATGATAACAAATCGGAAATAACACAACATTTTTTTGCAACGGTTCAAAACAAACTGCATTGGGCAATAACAGGGAAAACCGCTGCTGAGATTATTTATACAGAAGCAGATGCTACCAAAATTTATATGGGCTTAAAAACTTGGAAGCAAGCCCCTGACGGAAAGATTTTAAAAAGTGATGTAACGATTGCCAAAAACTATTTGAATGCTGAACATTTAAAAGCTTTAGAACGAATTGTAATCTCTTATTTAGACTTAGCAGAAAATAGAGCAAGA
The DNA here is from genome assembly GCA_964420205.1 of uncultured Candidatus Saccharibacteria bacterium. Taxonomy (GTDB): domain Bacteria; phylum Patescibacteriota; class Minisyncoccia; order UBA6257; family JAGOQP01; genus CAYQSO01. Next base: position 1,430 of record CAYQSO010000090.1, read on the forward strand.
AACAGGCAAGTAATGAATATGAAAGATTGGGATAGTTTTTTAGTTCAATTTTTGGAATTGGCAGATTATCCTATTTTAAAAGACAAAGGCAAAATATCAATGTTGGAAGCAAAACTAAAAGCCGAAAGTGAGTATGATAAATTCCGTGTGATTCAAGATCAAAATTATGTTTCCGATTTTGATAAGGAGATGAGAAAATTAATAGATAAGAAAAATAATGGTGAATTGTGAATTATGAATGTTCTTCAGCAAAACAGTCATTTGTCATTCACAATTTATAATTAAAAAAATGGATTTAGTACATGTAACATACGACCAAACAGAAAATAGCAAAAGCACAAACGCTTTTGGGCTGCGAAAAATGTATGATTTATCATTAGTCGATATAATTTATATCCTCACCTCAATTCGTAACGTAAAGCCTTTATTTGGGGAACTGTTAAAATAGTATTTCCCTCGTTGTGCTTTTTAAGCTTGTGCGAGAATGTTGTGCGAAGTTTGTAACTTCGCACAGAATAAAATGTAGTTTTTTAACTACAAAAACTATCTATCTAATACAAATCAACTTTTATTACCTCTAATAAACAATCCATATCTGCATAATTCCTAGCACTTGAATATAAATAATCTTCAGGATTTTCAACAATTCCTGCTCTTACAGGATTATTATGAATATATTTCACTTTTTGTTTGATGAATTTATTTGAATAGATTTCAATAGGATGATTTCCATGTGTCCAAAATTGATAGTTCTTATTTCTGCTATGTTTTGTAGTTTCAAATGCAAACAAATTCAACATCCAATCCTTTCTACTTTCATTTTCCTCCTTAATTGCTTGTATGATTCTTTTGCTAGTGTATTTTTTAAAATCACCGATGACATTGCTTAGGTTTTCAGTTGAACTACCAATTAATAGATGCATGTGATTTGTCATAATTACATAAGCAAAAATATTTAATCCTTTATTTTTCTGACAATATTTTAAACTTTCGATAATGATATCCTTGTATATTTTTCTACTAAACACATCAATCCAAGCAACAACAGTAAATGTTAAATAATATGCTTTTGCTTGATCATATATTTTATATTTGAAGCCCATCAGTTGTCAAAAATACATATTTTTTCTTAGTTATAAACTAAGATTTATCTCGTGCGAAGTTACAAACTTCGCACAACGGGTATTTTCCGTTAATGGATTTTATTTGTTGCTGTTTTTATTTAACAATCAAAAATGATTATTAGTAAGTTGCCTCGTCCTAAAATAGGTTTACACAAAAAGTGTAAAAATGAAAATAAAAAGTAAACTTATGATAGGATTAAATAATATATGTAAATTTGTACTAGGATTTAAATGTTTAACTGTAAACATTTTTAGGACGAGACAAGTGCAATTTTGCCAACCCACTTGATACAAAAGATATCTGTATTGTTTAA
>CAYQSO010000091.1:0-2858 GCA_964420205.1 uncultured Candidatus Saccharibacteria bacterium
ATGAAAAGTTTGTATTCCCAACGATAAGCGCATTTTCACTATTACTACAAAAAATTAAGCATAATGAAAGACCAGACTCTTTTGTTTTAAAAGAAAAGATGTTTTGTATAAGTTTCTGGTTTTTTAAGTTGTCAAAATCCTGCTCTTGTTCAATAAATTCCTCTTCATAATTGTTGAGGAAGCTTTCCATCATTTCTTTGTTAGGATGCTCTTTACTTAAATCATTCAATGTAATTTTTGTTTTCGCATTATCTTTATCCCTTGTTTTTGATTGATTTGAACATGAAAAAGAAAAAAGGCTGATGATAATTACAAAAATAAGTGTTTTCATTTATCTTAATTTAATTGTTTTTTGTTTTATAAGGGAAACATGCATACGATACTGTTGCCACCAATAAATTTAACTATTTCTTTTTTATGTTATGTTTTTCTTTATCATAATCCATTATTACAATTTCTCCATCCCGATAATCGAAAACAATATAGTTCGATGTAATTCCATATTCATCTGTCCATTCTTTTTCAATGGCATACTTTTCACCGTTATATGTTGATATTTCCATAAATATTTCAGCTAATCCATCTTGGTCGAAATCATCAATATTAAAATGATCATGTTGGCTCCCATCAACAATTCCAAACCCATAACCTCCGTCCATTTCAAAAGGATATTTGATCGTATCTTTTTGAGAAGATAATTTAATGCTCATTTTATAACAACAATGCGCTCCTCCAGTATAACTAAAAGATAAATAATCGCTAATGCTATCTCCGTCAAAATCTCTATTTTTAAGATAGTTTTCGCTTTCTTGAATAAGTGATTCTACTTCGTTTATTACAATGTCAAAGTTGTTTTCTTTCCATGCATTTAATCCATCTTGCATATAGATTATTAATCCCTGATAATTAAGTGTTATTAAATCTTCAATAATAGTCAGAGAACGCCTATTATTAGTACAATACACTATCAATGTGTCTTCCGTTAAATACTTTTCTAAGGATTTGTTTAAATTAGCTTGAAAAGCATCAATATACACAGCATTTTTAATATGTCCAGAGTAAAACATCACACTGTCTCTGCCATCAATAATTGTTTTATTAAAATTACTTGATGTAAGTAAATCATAAACATAATCAGATTTAACGGTATCAATCTCTTGTGCTTTTATACACTGAAAAGATAAGAGAAGAATAAATATGCAAAAGACCGTTTTTCCAAAAGAGATTAATCCATTCATAAAGCAAAAAAACTATTGTTTAACTCAGCTATCTTTTATGTAATATTTCCGAAGCAACCGAAAAACAAAGTTAATAAGAATTTCTGTGAAAGGGAAATATTTAGTTTGTGAATTTTTTCTGTTGAGGTCGAGGAACGAAGCTCCCGTACGCTGAGTGATGCGAGAGACCCTCTCTGTCAGCTAAACCGATTGCTATCGGGGAATGGCAGGGCAGGCTATTCGATTGGCATTTATCAGGTGTTTCTAGCATGTTTGATAATAATTAACTGTCGTTTTAACACCTATTATTGAATGTTGAAAAACGTCATTTATTGTTTTACAAACTTCTTGATAATTGTTTTTTCGTCAGCAATTAATTTTATAAAATAAATACCATTTGCTAAACCAGCTATATTAATAGTATTGGTGTTTTGCTTAATTGTCTTAATTATTTCTCCATTAATATTAATAATATGTATTTCATCTACATCCATTTGACTGTTTACAATAGTTAACTGATGTGAGCTAGGGTTAGGATAGATTATTATTTCATCATGGGAGTAATAGTTTAACTTGTCAATACTTGATGGGGCATCTTCATATAAATAAATTATTCCTCCTGTTCCAGCAAATAGATAGTTATTAGTCCTTGTCATAGAATACACTGATACAATCCCTGGTAATCCAATATTAAAAGGCGTCCAAGTATTTCCCGTATCGTTTGAAGAATACAAACTGCTATAAGTCCCTAAAAATATTGTGTCGTTCATTTCAGAAAAACTCCTAACATTCGAACTCGGAGGGAGGCCTGAATTTGAAGGAACCCAAGTTTCACCACAATCCAAAGATTTAAACAAACTACTATCTGTTCCAGCGAACAGAATACCATTAAAGTGAAAAATTTTATTTACTTCTAACTGTGACGAAAGTCCACTATCTTTTAATACCCAAGTAGCAGCATTATCCACAGACTTATAAAAACCAGAATCTGTAGCTGCATATATATCGCTTCCTAAGGCTAAAATATCATTTACAGTGGGATTAGCATGAAAACCATTATTCAATATACTCCAAGTCCCAGAACTTAATAAACAAGAATATACTCCTTTGTTTTTTACTCCTGCATATAGGTATTTCTCTTTCTTTTCCAATGCATATATGCAATCATTCAATTGTAGTCCGATGTTCATGTCTTGCCATGAATCTCCATTATCTAATGATAGATAAACAGAACCAAAACTGCCTGCAAACAAGCTGTCATTGAAGGATAAAAGCGAATAATAGTACCATGCTTGTATTCCGTTATTGATATCTATCCAGGTATTTCCATTATCCTCACTTCTAAAAATTCCGCTGCCCCCAGTAGCGGCAAAGACAATGGAATCATTTGTTTCTAAGGCATAGACTACATTAGTATTCGGCACATTAAAAACGTTCTGAAATTGTCCAAAAGAATTACTTGATAATATCAAGAATGATATTAGAAATAGCGATTTTATTAGCTTGTTCATAATCTTTATGTTTTTTGTTTATTATTATTTTCAGGATTGATTCCGTTCAACTTAATGGATTCCAAAGCAAGACAATAAAGGGCTGTGCTGAATCCTAATCGGGCTGTATTGAATTAATCCTCGTGATGAT
>CAYQSO010000092.1:0-2768 GCA_964420205.1 uncultured Candidatus Saccharibacteria bacterium
TGGCTTCTGCCAAAACAGCCCAATTATCTTCTAAATCTTGATTAATCTTTTCTTTGTTAATAATAAGTTTATCAATACCCTTTTGCAAAGAAGAATACGCAATTATAGAATGCGCTAATGGCACTCCGATATTTCTGCTTACAGTGGAATCTGTCAAATCGCGTTGCAATCTAGAAACAGGTAATTTTGATGATAAAAATGCTAAAACCGCGTTTGCCATTGCAAGATTTCCTTCCGCATTTTCAAAATCGATAGGATTTACTTTATGTGGCATGGCAGACGAGCCGACCTCTCCTTTTTTTATTTTCTGTTTGAAATAATCCATGGAAATATACGCCCAAATATCTTTGCTAAAATCAATCAAAATAGTATTGATGCGTTTAAAGTTATCAAAAACCGCTGCCATATTATCATAATGTTCAATTTGTGTTGTAACGGCGCAGCGCTCAATTCCTAATTGCTCGTTTAAAAATCCATCGGCAAAAGCATGCCAATCAACATCAGGAAAAGCAAGGTAGTGGGCGTTAAAATTCCCTGTTGCACCTCCAAATTTCCCTTTGAAAGAAATTTGCTCAAATTGTGCGAATTGTTCGGTTAATCTATCCACAAAAACATAGAATTCCTTCCCTAAAGTTGTGGGTGATGCCGGCTGACCGTGTGTATGCGCCAACATTGGAATGGCTTTCCATTCTTTGGCTTTTGCAGCAATCATTTCAGAAATATGCACTAATTGCGGAACCATCACTTCTTCAATGGCAGCTTTGAGCATAATCGGCATTGCGGTATTATTAATATCCTGAGATGTTAAGCCAAAATGGATAAATTCTTTGTATTTTTTTAATCCCAATGCATCGAATTTTTCTTTGATAAAGTATTCTATTGCTTTCACATCGTGATTTGTAACAGCTTCAATTTCTTTGACTTTCAACACATCGTCAGTGGTGAATTCTTCATAAATTCCACGTAATTCCTGGATTTGATCTTCGGAGATTTCATCCAAAAGCGGCAAGGGAATTTCTGCTAATGCTATAAAATACTCTATTTCCACAAATACTCTATAACGAATTAATGCAGCTTCAGAAAAATAATCTTTCAAAGCCTCTGTTTTAGCAGCATATCTGCCATCAATTGGGGAAATTGCAAAAAGTTCTAGTTCGTTCATTGCTTTTTTTATTTCTACAAAAGTAAATATTTATCTTTTTATAGAAAGTATTTATGTGATTATCTTTTCAATCCTATCAATAATGAAAATTTCCTGCTTTAGCTATTAAGTGAATTGAAAAACATTGTGTAAGTTTGTTGCATGTTTTTCTTCTTATCGAAAATATTAGCTGTTTTTTTAAAGCCTTTAACTTGGGTAATAATTCTGCTTATATTATCTTTTATACTCAAAAGACCCAAACTCAAAAAAAGACTGCGTATTTCCTCTTTAATCGTACTGCTGTTTTTTTCCAATTTATTTATTGTGCATGAATTTATGCGCGCTTGGGAAATGGATGCAGTTAAAACAAGCGAATTAGAAGAGCATTACGATGTTGCAATTGTATTGGGAGGTGGAATGGCAGTGTATGATTTTGAAAACGAACGTCCCATTTTTAGGGGAAATACGGATAGGATTCTGCAAGCAATACATTTGTATAATGAAAAACGTGTTGACTATATTTTGATTTCAGGAGGTCCTGGTATGCTGGTGCAAAGAAATATTGTAGAAGCAAAAATCCTCTACACTTATTTGCACGAAAGCATCGGGATTCCCGACTCGGCTTTGCTTATTGATAGTTTATCGGACAACACTTACGAAAATGCTGTTTATTCAAAAGAATTACTGAAAAATGTGGAAGGAGAAGATTATCTGCTGATAAGTTCTGCTTCTCACATCCGTAGAGCAAATGCTTGCTTTCAAAAACAAGGGATTTCGGCAACTCTTTTTCCGGTGGATCATAACAGCGGCCCACGACGTTGGGATGTTTTTATGCTTCTTTTCCCTTCTTATGAAGCACTTAAATTATGGGATGAATTATTCCATGAATGGATTGGATTATTAATTTATAAAATTAAAGGATACGTTTAAAATGATGCAAACAGAAACAATACTCTTTATAATCATCCTTGCTTTTATCATTTTTGATTTCTTTTTGGACAAAATACTGGACTATCTGAATGTAAAACACAGAAGTGCCAATGTTCCAGAAGAAGCGAAAGAGTTTTATAATGAGGAAAAGTATCGCAAAGCTCAGCACTACAGCAAAGATAGATTAAGACTATCATGGTTTTCTTCTACGCTTTCATTTGTCTTAATATTGGTGTTGCTTCTTACTAATTCCTTTGCCTTGCTCGATGATTATGCACGAAGTTTTACTGATAATGCCTTGTGGCAATTTATTATCTTTTTTGGGATATTGGGAATTGCTTCTGATATTATCGGAATTCCTTTTAGTATTTATGGGATTTTTGTTATTGAAGAAAAATACGGATTTAACAAAACAACTCCCCTTCGTTTTGTTGGCGATAAAATAAAATCGTGGCTGCTAAGTATTCTTATTGCTGTTCCTTTAATTGCTGTTATCATGTGGATTTACGAAAGCAGCGGTTCTTATTTCTGGATATTCGTTTGGGCAGTTATCACCGCTTTTTCTATTTTTATGAGTCTGTTTTATTCCAACCTTATTGTGCCATTATTCAATACACAAACGCCACTACAAGAGGGCGAATTGCGAAAAGCTATTGAAAACTTCGCCATAAAAGCAGACTTCAAACTACAGAATATT
>CAYQSO010000093.1:0-2767 GCA_964420205.1 uncultured Candidatus Saccharibacteria bacterium
CGAAGCGAGCGACGTTTCTAAGCCGTCGTTGTCCTCGCTCGCTATGAGCTGGGCTATTGATCTTTAGTAGTACTAGCTTGTTCATTAGTAGTACTAAAGCTTGTTCTTAGTACTACTCCAAAATCTTCTGCTAAACTAACTAAAGCTTGATAATCATACTCTAAAGGATCTGTTTTATACTCTCTATCATCTTCGTTAACGGCTTGTATATCAAGCTTTATGAGCCTTCGCCTTACATTCTGCCTTGCCTGATTTAATTCTTCTGATAGCTCTGTAATAGTATATATTTGCTTGTTCATCTACCCACCTCTTTAGTAGTACTCTAGTAGTACACCTAGTACTACTCACTATATAACAATTTTACGATTATACCCAGTTATTTTTATACTTTATTTTTCTTTTTTTCTTGTTTATCGGCTCATACCTCTTGATTTTTTCTTTGCCTTATCTAGTTTTTCTTTTTTATTACGGTCAATTTCTTTTTGAGTTTTTTGTAATTCTCCGATAGAAAAACTAGGCTTTTCTTTTCCTGCTTCATTTATTTCTTTTGCTTTTATTTTTGCAGAAGCTATCCTTTCACTCATAGAAGTTTTTTCTTCTTTTCTATTTTTTACAAGTTCAGGGTTTTTGAATTCAAATATTTCCTCTTTTAGTAAAGATCTTAAACCTTTTATTTCTTCTTCGTGATCTTTATTTAATTGTTCTAGTCTATCTATTTTATTATAAGCTTGTTTTTCTTCTTTGTAGAGTTCATTCTTCTTATTCTTTATTCTGTTTATCTTAGGTTGAATCTCTTTCTTCATACTTTTGTGCTTATTTATATCAATGCTCCCAACTTTCTTTTCTAAGCTTTCTAATTTCTCTTTAAGTTCATCATGCTTAAGACTTAAAGGTTTCTCTTTTAATATTTCGTAAAATTTCAATTTTTTATAATCTGCTTCTACTTCTTTTAAATCCTTTTTAACATATATAATTTGTAGTTTTATATGTTCATATCTATCAATCATACTTTCATGCTCTTTAACTTGCTTCTCTGCTTCTTTATAACTAGGTAATTGTTCTCTTTGATCCCGTAGATCACTAGCTTTTTCAAGTTCATTTCTCATTTCAGCCTTATTTTCAGCAATATTATAAGTTAAGTTATTGATCTTCTGATCTGTCTTATCTTCTAAAGACTTAATTTCTAACTCTAATGCTGTTGGCTTTGGTTTAAATACTTCTTTGATTCTTTCCAATTTCTCTCTAACATAGGCTTTAACTTCTTCAACACTCTCTTTAATAATTTCGATCCCTCTGCTAGAGATACTTTTTGTCTTACTATTTTCTTCTTTAACTTGTTTCATAATACTTTCTTTTCTCATAATAGCCATTGTCATTGGCATAAGCTTTTCATCTACTGCCTTAACGATCTCTTTGTTATATTCTCGCCTTGCCTTGTTACTCTGACTTACCTTATCTTTATAATCTCTACTTGCACCTTTATAAAGCTTTGCTTGGGGTAATTCAATTCTATTATCAAAGACTCTTGATTTAAAATCATGCTTATTTAATATTTCAGCTAGTTGTTCTTTTATTTTTTCATTGTATTCTCTGCTTTTAAATTGAGTATCTTTCTTTGAAAACTGATCTGTATACTCTATTTCTCCGTCTTTATCGTATTTAATATCTCCCTTATGCTTTGTGATAACAGCATTGGGATCTTTCTTGCTGGACATCTTTCCTTCTTCATAATTATAATAATAATCTCTTTTATATCTTTTTGGCTCTTTCTTTTGCCTTTCTCTTTCGGAGTAAATAATATGAGCATGAAGGTTGGTTTTTTCTTTGTTCCAGTGGACTGCATATTCAAAATCTCGATTATCTCCTAAGAGATTAAAAGAGTAATCATCAACGATTTCTTTTAATTTTTCTCGGTCTTGATCTAGTTCATTTGGAAGGGCAATAATAATTTCTCTGCCTTGAATGTTTTCTTCTTTATTCTTTTTATTTTGCTTTTCATAGTCTGCATATTCATTCCAGGAGTGGATCATATTTTCCTGGGAATGCAGAACGATATGTTCTTGTCTTTGGTTGTCGGATATATATTGACTTCGACCGACAACATTTTTTAGCTTTGTTTGCCTTGCAAATGCTTTTGCCATTTCTTTACTCCTTTCTCTTTTAGAAGCAGAAAAACGATAGGTTTTTTATGCTTCTAATCTAGCCTACAAAGTGGCTAGATTATTCTTTTTCTTTTAGCCCACGGCAGGTGCGCAATAGTTACAGGTACTGTAACTAGGTATTTGCGCTTTACTTCGTAAAGAAAACCTTTTTAGAACATCATTATACTACTTACTGCTCATATATAAAATTTATTCTTATTCAATTTCACTTAAAGTTACTGTATCAGGATCTACTATCCAAAAAGTATAACTTGATCCATAATCTATATTTTTCTTCTCTTCTCGATCTTCTTTTTCTACAGCTATAAGATGATTTTTTGTTTTATCATTAAATAAATAATCTCCTTCTACCCACTCATCTTTATTTTTCTTTTTACCTTTTGATATATATTTTCTCATTTTAAAAATCTCCTTTATTTTAGATATTTATATACTGTTGGTCTACTAATATTTAAAGCTCTAGCTATTTCTGTTGGATTATCCTCAGGATTTTTTTCTATATATTCTTTTACAATGTTTTCTTTTGTTCCACTCCCTACTGGTCTACCTTCTTTATTTATCCATTCATTATTTGGATAATCAATTTTCTGTACTGCTCTTGCTCT
>CAYQSO010000094.1:0-2751 GCA_964420205.1 uncultured Candidatus Saccharibacteria bacterium
ATTTCATGAGATAAAACAATTATATCTTGATAGTTTACAGTCTCTTTCTATTAGATATGCAAAATTAATTAGCAACTGCTATTTGGAAACTCTCTCATTAAATGGAATAGATAGAATCGATACAAAATTAGCGAAAGCAATAAGTAATTGGCAATTACATGCATTATATCTTGATGGACTGGAAAAAAAACAATTGGACTTAACCCTGTCTATCGACAGGCACCACATTTCCCACAGCTTTTAATATACAACCACAATTATTTCACAGTTACAGCAATATAGAATAATTTTTAATTTGATAATTTTTTCAAGAAATAAAAAAACTCCTATAAAAAACCGCATTTAATTCGATTCTTAATATCAGACAAAAAAACAAACCGTAATGGTGCGGTTTATAATATAGGAGGTTCTATTATGGTAGAACAATCGGAAAATTTAACAGTTAAATTCAGTCAATTTTTAAAAATTCGTCATCTTTCTTCAAAAACCATTAAAGCATATTTGTATGCTCTGCAGGTATTGCAGGAACATACAAATAAACCATTTAAGGAGATTTCAGTTCAGGATGCAAGAGATTTTATCTTTCATTTAGAGGAAGATAAGAAATTATGTCGCTCAACAGTTAACATTTATATTGCAGGGATAAAGCAGTTTTACGTTTACATCTTGAACAAATTAGATTTTTCAGTTTTGGTTCCAAATAGAAAAACCCGCAAAAAGCTTCCTGATGTTTTAAGCAGACAGGAAGTTAAATCTATGTTTAGAGCTTCAGGAAGCTTAAGAAATTATATAATAATATTAATTGGTTATTCCTGTGGTCTAAGAGCAAGTGAAGTGTCTAATTTACATGTATCAGATATTGATTCAGAGAGAATGCAGTTAAAAATAAAAAACAGTAAAGGTCAAAAAGATCGTTATGTAACTTTATCACCTGTTTTAATAAATGACCTGAGAAATTATTATAGATATGCCGGTTTGAAAAAAGGAGACTGGTTGTTTCCAGGAAAATATCCAGAGAGACCTATCTCAAGAACAACTGTTACTAACGCCTTAAATAAAGCCAAGAAAAAGCTTGATATAAAAAAAGGTTTTGGAGCAGGTTTTCATATTCTCCGCACTACTTTTGCAACACATTCTTTGGAAAATGGTTGCGATATAAGGGCAATACAGAAGGAACTTGGACATAGCAGTTTAAGTACAACAATGATCTATTTAAGGCTTTCAGAAAATAAAGGCTTTCAAAGTCCCATAGAAAAGCTTGATTTATAGGAAGTATAAAATTATGAGTAAAACAATAATAGATACTTCAACAGATTCTGTTGAAGTATCAGACATATTTCGTCTACATTTTCAGGACTATGAAGACAAATATTATGTGTCTCCTGAACAAAAAAAAGTAGCAAATGCAATTTTAAAATGCAGAACACCTGATATGGGTTTCTTAGTTCAAGAATGCACTAATTGCGATCATGAACATAGAATGCCCTTATCCTGTGGGAACAGGCACTGCCCCACATGTCAGGAAATGGCTAAAGTTCTTTGGTTATCAGCCAGAGAAGCAGAAATACTTCCTGTTTCATATGTACATTGTGTTATCACATTACCGAATAAATTACATGAGATAATTTATCGCAATAAAAGAATAATGTATAAACATCTTTTTGATACTGCCTGGGCAGTAATCAAAGGATTATGCTCTAATCCAAAAGGATTCTATTATGGTAAACCCGGATATATGGCAATATTACATACCTGGACTCAAAAAATGGGGTATCATCCACATCTTCATTTAATAATTCCTGTGGGAGTATTACGAGAAGGCAAATGGATATCTAATAACAGGTATTTTTTTAATGAGAATACAGTTGCAGGTGCTTTTAAATATAAATACTTAAAAGAATTAAAAAAGATATTTAAACAAGGTATTTTAAACTTAAAAGGAAATTTAAAGTATTTAAACAAAAGAAAGAAATTTAACCGATTCCTGAAGCCTTTATATAATATAAAATGGATTGTAGATATTGGTAAAGCAAAAGGTGGTGCAAAAGGAGTTCTGGATTATTTTGCAAGATATGCATATAAAATAGCAATTTCTAATGACAGAATAATCAGTTTAAAAAATGATGAAGTTACTTTTTCATATCAGGATAGAAAAAATAAAAAAAAGGCTATTTGCAAAATATCTGCAGTGGAATTTATTAAAAGATTTTTCTATCACATATTACCATTCAGATTTACTAAAATAAGGTATTATGGATTTCTGGCAAATCGAGTAAAATCAAAAAATATTAAAAGTATTAAAAATCAATTAAATTACCAGCAGGAACCTAATTGCAATCCAATTTTAGACACTGACGATTATATTACAATATATGAAAAAGTTACTGGAAAGATCTTATCAACATGTCCAAAATGTAAGAAAGGAAAAATGCTTTCTACATTTATTATAAAAAATAATAATATGTTTTTAATAAAAAGAAAAAAGATTATTAAACTTCTTATTGATATTGAAGTAAAAGATAGTTTATAGACTGTTTTACATCTAAATATTTAATTATTAAGGAATGCTGTTTATTTAATAACAGTATTACCGCAATACCCGTTTGTACTTAGATAAAAATACAAGAATATTTAATATTTTTATATTGAATATTTTATGATATTCAGATAATTTTGTTCTTCAAATAATGAAAATCTATTTATATTTTCATTATTTGAATGATAAAACAAATACTTTCTACATAGCCTGAT
>CAYQSO010000095.1:0-2741 GCA_964420205.1 uncultured Candidatus Saccharibacteria bacterium
GGCAAACATCCCGCCATAGGACTGGCTCCTGCTTTTTTATACAGTGCCATGGTCGCCTGCTGCTTTTTCATCGCGTCTTCCTTCTTTGGGAATTTTTTACTAATTTCCTCTATCTCTGGTTTTAAAACCCGCATTTTAGCAGAAGAAATATAAGTTTTATAGGCAATTGGCAATAATATCAATTTTAACAAAACGGTTAGTATCAATATGATAAGCCCGTAACTACCTATGTGATCTTCTAAATAATTGAATACCGGAATTACTGCAAAACGATTAATCCATGCCATCAAGAAGAAACTCCATCCCAAAGGAATTTGTCGTTCCAAATTCAATCCATAACTACGCATCGTTTCGTATTTATTCGGTCCGAAATAGAATGACATTGGAATTGTTGTATTATCCGAAACCTCAACAGGCAAATTAATAACTGCGTGCAAATCTTTCAACGTACGACTGCTGTCTGATTCTTCCTGCACATGACTCAAGCTTGCACTATTAAATTTATCTTTGGCAATTAAACTTGCACTGAAAAATTGCTGTTTAAAAGAAACCCATTCCAAAAAGGTTTTAATCTCTTCCTCATCTTTTTCTTTTGTTTCAGAAAGATAATCTACATCAACTTTTTCATCCTTATATTTGAAATAAATACTGGTATTTTGGTTTTCTACTTTTTTGCTTTTTTCTTGTTGTTTTAGTCGTTCAGCCCAAGTTAATTCAACATAATTGGTGTTTAGCGCGATGTATTCCGTCATGTTCACAAAGTGAATATTGAAATCCATCATATACTCATTTCCTTTCAACACATATTCCATTTCCATATAGGAATCTGTTTTGTGCACGGAATCATTTAAGGCTGGAAACAAACGCATAGAAAAAATAACAGAATCCTCTCCGCTGACTTCAATTTGCTCTCCATCAAAAGCTTCTCCGTTGAGAAAGGCTTGGAAATAAAAATCTTCTGAATGTAAGGTTCTGTTGTCTGACAAGAAACTGATATCAAAAACCGAAGAATCGTCATTTAAGATATACAATGGAAGAGAATCGTAAGTTACGAAATCTTTCAAGCGAACGGTTCGTATGCGTCCGCCTTTATTGGAAATGCTCAATTCCAATAATTCACTAGACAAGCTTACTTCTTGATATTCTTTGTCAACATTGTTATAAAAATAACCGTATTTATCTTTCTTATCCGAAGTTGTTGTAGTAACTGCTGCAATGTCTGCACTATCAGCACTAACTAAAGCTGCCTGATTAGTATCAACTGTAGCAACAATGCTTGTATCTGTCACCAGACTGGAATCTGCAATTCCGGCAGCATCTAAGGAATCGTTAGCGACAATTGTAGTGTCTTCTATTGCTTGATCTTCTTTTGTTGTTTCTTTAGGCGGATTTAATAAGGAAAATGCTATTAGAATTCCGAAAATTAAAACGATACCTATAATTTGGTTCTTATTCATTTGCTTAATATTTTTTCAAAAAAACCTATGTGCTTGATTTGCAAACACTATTAATCTGTTAATAAAACGATTGCAAAGATAGAATTTTTTTGGAAAGGAAAAAGCAGCAAGCAAGAAAAAGCTGTTTTAAATGAAAACTCTTATTATTTATTATTTTTTCCAACAGGCAAATTCCCATTTTATATCAAGTTTTTCCATGAAAACTGGTGGGAAAAAAAATAGCGTTTTTTTCTTGGGTTTTTCTTAGGGTGCCGAACTGGGGTTATAACCTTTTCATAAGCTGTGGAAAAGTGCTTGAATCTACATCTAAATCATAGTGAATTGTGTCATTTTTAATATCAATTATACGCACAAATAAAGAATCTTCTAGTAAATTGGTTCTATTCATACAATTATCAGCTTTTAAAATTAAAAAATATTCACAATCACTTATCCATTCTACTGTATAAATTGTTTCACATTTCGACTCGGTATTAACTACAATGTTTTCAGCCCCTTTTCGTATAATCTTTATAGGTAAATCAGATCCAATTGGCATATACTCACCATCAATAAAAAAATCTTTGCATTTATATGAATTTGAACTAAGACTATCACTGATAGTCCTTTTAACATTGAACATGTCTTTATACTTTGAAATATAAGGACACGTTGATTTAATCCGTTTAAAAACACTCTTTTCAAGCTTTTTCTTGCTTATATTGTCTATACTATTTTTTTCTATGTCTTGAAAATAATAAAAACCACAAACTTCTAGTTTATTTTTTTTTGTTGTTAAATCTATATTAAGATTCATAATTGAGTCAGTACAATTACAGAAATCGTTTGCAATTTTGGTCGCTATTTTTTTGGTTGAGCAAGATAACAAGAGAAGACCAATTATGGGGAGTAGTAAGTATCTCATTTTCTTATATTTTTTTTTATTGATTGTTTTATTTTTTAATTACCTATCTCCTATGACAAAAATAATAAGAATTTCTAACAAAGGTAAGCCTTATTTAATTATTTACCAATTTTCTTAAATAAGAATTTGCGTTATTTAAGAAATCTGCAGGGTTTCATGCATGCCGGGTTTCAAAGCCTTGTTGGCAACTTATTAGGATTTCATTCCTTATTATTTCCCAAAAATAAAAAAATATTCCAAAAAAACCCACCTATCTCTATTTGTTTTTTATTTTTTCAATGCTGCCTTGGAGAAAATATATTCTGGAATTTCAGTGTTAAAACTGATGCTTTTTATCGTGAAAATTGTTCCATTCCCTTCTTTCATCATATCTTTATATT
>CAYQSO010000096.1:0-2740 GCA_964420205.1 uncultured Candidatus Saccharibacteria bacterium
GGACAGTAGAGTCGAAAAGAAAACATGGAGAAGTTTTGGTGGAAAAGATAAAAAATCAAATTATTAGCTAAATTTCAATCAAACTAACTCTCTAATACAGGAAAAAAAGGGAATTCTATTTAATCTTCTTCAAACTCAGGATTGTTATAATGCAGTACAGCTCTTCTGACATAATCTCCTCTAGAAGGTGTAATCCACGTTCCTATCCATGTTCCAATAATTGCTCCTCCAAGTGTGATACCAAACCTTGTCAAATAATATTCCGGTTCTTCAGTAATATTTGGATTATTATTAACATTATCAATAGCAATAAATCCCCTGCTAAAATTAACTATGCTTACAACAAAAAGACCTGCTGCAGTAAGTTTAACTCCTGTAGCAATGGTTTGTCGGGTTTTATATTGATTAAGATACGTCATACATGTCTCATTATCAAGCATAATCGGTTTTAAGTTTTTATAATTTGCGTATTGTAATTCTCCATATTTAGAGGTGTTAAAGTAGGAATATTTTTTAGGATTAGTATTGCTCGCTCTCCCATTAATAATAATAGAAGGACAATAAGCTTGTGAAAAAAGATTAATTTGACCCTCATATTCCAGTTTAACAACCGAAGGAGAACCGTATCTTATTCCTTTACTAATTCCATAAAACCCAGAGGTGCTTCCAAAATTCCCTTGATAAAACAAAACTTCACGAATATCGTAGTAATTATTATCTACAGATATTTGTTCATTAATATAACTTTCAACAAATTCAACATTTTTTCCACCAACTATTGTGTTATCAAATAAATAAACATAACTGCTGTCTGCTGAAATATCATTGTTTTTGTTTTGAGCACTTAATAATAAAGAAAACCCATTTATAATTAAGATTAAAAAGAGAGATTTAAAAATTTTCATTCTTGTATGTTTTTTATAAACTAATCTTCTTTATTATATGCTGCAACAGCCAGTTTGATGTTTTTATAATTATTAATTCTTACTGAATTTGATAATTTATTGGTTAAGAAACCTCCAATGGAAAATCCAAAGAAAATTAGAACAGGTTTTTTGAAAAAACCAAAATTCTCATCACTAGATGCACCGTCTTGGGACTTTAACGAACTAGAAAACCCCCATGCAAGACCAGTTAGATAACACCCATAGCTAGCGGCTTTTAATCCAATAAACAGGTGGTTTTGTTTTTTGTACTGATTTAAGTATTGCATACTTCTTGTATTATTTTGCATTACCGGTTTTAAATTTTTATAGTTTGCGTATTTAACTGTTCCAAACTCAGAAGTATTAAAATAAGTATATATTCTTTTTGTACTTCCCCCACTGCTACCTTTCCAATTATCGTCAGTAGTTATTATTATAGTCTGATATAGGTTAATTTTTCCTTGTTGAACAATTCCCGCAGCAGAAGGAGCAGAAGATTTTATTCCTTTTGTAATGGCAAAATAACCATGATTATCATAAAAAGCACCTTGATAAAAGGAGACATCATTAATACTGTAAAATTTATGATCAACTAAAATGACTTCTTTTTTTCGTTCAAAAGTATATTCGACTTTTTTCCCGAATACAGTTTCTCCTGTTTTCAAAACAACAAAATTACTGTCTGGTTTTGCTTCTTGAGCATTAACCAATAATACGCAAGATGCAAATAAAATACTTATAATTGTTTTTAGTAAAGACATATTGTTTATTTTTAAGGATATATTTATTGATGATTTTTGTTATAGGTTGTTATTGCTTTTTTAAGCTGAATAGGCATTTCAAGTTTAATAACTCCTGAAAAACCTCCAGTTACAACAGCACCTAATCCAAAACCTAAAAATCCGCCTAAGGTTCGATAAAAAGCTTTATCTTCTTCTTCTTCAGACGCATAGCCATCATTCATAAGTTTATTCATATGATTAACAGCAATAAAAACAGCAAAGGCGCTTAGACCTGCACTGGCTATAGATAATGCAGTTTTTCTATTTCTCAGTTGTTTGTATTTATTTAAATGAAGCATGCTTTCTTTATCATTCCTTAAAACAGGCTCCATATTTTTGTAATTTGCATATTTCAACTCTTTGGTTTTGGATGTGTTAAAGAAAAGGTATGTATCTTTAGACTTACTTGTCCCCATTTTACTGTCATAAGTTGTTCTAATTACGTTAGATTCAAATAAGTTGATTTCACCAGTTTGAACGAGACCTGCTACAGGAGGTGCTTTCCATTTTAAGCCCTTAGTAATACCAAATAAACCGTAATTATCTTCAAATTTTCCTTTATAAAACGAGACATCTTTGATGTTAAATAAGGTGTCATCAACGATTATGCCTTCATTGAGAAAGCCATCTGCATAACTAACATTTTTACCAAAATAAATTTTGTCTGTTTTAGTGTAAACAAAATTACTATCGTTAATTTCTTCTTGTGCATAAGAAGCAGAAAATAACAGCATGATAGTCAAAAGAATAAGCGTGTTTTTAGGTGTCATAGTGCTAATGGGTTTTTGTGTATAACAAAGATATACAGTTTAATTTAATAATTATTCGCATTTTTTAATTTAGAGAGATTCTAAATAATCTGCATTTTTTTAATTGGAAATATTAAGCTTATTATTGCTTATATAATGTCTTTTTAATAAATTTTGTAATAAAAGAGATATTTAATTATTTTTGTAGCAGTTTCAAAAAACAACAACTATGGCAAAATCAACAAAAATATTTGAGGGAAAAACATTGGGAATCCTTTCAGGA
>CAYQSO010000097.1:0-2739 GCA_964420205.1 uncultured Candidatus Saccharibacteria bacterium
AAATAATAACCTTAAATTAATAAAACGATGAAAAATAGAAATGAAAGTATCGAATTCAAAATGATAATTAAAAGGAAATTAAGTGTAAAAATTGCAAGTGTTATTTTGTTTGTTGGAATTTCATTATGCCCAGGGGCCTCAAAAGCAGGAAATTCTGGAGTGAACAACTGCAGAAGAATATGCTCTGATGATTCAGTCTTTGTTAGCAAATTGATAGATGCCATAAGTAATCTTGATGAAGCTTACAGCAATGAAAATCTTTTCCAACTTGCAAACACCTGTGAGCGAATTATAGCTGTGAGGCCTAAGATGTGGTTGGCTTATTATTGGGAAGCTTATGCTTTCATCAATCTAAGCTCAAGCGAAAAAGAAGCGGATACTAAAGATGCGTATAGTGATAAAGCGGAGAAACTAATTGATTCTGCATTGAAAATAGCCCCTGATGAATCGGAATTATATGTATTGCAAGCTTTGATGTATTTTACAAAAATGGAAGTAAATTCAATGAGTAGAGGAATGCTTTTGATGCCAAAAGCAAATAAGTCCTTAGAAAAGGCAGCAGCATTGAATCCTAAAAATCCCCGTATATACTTTCTTGAAGGAAAGTCTGCGTATAATAGACCTGAATTCATGGGTGGAGGAAAGGATGTTGCATTGCCTCTACTTGCAGTTGCCGTGGAATTATACAAAAAACTTGTTCCTCAAAGTGAAATTTTTCCTTCATGGGGAGCAAAAGGTGCAAATGAACTATACGAAATTTGTATTGCAGAAGATTAAGATTTCTTTGACTTTATTTACATTGTTATATTTTATTGAAGAAAAAAGTATTAGTTTCGTTTGCAGATAGATTTATGGCCCCAAAATTTAACATAAAGAACTTATTGATAGAAACAGCAGTTTCTGTGGCAATCGGACAAGCGATTGTGTTGTCTGTTTACAGAGAAGTCTACAATTCATCAGAAACATTGATTTTTGTGGTGCTTTATTCAATAAGTATAGGCGTTCCTTTGTTTAATTTGTCGCGATTATTGAACCGAAAGCTTGAAAATTATGTGCAATGGTTGAAATGGCCTTTGAGAAGATTCTTGCTCACAATTTTCGCTGAATCGTTTTTGGGGATTATTCATGTTTTTGTCATAAACTTGCTTTTCTTTACCTTGATTTTTGGCGCTAGCCTTTCAGAAATTTACGAGAGGACTTCCAATGCTTTTTTGTATATAATTATTTTGACGGTTTTTGGCGTAATCCTGAAAAATACTTTTTACTTCTTTAGAAACTGGAGGCAATTAGCTGTTAATGAGGAAATATTGAAAAGAGAGCAATTGATGACAGAATATAATGCGTTGAAAAATCAAATTAATCCGCATTTCCTTTTCAATAATTTAACAGCTCTTAATTCGCTGATAATGAGTGATAAACAAAAAGCGTTGCAGTTTGTAGAGGAGCTATCAGGGATTTTCAGATATGTTTTGGAGATGAAAGATAAGGATGTTGTTCCTATCCATAGCGAGATTGAATTTATTCAGTCAATAAAATTTCTTTATAAAATACGCCATGGTGATGCATTGCAAATAAATATTGATATTCCGAACAAAGCAGATTTTTATATCATTCCTATGGCTCTGCAGATGTTAATTGAAAATGCAATAAAACATAATGTTGCTAGTGATGAAAAACCATTGATTGTCAGACTTTTTAAGCATGAAAAGCATTTGATAGTTTCAAATAATTTACAACAAAAAACAGCACATATTGTATCCAATAAAATAGGTTTAGAGAACATAAGGAAGAGATATGAACTGCTTTGCAGAAAGAAAATGATCGTAGAAAAAACACAAAATGAATTTATTGTAAAACTTCCTGTATTAGAAAATTATGATTGATGCTTTAATAATTGAAGACGAGAAACCCGCATTAGATTATCTGCAAACGATTCTGACTGATAATTATCCCGATATTCGTATTATTGGGGTTGCTCCATCAGTTACAAGCGGAGTAGATTGGTTCAATAATAATAAAATGCCAGATTTGGTGTTTATGGACATCCAGCTTTCTGATGGATTGAGTTTTGAAATTTTTGATTCTGTGAAAATAAACTGCCCTATTATTTTCACAACAGCTTATGAGGAATACGCAATAAAAGCTTTTAAGGTAAATGGGGTTGACTATTTGTTAAAACCAATAAAATTAAAAGAATTGGATTTTGCAGTCCATCAATATAAAAAAATGAAAAGCAGCTACTTAGAAGAAGATCGATATTTTAAATTGGATTCCATCGCAAAAATGCTTTCCGGAAATTTTAAAAAGCGATTTGTTGTTCATATCGGAGCTCGAATAAAATTTATTCAATCAGAAGATATTGTTGCTTTTTATAGTTTGGAGAAAGCTACCTATATTCATACCGTAGAAGGAAGTTCATACCCTATTGATTACTCGTTGGATCAACTGGAAGAATTATTGGATCCAACAAAATTTTTCAGGATAAACAGGAAATATATAGTTTCGATAAATCAAATAAAAGATGTGCTTGTGTATTCTCAAAGAAAACTGAAAGTCAATCTTTTTAAGTTAGAAAGCGATGATCTAACAGTAAGCCGTAATAGAATAAGTGATTTTAAAAAATGGCTGGAAGCAGAATAACAATTTCCCTTTCTATTAAAGAATGTTCTCCAATTGCTTATTTTTCTAGTAAAATTGAAAAAAGTTCGTTTTCTTTGTAGTATTTTTTCATTTTCAGCC
>CAYQSO010000098.1:0-2698 GCA_964420205.1 uncultured Candidatus Saccharibacteria bacterium
GCAGAATGGACTCAAAATCTATATTATTATTGGTTGTATAATATTAAATCGCTGTTTGAGATAAAAGACAAAAAAGATTTCCCTTTCTTTATGTCCACAGATGGATGGGACATAAAAAGCTTAAATACTTCCTTGGCAAGTTGGGCAGAATTACGACACAATACAGTTTTGTATAACAAACAGGTTTTTGCAGCAGAATGTGGAGGAATGGGTACTGAATTAAGGGTTTGGGTTCCGGAACCACCAAAAGGCTATGTTGAACCCAATGTTTTGTTTTATACGCGGATGCAGTCTTTGATGAATTTTACCATAAGTGAATTGAAAAGAAGAAAGATGTTGAGTATTCAGGTAGAACAAATTGGTGAAGAGTTTATTGAGCTTATATCTTTTTTATCAAGTGTTTCAAAAAAAGAAATAAATAAAGAAAAATTGAGTCTGGAAGAATATGTGCAAATACAAAAAATGGGCTCATTGTTAGACAATCTTACATTACGCGTTCTTTCAGATTACGCATATAGCTGGGATTTTGTTGAAGGTCCCGACAAAAATATGCCTGTAATTTCTGATGTGCATACGACTGATTTTGAAGCTCTTGAAGTGGGTGTGGGTAACGCTGAAGCAATCTATGTTATTGTAGAAATTGAAGGAAGGCTAAAAATGTGCAGGGGTGCAATTTTTTCGTATTATGAATTTCCTTGGTCTCTTGCAGATAGATTAACGGATGAAAAATGGCAGGATATTTTAGAAAAAGAGAAGGCTCCTAATCGACCAACATGGATTAATTATATGTCCGAAAGTAAACAGGATAAACAACTACTTCCTTTATACAAACCTTTTAGCAGAGATATTCCAGAGTCCTCTAAAAATCCAGGATGGAGAACAATTTATTATGACACAGGCTGTTAGGAAATTATTTGCAATTGTCTTTTTTCACGGTCTTCTTTCTATGGCTAGCGGACAAGTGAGTTTTTGTGCTGTTGGAGATGTTTTATTGGATAGAAAAGTGAAGCTAAAAATTGAGAAAAATGGAGTCCATTATCCTTTTGAAAAAACAAAAGACTTCGTTTCACAACATGACATTGCTTTTTTTAACCTTGAATGTCCTTTAGCAGACAGCACAGGCGGATTTCCTATAAACAAAAAATACTCATTTCGAGCAGATACTGCCAATATTAAAGCAATAAAAGAAGCTGGATTTACAATAGCTTCTGTTGCAAATAACCATACCATAGATTATGGAAAAAACGCATTTTTACAGACAATAGAAAACCTTCAAAATAATGAAATATTTGCTGTTGGCGGTGGAAAAAACCAAGCAGCAGCCTTTGCTCCATTGTTATTTGAAGTTAAAGGAGAAAGTTTTGCCGTTTTTGCAGTCTTGGAATTTTTGTTGGAGGGCACTACTTTCACAGAAAACACAGCATATCCAGCTTTTGCTCAAATAAATAGATTATGTGATTCTATTGAAAAATACCAAGATAATGTTGACCATATTCTTGTTTCTTTTCATTGGGGTGATGAAAATGCGCAAAAACCGCATGCACGACAAAAAGAATTTGCACACAAAGTCATAGATTCCGGAGCAGATCTGGTTATCGGACATCATCCACATATTTTACAAGGCATTGAAGTCTATAAAGAGAAAATAATTTTGTACAGCCTTGGAAATTTTGTTTTTGATAATTCTGGAAAACTGCAAAATCAATCCTTGATTTTTAGCTGTGTTTTTCAAAACGGACAATTGAAAAATCCCCAGTTAATCCCTGTAAAGATTAATAACACACGTCCTGAAATGGCTGACGAAAAAACACAAAATGAAATCTTTAGCTATTTAGACACACTTTCTTCTGCATTTAATACTAGGCTTTTGCTGGAAAAGAATATTATTAAAATTCAGCAACACACAAAAAAACCCATAAAAGAATTACAATTAAAAGGCTTTAGTTTTTATTGTTATTCCCAAGAAATTTGCTGCTACACTCCAGAAAATCAACAAATCATGTATTCATTCCCTGATTCAAATTATTATTTCATAGATGCAGATATTTTTTTTCAGCAGGGTGTTTTTTATCTGTATTCCATTCTCCAAGAACAAGAAGAGAAATCAAGAATAGCTGTCTTCCCCTTTTCTCCAATATCAAATAGTTTTTTATTGCCCTCGATAGACGTACATAATGATTTGTATCCTAAAAAATTAGCACTTTGTGATTTAGACAACGATAGTAATCCCGAACTAATAGTTATGGCTAATAAAACAACGAGATATTTTCAAGAAAAAGAAAATCGAATATTTGTGTATAATGTTGATAAAGATTATTTTTATCCAAAATGGTTGGGGTCTAGAATTGGAAATACTATTCTTGATTTTAGTGTGGACAAGCAAAACAAGCGTTTAATTTTATTGCAAAAATTACCGCAAGAAAATCGTTTAAAAGTGCAGTCTTACAAATGGAACGGCTTTGGATTTGATTTTGATGCTTTTCTTTTTTATATTGAAGATAAAGACAAGAATAATAATCCATTTTTTTCTTTTAATTAGCTTTTTTAACGCTTTTTAATTTTATCTCCACAGAAACGTTCACATTCTCTTTGTTTTTTATATTTTTGCAGCTTTAAAAGAGCTTGAATACGATGATTATGAGCGAAAAATACAGAGAATATAAGGAACTGAATCTTATTGAGATTTCAAAAGAACTGA
>CAYQSO010000099.1:0-2681 GCA_964420205.1 uncultured Candidatus Saccharibacteria bacterium
GTATTTTAAATGAAAAGATTTATTTGCCTCCCGATTTTTTCGGGGAGCAAATCTTTTTAATCTTTAATGGGGTTGTTTATTCTCAATATAAGAAGCAACAGCGGATATTTGGGATTTTGAATATGAAAAAGCACCATAGCCTTCTTGCCAAGAAAAACCCTCTGGAACAATTTTGTTTTTAAAATTTAATTTTTCAAGGAAAAATATATTAATTTTGATTTATGATAAAAAAAACAATCATATTTATAAGCATATTGTTCCTTTTCACCTACTGCCATGTTTTTATTAATAAAGATAATGGCAAGAACCAAGAAAACTCCTCTTTGGTGATTTTTGAGACTGATAAGCAGCCCATTTACTATAGTTTTATTCCTTTTAAATACAATTTAATCGTTCCGGATAGCCTAGATATTAGATTAAGAGGAAAAAATGTTTATATATGTGAAGAAAAAAAGTACTTTAATATCAAAGCAAACCCAAACTATACACGAGCAGAAATATATGTAATTAATAATAAAACATCAGATACAATTCAGACAGTTGAATTGGCAGGAATATTGCCACCGATATCTTTGATGTTTTGTGGAATAAACCCTGGATATACTATTTCTGCAAGTTATTTTACTAAAGAAAGTGCCATTCTTGCTACACTTATTAATTTTGATATAAGTATCTTTTACGAAATAGTTTCTTATACTATGCTTATGCAATCAGGCGATACTGTGATGGAATATCAAAGAGTCATAGATTGTAAAGACTGGAAAATAGGGGAAGAACCAAGAGAAGAGTGTCAATTTTTTTCACAAGAACAATTAGAGGCAATTCATAGTATTAAAGGTTCGCAAATTGTTGTTTTTAAAGATATCGTGATTCAGTTAGACTCAAATTATCAAAAAACCTTGGATCCAATATTTTGGATAGTAGAAAATGGAGAAGAAGAGGAAAACCAATAAAGCAAAATGTTAAATATGAAAACAGCAACACAAAAAAGCATTAAAGTCATAGGATTAATTATCATTATTTTTTCTTCATTGATTATCTTTTCTAATTTTATGGGAGCTTTGATGTATTTGATATTGGGAATGGGAGATGCAAGTCTGGAATCTACCTCTGCTTCAAGTATTTTTGATTTTTATTTAGAGCTTTGTTTTGCTATGATTTTGATGGGAGTGCTTTTTTTATTTTCTGGCATTTTTATTAGAAAAAATAAGCTATGGGCAAGAAATTTAGCAATAATACTTTCAAGCTTTTTTATCTTGTTTATCATTTTTATCACCTACTTTTTAGCAAAACAAATCTTCTTTTTCGATAATAATATAATGCTTTTTTTGATTGCATTCATTATCATATTTCTCTTTTCTCTTCCTTTTGCTTTGTTGATTTGGTTTTTAAGAAAAGCGTCTGTGAGAAAAATATTTAAATAGCTTTTATCTATTGTGTCTCTTTCTGATGTATTATTAAATTGAATATGTATATGTTTTGAGTTTCCTAAACAGAAGATTTATAGAATTTAAATAGAAAACAAAATCTGTTTAATTCTTAGGGAAAAGCATACAATCATGCAAGTGGTATTGGTAATTAGTTTGTTCTGTAGTATATTCTATCATCTGTGAGTTTATTTCCTTTTCACTAATTCCAGATTCAATTAATTTACCAAGCCAAGTATATTTATCCCAACGGTTTTGGTTTTTTACAAAGAGTTTTAGATGTGTGCTTAAATGGATTGTTTCATAAATGCATGGAAATACTTCCTGCCCTTTACCGTCTATTACTCCAAAACGTCCATCTTTTTCTACAAAAACATAAAGAATTTCAATTATCTTTATTATTTCTGTCTGATTTTGAAATGGGTCTGTAAGCCATAAATAATGCAGCTGAATGCCATCGTATTTAGGGGGAATACTTTCTTCTCCATTTCTATTATCAACTAAACCATATAAGCTATCTTTTTTTATATAATGATGATTGCGAGGTCCATATTCTACCCAATTAGAAATCCCATCATATTTTATTGGGATAATTATGTTGTTAAAATAATCAACTGAGCCGATGAGCTTGTCTTTTTCAACAAGAAACCTATCGTATCCTAATGATTGGTTATTCCATTCGTATTCAATATGATCATACATTAAGGGAATATGTAAATATCCTTTGGTTGAAATAATACCATATTTGTTCTCTTTTCCAATAAAGAAATATTCTTTTGACCTAAATATCGAATCATATTCAAGAGGAAGAACAATCAGCATTTTTTTGTTTACCAAGCCAAATTTATTATTCTTCTGCACAATAAAGTTTGTGAATGTTTTTGAAGTATCTTCAATAAGACTAAAGTTACCACTGAGTTTTTCACCATCAATAAAGATGTTTATTCTTTTTGCAGCTATTCCAAAAAACGCTCTTGCATCTTTTGCAAAGGATTCCTTCTTCTCTGTTTTTATTGAGCAAGAAGCCAATAAGATAAGCAAAAGAATATTGAAAACTAAGACTCTTTTCATAAGAACAAAACTATAGATTTTTCTTAGAAATCATCACAATTATTATTATAAATTATTTACAGAGAGCCCGCTATGTTTTCCACTGATGCTTTAATACGCATTAAGTTTCATAGTATGCTGTTTTTCATAAAAAAGGCTGCATTCTAAAAACACAGCCTTATTTTTATAGTTTTAAGAAGAAAA
>CAYQSO010000100.1:0-2669 GCA_964420205.1 uncultured Candidatus Saccharibacteria bacterium
GACAGCCCTTCTGATGCTTCTAATACTTGGACAGGCATGGAAGTAGATTGGTTTTCGCATGCAGGAGTGGATTTTTATGATTTGGAAGTAGATACTTCCGCAAACTTCAATTCTCCTATAATTCTGTCTTATTCAAAAAGCTATACTAACAACAGTAGCTATAATACGGATACCGAACAATGGTTGGAAGATTTATTTTTCGGTCAAAAATACTATTGGAGAGTCAGAGCTAGAAATGCTGTGGATACTTCCGCTTGGTCAAGCACATGGACGTTTACTACCAGAGATTACGTTACTTTATCTTCTCCCAATGATGGACAATTAAATGTAAGTGTTTCAGGAATCAATTTGGATTGGTTATCCCACCACGGAATAGATTATTATCAATTGCAGATTGACACAACGAATCTATTCAATAGTACTACTTTAGTTCATTTAGACAAAAATTACATAAATTCTTCCAGTAGTAATAATGATACTTATCAAAACACCGGTCCACTTCTAACTAATCAGCATTATTTTTGGAGAGTACGCGCTGTTAATGCGGTAGATACAAGTTTATGGACAACTAGAAGCTTTAGTACCGGAAACAATCCAATTTTAATACCAGATATTCCGATCTTATTTTCTCCTACAAACATGGCTGCACATATTAGCGTACCTACAAATTTAGAATGGTTTGCAGCTAATAATGCAACAAGCTATCAATTTGTCTATGATAGTCTTCCCTCCTTTTCTACTGCGGATACTGGAACAACAGTTTTATTGGAATCTGGCAATTTGAATTTGCTTATCAATAAAACATATTACTGGAAAGTAAGGGCTTTAAATGGAAGTGCCATTTATTCTGCTTGGTCTGAAACATGGAGTTTTAATACCGACCTTAGTACTAAGATTGAGCATGCAGATATAAATATTGAAATTTATCCTAATCCTGCGTCCCATTTTATCAATATTCTTACTACAAGTCCTCAAAAAGGCAATATTCAGATAATAAATAATACGGGACAACTTATTTATGCTACTGAATTGAACTCAGAAACTTGTACTATCAATGTAGAAAATTGGTCTGCTGGAATATATTTTCTCCATTATTTTCAAGATAATAGGAAAGCGGCAACATTAGTATTTGTGGTGGAATAAGAGAATTGCTATTTATTTTTTTCCCTTGCACACACATAATAGCTTGATAATATACTTAATAAGAAAAAAATAATGTAAAATTTACTTGCATTATAATTAAAAATTGTTTATGTTTGCATTAACAAAGTATTCATTTCATGTTTGCATATCTTCATAAAATACAAGAAAAATACTACGCTTTCCTTCTTAATCTAGAGAGAGAGAGAGAGAGAGAGAGAGAGAAAGAGTAATTTTATTTGTTGTATAAATCAAAAACTCCATGCACACCCATCTCAAAAACCAAACGGCTCTAAGACAACTCGGTTTGCGATGGCGGGTGTGCCTCCATAAAAGGGCTGTAACAGAAAAACGAAAACACAGTAATTTTACTTTTAATCAAACAAACAATAATTAAAAAAATTGAAAAATGAAAAAAATTAAAAATAGAATTGTTCAGCTAGTATTAATGATGATTGTGCTAACAACAATAGTTAGTTGTAATAAATCCAAAATTAATTCTTTGGATGAAGAAAATAATACAAATAATCCAACATTAAGAGCGCAACTTGGGGAAACAGGTGCTGAAGGAATCATTATTAGAAGACAGTTTAAATGGGGTATTCATATGGATCCAAACAAATGCAACCCTGGAAGAGGAATATGCATTTCTGGTGATTATCCACCTTCAAACTACGGTGAATATGAAGGAGCAATGGCACCACATCCTGATAATGATAATCAATTAATACTATATTTTACAGATGAATTTCTTGAAGATGAAGACGAGTTAATAATAGATGGATTCCTAATAATAGATGAACCTACGGAGGTATTTATGGATTTAGAAATAGCAGAATATCTTGGTTTCAATTTTGACGATGATACAATCATTACTTTCAAAGAAGGGGAATATGAAATTATTAATGTTGAAGATTTAGAAGGCTGGTACTCTGTAACAATAGATTATATTTATTAAGATAAAACATTTAGACAACTTGAGTAAAAGCAAAAAAAAAAAAATTATTCAAGTTGTCTATTAATTTCTAATCCTTATGAAAAACAAAAGCTTTTTAGTATTAATAACATTTGCATTGCTAAGCAGTTGCGGATTCATTATTATTGTAGATGGTCAATGGGAAGATCCAAATAAATTTAAAGTCCCTCTCGATACAAAACCTTCTGAATTAATACATACTTATATAAACAATTACGAACAGAATAAACTAAATAATTATTGTATCTCTTTTTATGACATTTATTGTGCAGCTTGTTATTCTCAAGTGTCTTTCTGCAATCGGCTTTTTGAAGAAACAAAGGATAATTATAATTGGCTTGCTATAACGATTTACGATTCTATCGAAGAGAATAAATTTAGAAAAAAAAGAGGATATAAAGATGATTACTTAAGGTACCGTTATCCGACTTATTATAAAATTAATGGATTAAAATCTTCTCTGCGAAATTTATACTATAACAATAAGATTACAGAAGAAGATTTCGTACCAATGACTTTTTTTATTACTGATGATACTATTAGATATATAACT
>CAYQSO010000101.1:0-2661 GCA_964420205.1 uncultured Candidatus Saccharibacteria bacterium
ATATGCGGGTGGTGCAGATCCGGTTTTTGCAATATCCCCTGGTATGAAAGAACTTGTTAAAGAAATGAATAGAAACCCCGGTAAAAAAGCGAGACAATTACTGGGAAGCTGATATGAAAATGATAAATTATTTGAATTATTTAAAAATTTACTTCAAGGAAAAAGGAAGACAAAAAATAATCATGTTAAAAAACTGTTAAAATTTATTAAATTATTAATTAAAATAATTGAACATGCTACCGAAAAAGCAGAGAAAGATGAAAAAGTGTCCAGAAGCGTGATATTTTACGATTAAATATGCGTGTATATTTACGATTTCACCCATATTAGAATTTGATAGTTATAATCTCTTCTCTTTTTTATTTAACCTAATAAGGAGGAGATATTGAAAAAGCAGAAGAGATTATTATCTGAGGAGATCGTAACAATAATGGTTTTAAAGAAGCAGAGATTGAGCAATGTAAGAATAGCAGAGCAGCTGGGAGTAACAGAAGGTGCAATCCGATATCAATTGAAGAAAGCGAAGAATAAAAAAGCGGATGGTCGCAAAAATAGGCCATCAAAGGTATCAGTTTTCTACCAGCAAATAGAAAACTGGATTAACAGCAATTTGGACCACCCACAAACAATAAAGGAATTATATCGAATGCTTAAAAAATTTCACGATTTTTCTTTAAGTTATGATGCATTGAAAGCATATGTATATAAACATTTTCCAGAATACAAGAAGTCAGGAACAAGGATCAGGATTGAAAATCCCCCAGGAAAATTATTTCAGGTTGACTGGAAAGAAAGCATAAAAGTTCAGATGGAAGAAGAAGGTAATTGGGTAAGTTTGAACTTTTTCATAATGACATTAACTTTTTCCAGAAAATCAGCAGTACTTGTCAGTCACAAAAAGGATTTATCATCTTTTATAACTTGTCATCAGGAATCCTTCAGGCGATTTAATGGTGTTGCGGAATGGTTAAGACCAGATTGTTTAAAGTCAGCAATAATAAAATGGAAAGGAGAAAAATCAATAATAAATGAGACATACAAGAAGTATATAAAAGATTATGGAATAAATGTGTTTCCAGCACGTCCGGGAACAGCAACAGATAAAGGAAAGGTGGAAAAGAAAATAAGAGATATTTTTAGAAGGTTAAATATAAAAAACAAGGTTTATGAGAATATAGAAGAGCTTCAGAACATGATTGATTTGAAATTATCAGAACTTGAAGATGAATGGATTTGTCCAACAACAGGATTAACCATCTCATCAAGTTTTTGTTATGAACAGTCATATTTAACACCATTACCTTTATATTTACCACAAATTCCATTAAAAGAAAAAAGAGCAGTTGTCAGGAAAGATGGAACTATTAATTTTTTAAACAGAAGTTTCCAGTTACCGGAGAGATATATAAGGAAAAAGGTTCTTTGCAGCTTTACCGGTCAGAAAATATTCATATATTTTGATGGTCAGCTTATTGAATCTTATCCTTATCTACCGGGAGCAAATGGGATGTTAATGTTATCAGAAAAAGCAATCTGTACAACAAAACGTCCAATAAGTGACCGTGTAAGGAACTGGGCTTTAGAAGTAGCAAATAATCAGGTTAAATATTATGAAGAAATAATACAGGGAGGTTAAAATTGCAATTTGAATCATTGATAAAGAAAATGGAATATCTTAAATTACAGCATATACCGGAAATACTAACAGAATTAGTTGAAAAATCTATAAAGGAAAAACCATCACCAGTTGAATTTTTTGAAAAGGTCTTAACTCTTGAGTATGAATACAGAGAGGAAAGAAGAATTGCTACTTCACTTAAAATATCAGGTTTACCCAAAGGTATGCACCTGGATAACTTTGACTACATTTATCAACCTGCTGTTGATAAAGAAAGAGTTAATAATCTTGCTTTGTGTGAATATATAAAAAACAAAGAAAATGTTTTGTTATTTGGACCGCCAGGCGTAGGCAAAACCCATATTGCAGTTGCCCTTGGGAGAAGAGCAGTGGAACTTGGTTATAGTGTAATCTACTACAAAATGGAAGAATTATTACAAGCCTTAAAAAAGAGAGCAGATATACCTGTTTCCAAGCAGAAAAAAAGAGCATATGTTAAAAATGCCCTTGTTGTTCTTGATGAACTTGGTTATCAAACTATGACAAGACAAGATACTCATTTATTCTTCCAGTTTGTCTCTGCAAGATACATGAAAGGGTCAACAATCATTACAACAAACAGATCAATAAAAGAATGGATCGATGTCTTTGCAAATGATCAGATCGCAACCACTGCAATTTTAGACAGACTATTCCATAAAGCAAATATATTCAATATTGATGGCAAAAGCTACAGAATGAAAAATTTTGAAAAAATGCTTAAGGCTGGAGGACTTAAGTGATCCGGAATAAATACTATTATATTGACAAAATTTTACCCCTCGGGGTAACGCCTGAAAGGCGGAATAAGGTATGTAAAACAATTGCTTCTTGTTTTACATTCAATAATGAATTTTCTAATTTTACAAAAGAAAATATTATTATTTTTTTTACTAATATCGTAAAACTATACACTTATTTATCTCGTAAAAGAGTAAGCCTCTTGACATAGTCTGACTGTTTAAATTATTAACTACTGATGACCTGTTATTTGCATCATCAAG
>CAYQSO010000102.1:0-2648 GCA_964420205.1 uncultured Candidatus Saccharibacteria bacterium
TTATATAAAGAAATTCAGACAACTTTAAATATAGATAGCAAATTGGCGCTAGAAATATATTCAGAATTAGACAAGAAAATATTCCTACCATACAGAAAAGAAATAGATACAATATTTATATCTTTTTCAATAGGGGCAAATAAAGAAAAAGTTGCAGAAAGTTTGCCGGAAGAAAAAAAAGAACAAATCATCTTAAAAGATGGTGGCGATGATGAGGGCATTATAAATCTAAGGAATAAAGATACGGCAATGTCTTTGGACTCAATAGGACAACCAAAACCATCACCTGTTCCCGTTAAAGAAGAGCCCAAAGAAAATAAAGATGAAATCAAAGAAAAGCCAAAAGATTTCCAAAAACCAACAGAGAAAAAAGTTCCGCAAACTCCGATGATGTTGCATAAAAAAGATAATATAAAGACAGTTGCTCAGGAGCAATCATACGATAATAGTGAATATAAAGATGTATCAATGGGTGGAGTTATGGGGTCTTTTAACACTCCTTTTGTAAATAAAGAGCAAAAAGAAGAAGACCCTATTGCTGAAGTAGAAATTCCTAGCAACGAAGACTCTCAAGATGATATAGAAATATCAAAGAAAGATAACGGAGTAAAAAATGTGCATTACAGTGCTATGAAAACCGATCTTTCAGATAAAAAAAGTTTAAGAGATATAAGTGAGAGCGTTTCACACAATAATGAAAATACAGAAAAACCTAGCCCAGAAAATACAAATAAAGAAAATTCCAATGACGATGAAGATGAAGTAGTGGATTTGTCTACAATGAAAATAATTAATTAAAATATGGCACAATTTGAAGTCCCACAATTTATTGACACAGAGAGCAAGATAGTAGGCCCATTAACTATAAAACAGTTTATTTTTATAGCGGTGCCTGCATTGATAGTTTTCTTTTTGTTTTTTGTTCTGAACACTTATATGTGGGTAATAGTTACCGTAATATTGATGTCTTTAGGGGCGTCTCTGGCATTTATAAAGGTAAATAAAATGCCTTTCTATAAAATAATGATTGCAGGTGTAAAATATTTTTGGGAGCCAAAACTTTTCTTATGGAGAAGGCCTATCATTAAAGAAGTTATAGAAGTAGATGACATAGAAAGAAAGCGTAATGCATTGCAGATAGCTTCGTCAGGGGTTTCT
Source organism: uncultured Candidatus Saccharibacteria bacterium (assembly GCA_964420205.1). Classification (GTDB taxonomy): domain Bacteria; phylum Patescibacteriota; class Minisyncoccia; order UBA6257; family JAGOQP01; genus CAYQSO01. The sequence continues at coordinate 1,159 of CAYQSO010000102.1, forward strand.
AGTGTTGCAAAATTATGGCAAAACATAATGACGAAGAAAGAACCTATACCAAAAAGAGAGAAGAATGTTCCTAAAAAATTAACACCAGAAGCGAAGGAACAGTATCAAGTGTTTAAGAGAATAACAGGAGAGAAAGAGATAGCAAGAAGGGTGGATTATAGATAAATTCATCCAAGCATTTTATATTAAACTTTGTTATACTATAAACAATGAGCGAACAAAAAACATTTCCATCAGACGCAACTCAGAACTTCGTTGAAGTAGAAAAAGTTCTAGATGACACCATAGTATTAAAAGATGGCGGATTAAGAGCTATTTTAATGGTGTCCGGAGTTAATTTTGAATTAAAATCGGAAGAAGAGCAGAACATCATAATTTCTGCTTATCAAGACTTCTTGAATTCTTTAGACTTTTCTATACAAATAGTTGTTCACTCAAGGAAAATAAATATAGACAATTACATAGGCAAAATAAAACAAATAAAAGAAAAAGAACAAAGCCCACTATTAAAAGAACAGATAGAGGAATATGCAAAGTTCATAGAGGATTTTGTAAAAAATAATGAGATAATGACAAAGAATTTTTTTGTTGTGGTCCCCTATCAGTCCAGTGGGATAAAGGAGGTTAAAAAAGGAATTTCATCTGCAATACCATTCTTTGGTGGCAAGAAAAAGAAAGACGATAAGAAGGATGAAAGTATAGATCAGCAAATAACGCAACTACAGAGAAGAGTTGATCAGGTTGTTGCAGGTTTAGTTAAGATAGGATTAAGAGTTGTTAAATTAAACAGGGAAGAATTAACAGAATTACTATACGATTTATATAATCAAGGTTCTTCTAAAAAGAAATTTTCAAAAACAGAAGAAAATTAAATTAAATTTTAAATATGAGTGATAAAGTATTTGTTCCAAAAGCAGATAACAATAATAAAGATGATATAAAAAACCTTATAGCACCGGCTGCAATTAAAGTTGGACAAGACCATGCGAAGATAGGAGAAAAATATTCAAAAACTTTATTCGTTCTATCTTATCCAAGATATCTATCAAGCGGGTGGTTTTCCAAAATAGTTGATTTGGCAAAACTTTTTGATGTTTCAATGTTTATACACCCAGTAGATACGGCATTAGCAATGAGGGGTTTGAGAAAAAAAGCAGCTCAGATAGAGGCAGAAATAATAGAAAAAGACTCAAAGGGGCATGTTAGAGATCCGATGCTTGAAACTGCTTTTTCTGATATAGAGTCATTAAGAGACAATTTACAACAATCAAGAGAGAGATTATTTGATGTATCTGTTTATGTGACAATATATGCAGATACAATAGAGAAATTAAATGAATTTCAGGAAATAATAAGTAATATATTTGAGAGCTCTCTTATATATGTTAAACCAGCTTTATTTCAGCAATTAGATGGATTTTTATCTACAATCCCATTAGCTAACGACAGATTAGGGATACAAACTCCTTTGAATTCTGGCCCGGTTTCTT
>CAYQSO010000103.1:0-2639 GCA_964420205.1 uncultured Candidatus Saccharibacteria bacterium
ATCATTTCAATGTATTTCCATTTCCCATTTTCCAGAACAAAAGCATCGTGGACATTTGTTTCAGGAACATAGAATTGATATTGCCCTTCCAACGACTCATCCATTGGAGCAAGTTTATCAAAAACAATCATATAGCTGCTCCTGACCTTATCTATTCTTTTGTTTCGGTTAAAAAAACGGCGTTTTTTTTCTATATAGCTTTGTTTTTCATAGCTTAAAAGCATATTGGACTGCTCGGCATAAATGAAAATTACCCGACGAATCCTTCCTTTTTTGTAGGAACGGAAAATTGGCGCCCCAAATAAAGCTTCTCCATTTGATTTCAGATAAACTACTTCTATCAATTTGCTGTTGCTTATTGCTGTGTGACCGTCCCAACCAAGTAAAGTGTAGTAGGTTCTGCTGTTGTATTTTGTTTGGATAAGTTCAGTATAGACACAGCCGTACCAAAAATCTGTTTTTAAAGCTTGAGATTCCGGATTTTTTATTTCTTCGGACTTGTCTAGTAAAATATGGATATCGTAATTTTTATTTCGTTCGTTATAGGATTGAATAATTCCAAAATATTCATAACTTCCGTCGTCCTTAGGCACTGCCCAACTAAAGATGCGTATTTTTTTATCATCAGAAGACACAATAGAAATGGCTTTTATAGAATCAAAAGGATAGGCAAAAGATTTTTCTGTTTTCAAACAGTTTATTAAGCCAGATAAAAATGCTTCATTGGCTTCATAACGTTCGTAATCTGCTTTAGCATTGACAATTTTTAAGCTTAAGGCATTTAGTTTCTTTTCTTCTGTTGCTAAATAGTCTGATTGCTTTTGTGCAAGGACTTCTAGGTTGCTTATTAAGAGCAAAAAAAGAAAGATTCCAAAATTTATGCTTCTCATCCCGTAGATTTTCTGTATTTTTAACGCCATATCAAACACAAAATTATAAAAAAAACAAAGCGAAGTATTATGCTAAAAGAAAGAATAAAGACTTATGTTGAATTAGGGAATAAAATACAGCAGTTTTTAGAAGCAGAAAATCCTGAAAAAATCAATCCTGCTTTAGCAGATTTGTTACACAGACATAAGCATTATAACCCTTGGTTTACAGCTGAAAGCATTGAATTTGCAATGGCTAATTTATTACCTATGCTGGAAAAAAAAATGCTCGCATCTTTTTGTGAACAATATCCTATTTCTGAGCAATACACGGAAAAGAAAATTGCTTTAGTTGCTGCAGGAAATATTCCTTTTGTGGAATTTCATGATTTTCTTTGTGTTTTATTATCAGGACACGATTATCATGCAAAATTATCTTCCAAAAACAATATGTTAATGCCAATTATTAAGAAAATGATAGAAGAAATCAACCCTGAAATGGCAAAACATATTCATTTTCTTGAAGACAGCACTTTTTTTAAGAATATTGATGCAATTATTGCTACTGGTTCAGATAATTCAGCGCGTTATTTTGAGTATTATTTTGGAAAATATCCGAATATAATTCGTAAAAACAGGAATAGTATTGCTGTTTTAGACGGTAATGAAAGCCATGCAGAATTTACAGATTTGGCAAACGACATCTTTTTGTATTTTGGTTTGGGTTGTCGTTCAGTTTCAAAATTATACATTCCAGAAAAAATGAATCCAGAAATTTTAATTTCTGCTTTTTCAGCTTTTAGTAATTATATGGAACATAATGCCTATATGAATAATTACACCTATAATAAAGCCATTTTTCAAATGAATAATGAAGATTATTATGATGGCGCTTTTTTTCTTATGAAAGAAAATCCGGCACTTTCATCTCCTTTGTCTGTTATTAACTTTAGTTATTATGAAAGCTTAGCAGATGTGCAAAGGGAAATCGCGGCATTAAGTGATAAAATTCAAGTTGTGCTTAGCAATACAGAAGAAATAATAGATGCACTGCCGTTGGGAACAGCACAAGAACCGCAAATTGATGATTTTGCAGACGGAATTGATACTATGCAGTTTTTGAATGAGTTATAGAAAAGCGAAGCGTCTTTTTTACGTAATAATGATTTTCTTTTAGAAAAAATGCTTATCTTTGAAAAAAGTATTAAAATTTAATTCTAAAATTTTCAGTATGAAAACAATTATACTATTTGGTTTAACACTTTTATCCATACATCTTTTTGCTCAGTTCCCCTCATCTTATGATTTAAGAAATTATTCTTTAGTTAGTCCTGTTAAAGATCAAGGAAGTTGTGGCAGTTGCTGGGCTTTTGCCAGTTGTTCTGCTATGGAGTCGGCATGGCTTAAGCAAGGAAATCCAAGCATTGATTTCTCTGAGGACAATTTAATAGATTGCCATAGTTTTAATGAAGCTCCCTGTAGCGGAGGCAGTTTTTACATGACACAAGCCTTATTAAGTATGCACCAAGGTATTCTCACAGAGACTCAAGATCCTTATAGTCCGACTTTGCAAAATTGCCCAATGGGAGTAAGTTTTCCCCCTGCAGTGGCAGCACATATTGAAGAGATGATTTTTATTCAAAACAATATAGATTCTGTTAAGCAAGCGATTATGAATTATGGAGCTGTTGCCACAACAATGTTTATGAATTACACTGATAATAATGTTTGGGATGCTGTTAATTATAAGTATTATGATTCAAATATCTC
>CAYQSO010000104.1:0-2634 GCA_964420205.1 uncultured Candidatus Saccharibacteria bacterium
CGGCAAGTTATGCAAGCTATAAGCCACAACCTTTTTAACTTCATTATCAGCGCCATCAAGTAGTTTGTCAGCTATAGGAATTATGGTTTTTTCTGGCAAGCTATGCAGTCTATTAGCCACAACCTTTTTAACTTCATTATCAGCAATATTAAAAAGTCTTTCCGCTCCTTCTACTGTATGCTCTTCAGGAACACATTCCAGACGGTTTGCAAGTTCTAGTTGCCTTTCTTTATTTTTTCCAGCTATGGATAACAATACTTTAAAGTAGTCCCACTGTTTTCTGTCTTTTTGGAAATAGTATCTGGGTACAAGTTTTTCTTCTGTTAACGCGTCAACTGTCGTTTTTAAGGTACTCCGGTCACCTTTTGGAATATATTTAAAAGCCTTAAAATCGTCTTCGCACCATTTAACACCGGATTTTCTTACGACATCTGTTGCGCCCGTACTAAATCCGGAATATGCTATAACTTTAGAGCCTGCTTTTTTAATATCAGCAAACAGTTTTTTAATTTGATTGGTGTTTAAGTCAAACATATGGACTGCTGAAACAGTAAAAAGAGGTTTATGTTTATTGGCAAGTTGTACGGCTTTTTCCGGCGAATCAGCTTCATATATGTGATACTTCTGGAATTTATCTCCAAGAACCTCTTTTAAATTTATTCCTTTATTAGCTCTTTCACCACACTTATCATCAACAATAAGAATATCGTGATCGCCCTTGAAGCTAATGTTTCGCTGGGGTTTATGTTGTGATGTAAACAGGTTTATATTCATTTTACTGTCTCCCTTATTAAGCATAAAGCCCCGACTTGATCTCGAATTCCCTCCGGTAGGTAAGGCACAACAGTAGCTACAGCTTTTTTAACTTGATTATCAGCTCCATCAAGCAGTTTTTCAGCTACAGGAACTATGATTTTTTCCGGCAAGTCTTCCAAATTAAAAGCCACATACTTTTTAACTCCATTATCAGTGCCATCAAGGAGTTTGTCAGCTACAGAAATTATGGTTTTTTCCGGTAAGCAAGACAGTCTATTAGCCACAACCTTTTTAACTTCATTATCAGCGCCAACAAGCAGTTTTTCAGCTAAAGGAATTATGGTTTTTTCCGGCAAGCGATGCAATCTATTAGCCATAGCCACTTTAACTCCATTATCAGCGTCAACAAGGAGTTTGTCAGCTAAAGGAATTATGGTTTTTTCCGGTACTCCATACAGGTTATTAGCCATAGCCACTTTAACTTCATTATCAGCGTCAACAAGGAGTTTATCAGCTACAGGAATTATGGTTTTTTCTGACAAGCAGTCCAGTTTATAAGCCACAACTTTTTTAACTTCATTATCAGCGTCAATAAGTAATTTTTTAACTATAGGAAATCTGGTTTTTTCCGGCAAGTTCCTTAGTTTATCAGCCACAGCCACTTTAACTTCATTATCAGAGCCAACAAGCAGTTTTTCGACTACAGGGACTATGGTTTTTTCCGGCAAGTTCCTTAGTTTATCAGCCACAGCCTTTTTAACTTCATTATCAGTAATACTAAAAAGTCTTTCCGCTCCTTCTACTGTATGCCCTTCAGGAACACATTCCAGACGGTTTGCAAGTTCTAGTTGCCTTTCTTTATTTTTTCCAGCTATGGATAACAATACTTTAAAGTAGTCCCACTGTTTTCTGTCTTTTTGGAAATAGTATCTGGGTACAAGTTTTTCTTCTGTTAACGCGTCAACTGTCGTTTTTAAGGTACTCCGGTCACCTTTTGGAATATATTTAAAAGCCTTAAAATCGTCTTCGCACCATTTAACACCGGATTTTCTTACGACATCTGTTGCGCCCGTACTAAATCCGGAATATGCTATAACTTTAGAGCCTGCTTTTTTAATATCAGCAAACAGTTTTTTAATTTGATTGGTGTTTAAGTCAAACATATGGACTGCTGAAACAGTAAAAAGAGGTTTATGTTTATTGGCAAGTTGTACGGCTTTTTCCGGCGAATCAGCTTCATATATGTGATACTTCTGGAATTTATCTCCAAGAACCTCTTTTAAATTTATTCCTTTATTAGCTCTTTCACCACACTTATCATCAACAATAAGAATATCGTGATCGCCCTTGAAGCTAATGTTTCGCTGGGGTTTATGTTGTGATGTAAACAGGTTTATATTCATTTTGCCGTCTCCCTTGTTACGCATAAATCCCTGACCTGATCTCGAATTCCCTCTGGCAAATCTTTCAATCTATCAGCCACAGCCATTTTAACTTCATTATCAGCTCCATCAAGCAGTTTTTCAGCTACAGGAACTATGGTTTTTTCCGGCAAGTGCCACAGGTTATTAGCCATAGCCTCTTTAACTGCATTATCAGCGCCATCAACCAGTTTTTCAGCTAAAGGAATTATGGTTTTTTCCGGCAAGCGAGGCAGTCTTCTAGCTACAGCCACTTTAACTTCATTATCAGCGCCAACAATCAGTTTTTCAGCTAAAGGAATTATGGTTTTTTCCGGTAAGTTATCCAATTTATTAGCCACAACCTTTTTAACTTCATTATCAGCAATATTAAAAAGTCTTTCTGCTCCTTCTATCGTATGTTCTTCAGGAACACATTCCAGACGGTTTGCAAGTTCTAGTTGCCTTTCTTTATTTT
>CAYQSO010000105.1:0-237 GCA_964420205.1 uncultured Candidatus Saccharibacteria bacterium
TTATGTGGTTAACATTAGAATTTAATTTTTTCTTTATTTCAATAATATCCATATCTATATACCTTATTATGATTTTTTTAGAATTGATATTCAATTTCGTTTAATTTTGACATATTGCATATATAGAATTGTATATTTTTTTCACTTTTTTCACAAGTATTATTTGCTAGTCTTTAGTCGCTGGTATTTGGGCGTTAGTAAATATTTTTTTGTTATTCGTTTTTGGTTTTTTCATTT
>CAYQSO010000105.1:247-2629 GCA_964420205.1 uncultured Candidatus Saccharibacteria bacterium
GAAATACTATCGACTAGCTACTATTTTATAAGTAGATGAAATTGCCACGACTGGTGAAAGCCAATCTCGCAACGACAAAGACTTAAAAACTTAAAATGCGTTGATGTTAAGTACCCAATAATTAGCAAGAGATAACAAAATCGAAAATATTTATTCTAAAAATGAAAATATAAAGATCTTTCATTGAAACTCTTGTTAACTAAATTAATTTATATAGCATTATTCACTTATTTTGGATTTTACTTTTTTCCCAAAAATCCAATACTATTCTATCAATTAATTTCTTACCTTTTGGGGTAACCCAGAATTCTTTGATTGTCCAAACATCTAACTTGGGATGAGTTTTTTCTTCTTTTATATCTACCGCTCCAAACCATTTTAAATATCTTATTAAAATTCCGTTCACTACAGGTGTTAAGGCAAAGGCAATTTTTTCGAGTTCCCTTTCTTCCTGAGAAACATTTCTATAAATTTCTTTGGTAAAAGCATTGCTGTTTATCTTTTCGTTTGGTTTAAACTGATGGAAATAACGCCATAATCCAACAATCTTTTCCTGATATTCTTTGGCATATGGCTTAACATGATCTGCTGGTTGTAATTTTGCCCAATTTACTTTTTCAATCCAGATAATCATAAGCTCTATTGTCTTTTCACCATAACTTTTTTCAGTTAATTCCTTAAATTTATTATTATTTACCTTTACATAGCCTTTCTTATCATGATAGATTAATTTCGCTGCTTTAGATAACAAATGAATAAAGTGAATATAAAGCTTTCTCGCCTCTTCACCTCTATTTTCCTCTTCTCCCATAAATACAAAGCTGTCTTTACCAGGATTAATGAAATTCTTTTCGATTAATTTGAGATGCTTGAAGGGTATCCATTTATTTTTTGGAGTCACTTTAATATGATTATCTTGAAAGTAATGTACAAAAGTTTCTATATCACTTAGTACTGGAGAATCTTTCTCTTTAATATCATCAAGCTTCAATGGGTGCTGAGAATGTATATCTATAGGGTTGATGCTAAATGAAATTGGGAAATCTTTCCTGGGGCTGTGAATCTTTTCCCGCTCTTCTTCCATCACCTGAAACGGCGTTTTCCCGTCAAGTTCCTCTTGTGGTTCATGAAGCCATTTTCTCTGCAATTCTTTAATTGCTTTTTCTATTTCATCTTTGTTGGAAAACTTGGTAATATCCATATTTTTTTCCATATAATTCATAAAATCGTCTAATAGTTCTTTTTCCCGGGGACCCATACTTCCTTGGGCTACTTCTTCGGGAGATTTTCCCTGGAATTCATCTCGGGGAACATTGTTCCAAAAATCATAGAATAACTGTTGAAAATTATTAAATTCTTCTGAAGAAAAAATATGCATCATTCTGGCTAATTCTTTAATTAAGGGTACCGGATCAGTAATGCGATTAATCTTTTTTCTTAAACTCTTAATTGAGGGTGCCTTTTTACCTAAGTGTTTTTTTAGATATTTTTTTAATTTCTTCTCAATATCCTCGGTCGTATTTCGTTCATCATCTTCTGCAAAAGCACCTTGCTTGCTTTTCTGAATGAGCTCTTTTTCAATCATTAAGGGGTCTGCTTCCCTGGAAATATCAGCTGGTAATCCTTTCAGGGATCTTTTGGCAGCATAAGATGGAATATCCGGTAAAAATAGATTAACCACAGATAAAGCATAGTCTGTCTCATAGGGTAAAATCCTGCCGATAAAATAGTCATTATCTTTCAAATGCAAGGTAGCCTCATTTTCTCTTACTTTATATACCATCCCTGTAGTAAGATCTTTTGCCTTAAAATAAAAGCCCGGGGTAACTTCGCTGACTGTAAAACTACTGTAAATGTGATGCCTGAATCCCTGCAGAATTGCTTGATCCCGTAGATTGTATTCTGATAGCATTCGCTCTAGGAACACTTCCAAAGGATTCTTTTGATAGTGTTTTGAGATGTAGGAATAAATGAAGTAATCATCAAACCTTAGAATTGCCATTACTTATTCATACTTATTTTTATCAATCTCTTCAAGTTTCTTGGTAAGGAAATTCTTTCATTCCCGGACAATCTCCAAACATAAGTGATGATCTGATTCACAAAAGCCCATTATTTCATGAGTAAATTCATTGACTCTGGTAGCCGGCTGCATACTATCGGTCATAATTTTTATATCTCCTTTTAAAATAAATTTAATCACTAAGTAGAAAGCATTTCTTAAAATATATTGTTTGTTTGATTTATTAAGTATTTTTATTTTATCAGTTAATTAAAGTTAGTCAAAAAAAGTGGATGAGATTGATTTCACCCCTACTTTAGTCCTCCCCCCCCTCAAGCGGGAGGAGACAGGATATCAAACCCAAACACGAAAAACTATTA
>CAYQSO010000106.1:0-2613 GCA_964420205.1 uncultured Candidatus Saccharibacteria bacterium
AAGCCATTAGTATCTTAGCCGAGAATCTGACTTAATGAGCTAAAGCGTTTTGTTTACCTGAATAAAAATCTTTTGCTTTTGTTTAAGGTTTTGTGCAAAATTAATTCGATTTCAAAACTGCTCGCAGAACAGAATTATCTTGGAATAACTCAAAAGCTAAATACGTTTTTACGGTTTTAAGGATAAAACCCCACCTAAAAAAAACATATTGTTTTATGAAAACCTAAAAGATATTTGTATATTTGGAGATTGAAAAAAATAAAAAACACTCCAAAATAAGAAAAAGCTGCACAATAGATACAAATAATGGAAATAAAGTGTAGTTTTGGGGGAGTTGGGGTGTTCGTATAATAAGTTGTGCGTCAGTGAAAAAAGCCGACCCGCAAATGGCACATTTGGTTTTTGCCGATACATGAGCCAACGCTCCAAAAACCAAAAGAGCCATTTTTTTGCCAACGCACGGACAAACTGAGAAGATTAAAAACATAAATTGCGAATTTTGTAAAAAGCAATATTTAGAACAGAAAATATAGAATGAGATTTATAGATTTATTCGCAGGACTTGGAGGCTTTCATAAGGCATTACACGAACTTGGACACGAGTGTGTATTTGCAAGTGAACTCGACCCTGTTTTAAGAGATACCTACAAAAAGAATTGGGGTAAAGACATTAACATTCACGGAGACATTAGGAAAATTGTCAAAGACAGTATTGACTTAATACCAGACCACGACATTTTGTGTGCAGGTTTTCCGTGTCAACCATTTTCAAAAGCAGGCAAACAGCTTGGGCGAGAGGACGATAGAGGAACGCTTTTTGACGAAATTGTGAAAATTCTTGAAGTTCGAAAACCTAAATATTTCATCTTAGAGAATGTTCGATTCATTGCTAAGCACAATAACGAAGAAACTTGGAAAGCAATGAAAGTTGAGTTTGAAAGACTCGGATACCAGGTTGACCATAGAGATTATTCACCTCACGACTTTGGTATTCCTCAACATAGACAAAGAATTTTTATTGTTGGTTCTTTAGGGATAAATGCACTCGACCATTTTAGTTTTGACAAGGTAGATAAGCACAAAAAACACGTTATTGAACTTGAGAATTTCATTGAACTGAATCCAGTCAGTGCAAAACAACTACCTAAATCAAATCAAGACTGCATACAACTTTGGCAAGACTTAATTGATGCTTTACCCAAAGAGGTGAGAATCCCGGGCTTTCCAATTTGGGGGATGGAATTCGGAGCAGACTATCCATTTGAAGAACATTATCCTCATTTACTTTCTGCAAAAGAATTAGGCAAATACAAAGGCAATTTTGGGATTTCATTGGAAGGAATGACCAAGGAAGAACAATTAGCAAATCTGCCAAGTTATGCAAGAGTTGAAAGCAAATTTCCTAATTGGAAACAGAGATATATTAGGCAGAATAGGCAATTTTATAAAGACAATAAGAAGTTCATAAAAGAAACCGTTAAACAAATTTCAATGTTGCCCTCTCAAAGTTGGCAAAAGCTAGAATGGAATGTTGGTAATAGCGAACGAAAAATCAATAACTATTTATTACAATTTAGAGCCTCAGGTATTAGAATTAAAAAACCTGACTTTTTTCCTTCTCTAGTTTGTACAAACACACAAATTCCAATTATCGGTTGGCAAAACAGATACATTTCCAAAAAAGAAGGATTGAAACTTCAATCTTTAACAGGAATAAAATTACCTGAAAATGATAATGCAGCATTTAAAGCTTTGGGAAATGCAGTTAATGCAAAAATCGTCAAATTAATTGCGGAGAAACTTATACAAGAACTACCTAAAATTGTCGAGTTAAATGGTGCTAAAAAAGCAATTAATGGAACTCACGGAAACTCTGCTACAACAAACGAATTAAGCTATGAAAGAATTAAATAATGTAAACATCCGACCAGGTGTAACAATTCTTTCTGTTTTAAAACACCTCAATTACAAATCATATTACGCATTAGCTGAATTTGTTGATAATGCCATTGACAGCTACTTGAAAAATGAAGAAGATTTAAAAAAGATTGAAGGAGACAATTTTAAGTTAAGAGTTGATATTGAATTTGACACCAATAATAATAGAATCAATATAAAAGATAATGCCGCAGGGATTCATTCAAGTGATTACCAAAGAGCTTTTAGAACTGCAGAATTACCTCCCGACAACACTCGATTATCGGAATTTGGTATGGGTATGAAATCTGCAGCTTGTTGGTTTTCTAACAAATGGCAGGTTAAGACAAAAGCAATTAATGAAAATGTTGAACGAACAGTAATTTTCGATATTTCAAAAATTGTAGAAGATAAAATTCAAGAACTACAAATTGATACAAAATCCGCAAATTCTGATTCACATTATACTTTAATCACCCTATATGGAATTGAAGAGAAAATGCCTGTAAGAAGAGGACTTGGAAAGGTAAAAAGACATTTAGCAAGTATTTACAGAGATTTTTTCAGAAAGGATATTTTAGACCTATACATTAATGGAGAAAAACTAACTTACAAAACTCCGAAAATTTTAAACACTGCTTATTATGAAACGCCTGATGGTGAAAGTATAATATGGAAACAAGGAGTTGATTTTGA
>CAYQSO010000107.1:0-2610 GCA_964420205.1 uncultured Candidatus Saccharibacteria bacterium
AAACATGATGTGCATGAATAATGTCTATCCTTTGCTTTTTAATTAAATACTTTACCTTGTTAATTAGGAAAGGGTCTATAAAAGGCAGTTCTTTTTTTATAAAAAAGCATTTATCTGCATATTTTTCAAATTTATTCTTCCACTGACCCTCTCCTATTACAATAAGAATGTAATCCTGTTTTTTCTCTTCATAATAATCAATAATATCCAAAAGCAAGCTTTGAATCCCTCCAACATCCAAGTCTTTTATAAGATGAGCTATCTTCATTTTGCTGCCATTTTTTTATTATTTACTATTCTTTAAACTTATACGTCAATTTTCGTATATACTTCTTGAATTTTTTGTTCGAAATTGGCATAACTGAATGCTTTTGCTGTGATTATTCCCTCATTACTCAATTCTTCGTATAAAACTCCATCGTTTATTAATTGGAAAATATATTTTTTCAATCTTTCCTTGTCTTTAATCTTAAAAAGAAGTGCGTTTTTATTATGTTGTAAAATCTCATTCATTCCGGGAACATCTGATGCAATAATAGGTACCCCAAAACTCATGGCTTCAATATGCACCATCCCTAAAGGTTCCCAGTGAGAAGGAACACAAAGCAAATCAATTTTTTCATAAAATGCACTCATCTCTTTAACAAATCCATGGTGTTTTATGTACAATTGAGATTGATTTTTTTTGATGACTTTTTTTAAGGATTTTTCTTCTCGACCTACTCCAGCTAGTGCGATTTCAATATTCAGCATTGGGTGTTCCGATTTTAAACTAATACATGCTTCAAGAAAATCTTTCCATCCTTTTCTTTTTACAATTCTCCCTGCAAAACCAATTATAAAGGGCGTTTCTTTTGTCTTCTTTTTTTTGGATAAAAGTTTTGCCTCATTAAAAGAAGTAAAATTATAAACTAAGTGTAATTTTTCAGATGGGATAGAACTTCTCTTATTAATTGTCTTCTTCACATAATCAGAACAACAAATCACTGCATCAATTTTTTTTGATGCTAAAATGTAAATAAATGAACTTAGCGGAATGGGATTGAGGATATCGCCTTGCTCATGAAAAATCAATTTGATTTTGGGATAGTAAAAGCGCTTAATAATCCATCCCAGTAATTGACTTTTTGGAAGATGACAGTGTAAGCTTTTAATTTGCTTGTCATTAATAATAAACAATACTCTTTTTAAGGCTTTTCTAAAGTTATACTTCCCTCCTTTTTCAACGAAATAAATAGATTTACTATCAATGTTTGTTATATGGGCTGTTTTTCGTAAAGCTAATAAGTAAAGCTTATCTTTATTTGCATTCTCTTCAAAGAGGGACTTAAGTATTTTTTGGGCACCACCTAGCCATAAAGTATCTATAATATGAAGTACATTGTTTTTAGTATTAATCATAAATAAAGCGCTAAGTAATACAAATATAATAACACAAAACTATGTATTTTTTATTTCAAATGCTAAAATAATAGACGATAGTACTTTAATCTTTCATTATTGCTGATAATATAATGCTTGTTTATTATACATTTTAGCATACAAGCCATTCTTTTTCAATAAATCCTTATGCGTTCCTTGTTCTGCAATAGACTCATTATCGAGTACATAAATATAATCTGCCATTTGAACGGTTGAAAAACGATGGCTAATCAATAATACGGTTTTGTCTTTCAAAACCTCCTTAAAAATACTAAATAATTCATATTCTGCTTGTGCATCCAATGCAGCAGTTGGCTCATCCATAATAACAATTTGACTGTCTTTGTATAGTGCTCTTGCTAACCCCATTTTTTGCCATTGCCCGATACTTAATTCTTCACTATCATTATAGATTTTACCCAAAACGGTATCATATCCATAAGGCAATGATTGAATTAAGCCATCAATCTGTGCCTTTTTTGCAGCATCAATAATTTTTTCTATGCCTTCGTCTTTTCCTGCTTTTCCAAATTTGATGTTTTCAGCAGCAGTGAAATTATAATGTGCAAAATTTTGCAGTAAAGCCGTTATATTTTCCCGAACAGAGGAGAGTTGAATATCTTTTAAATCCTGACCGTCAATAAGTATTTTTCCTGAATCAGGAGCATAAAATTTTGATAATAATTTAATCAGTGTTGTTTTTCCCGAACCATTAGCTCCAACCAAAGCCACTGTTTTCCCTGCTTCAATATTTATATCTACATTTTGTAACACACTGCGTTTACTACTTGGATATTTAAAGGAAACATCTTTGAATACTATTCCTTTATGCATTGGATTAGGGAATTTTTGATTTGTTTCTCTGTCTTTTTCTTTAATCGGAATATCCAAAAAAACTTCCAAATATTCCACGTATAAACTATCTGCATAAATATTGGATAAATCTTTGAAAATGAGATTAAACAAACTCACTCCTCTTTCTATAGCTATCAGATACATCGTAAGAGAACCCACCGTCAAGACTCCAATAACGGTATTGTAACTTATCACACCAAAAGCACCAAAAACAGCAAAAGCTGCCATAAACTGTGCTAATACTTCAAAGAGCATTCTTTTTTTGTATATTTTTAAATAGCCCTCTCGAATTTCTGTTCGTAATTTTTTAAATAATCGAATTAAATAATCACT
>CAYQSO010000108.1:0-2596 GCA_964420205.1 uncultured Candidatus Saccharibacteria bacterium
TCTTTCCACCAAGAACCAGCAAGGATTAAATATAAATTTGCAAAGCATTGGCGTTGAAATTTTTTGGAATAAAACAGCCCATTTTGCTTGGCTTTTCTATATACTCCGATATGGTCTTTTTCCATTAGTGGAATATTCCTGCTCATGCTTTGTGGCAAAACCCTATATTTCCATTTGATTTGAGGTAAATGTATTCCTTGACAACCTCTTGCTAATTGAAATACAAAATCCTGATCGGCTGCAGTAGAAAAATTTTTATCAAATCTACATCCTTTTTCTAAGCAATTTTTTCTTAAAAGCAAACCGCTTGGCGCTGTCATTACCTTGCCATCCCATAAGAGCAATGACTCTAATAAATCCGCAGGTGCTTGGCATATTTTATCTTCTTCCCTTCCATCTTTATATAGATTAATACAATTGCTGTAAAGCCAATCCTTGTTTTCTTTTTGTAATGCCTGAATTTTTATTTCCAAATTATGCGGCAACCAAAGATCATCTGCATCCAAAAAAGCAAAAAATGCACCCTTTGCTTTTTCAATTCCTACATTGCGAGCAACAGAAACCCCTGCATTCTTTTGCCAATAATAAAAAATGCGCTTATCTTTTTCTGCAATTTCTTTTACTATTACTGCTGTATTATCCGTTGATCCATCATCAATAATAATTAACTCCCAATTGGAATAGCTTTGTTGCTGAACAGATAAAATTGTTTCAGCAATATACTTTGCTGCATTATATGCCGGGATAATAATGGAAACTATTTTTTCTTCTTTTTGTTTTTGCATTGTATTATAAAATCAGCCTTTTTTAAAAGACAAAGCTAGTGATTTTTTAAGAGTGTGAAAAAGATATTAAACTGAATTATACAATATAATATTTCTTTCAATATTTTTCCAATTCTAGTCAATTTGTAAATATTCAAACTCTATTCTTTGTATAATTCTAAATGCTCTTTGAACATTCTGTCAAAAGATAAATGTTTAAGGGAAATTTCAAGCCCCTTTTGAGCAATTCTATTTTTTCTTTCTTCATCATCCAAATAAAAGCTCACTCCGTTAATAATATCTTCAATGGAATTTTGTTGAAGTATGTACCCCTGCTTTTTATGTTCAATCAAATCTGTAGAACCTGTTTTAGTCGCTATAATTGGGACTTTATTCATTAATGCTTCAGAAATTGCAAAACCAAAAGGTTCATTAATTGCAGGATGCAAATAAACATCTAAACATTTGTAATAAGAAGGCATCATCTTTCTTTCTATCCAATTTGCAAATACTACATAGTTCTCTAAGTTTGATTTATAAATTATTTCTTTAAGTTGGGCAACATATGTGTTAGAACCCTTTCCTGCCCAAAAAAACAATACAGAGGGATATTTGTTTTTCAATTCTTTTGCTGCTTCAATTATTAGCTTGTGACCTTTCCAGTCTATCAAGCGAGCGACTGTCCCAATTACTATTCTATTCTGTAATTGGTATTTATTTTTAATTTCTTCAATATATTCTTGTTTTGAATCCGTCATTTTATCAAATGGGAATCCATTACGAATTAATCTTACTTTATTTGGATTGGCTTTTTCACATTCAATTATAAATTTTTTATTTTCTTCTGCTACTGAGTGTATATGTGTTGCATTTCTATTATTCATTTTATCTGCCCATATCCACTTTTTCGCATATAACCAATGGTATGTTGTATCCTGTTTTGTTAATATTCTTTTCTTAACCCTAGCTAATCTTGCCGCCATCAATCCTGGAAAAGAATCGTCGAACAAATGTGTGTGTACTATGTTTGGTTTAAGTTTTCTAAATAATCTATATAATGCAAAAAATGCAAAAATCATAGATTTTTTACGATTATTGCTGTCAAATTTTACCCAATAGCAATCACATTCTCTTTGTTTCATCTCATCCAACATCTTTGGTACAGTGGGATACAAACAAACAAAAGTGAATTTTATATTTTTATGTCTTATTACTTCCTCAGCAAACCAATTGAAATAAGGAACTGATGAATTATTTGCCATTATTTGAATTACTCCATTTTAGCAAGTTTTTTTTTTCATTCATTATAGTTTATAAAAACCACATCATATAAGTTTTTTACCTCATCCAATAAATCAGGGCGCTTTTTATCCAATACCACAAAGGAAAAATGCAGCTCTTTGTGCGCTTGTGCTAACTGCATAAACCAGGAGAAATAGGGTACGCTGCCATTATTGGCTATGGTATAACTTCTGTGCATAATATTATTTATTGTTTTCCTTTAAACAATTTAGTATTAATTGAATTGATTTTTTGTAATTATAATTATCAAAATAATTATCTACTTCGCTTTTATCTATATATAATTCATCCTTTAATGCTTTTCTAATTAAAGCTAAAAACTCCATTTTATTTGCTGCAAAATATACTCCTTTATCATTTAACAATTCGATGTAAATTGTTGTAATTACAGCTTTGTATTGTGCAATATAATTTATTATTTTTAAAGAAGAAGCAAAGCTTTCTTTATAGAATCTATTATTATAAACTAATAAACAAAGAGATGAGGCTTTTATATAATTCTTTATTTTTTTTGCATGTATTTCTCCTAA
>CAYQSO010000109.1:0-2583 GCA_964420205.1 uncultured Candidatus Saccharibacteria bacterium
ATGCTCTGTTTGTAGTTGCGTTTCTATAGTTTTTTCTCCTCTTGAGTCTAATATTATATTAGATTGTATGTCGTCTATTATCATTTAATTTTCTTTGGCTTTATGCTAGATACTTTTGTTGTTGTTTTTATAACCGAATCAGGATTTAAAGATATACTTTCTATTCCTTCTTTTATAAGAAACTTTGCAAATTCTAAATGATCAGAAGGAGCCTGCCCACAAATTCCTATATATTTATTTCTTTTTCTACACTCATATATTGCCTTTGAAACCATTTCTTTTACGGCTTGATTTGTTTCGTTTGCTATTGAATGAACATTCTTGCCTCCATCCCTATCTATTCCTAGAACCATTTGAGTCAAATCGTTAGAACCTATACTCATACCATCAAATACTTTCAAAAATTCGTCTGCCAATAATATATTTGAGGGTATTTCACACATAACATAAATCTTTAATCCTGAAGATTTCTTAAGTCCGTATTTATCTATTAATTTCTTAACTTTAATTCCTTCTTCTGGAGTTCTGCAGAAAGGAACCATCACATTCACATTATCAAGCCCCATAATTTCTCTAACTTTTTTTATTGATTTAACTTCTAAAGAAAAAGCTTTTTCAAAACCTGGGTTGTAATACCTAGAAGCGCCACGCCAACCTAGCATTGGATTTTCTTCTTCTGGTTCATATAACCCACCCCCGACTAATTGTCTATATTCATTGGTTTTAAAATCGGAAAATCTTACTATTACCTGCTTTGGATAAAAAGCAGCCGCTATAGTCCCAAGCCCATAAGCCAATTTATCTATATAATACTGAACTTTGTCTTCGTATCCTGCTGTCTTTTTATCTATCGCATCAACTATTTTTTTGGCTTCGTTTTTATTAAATTCTTTATCCCATTTATTTTTCCCTTTCCCGTATGCATAGCTTTTCAAGTCTCTGTATTGAATTAAAGCCATTGGATGAATTCCTATTTCTGATGCAATTATAAATTCCTCTCTAGCTAATCCAACCCCGTCGTTTGGTAAAAATGATTTTTCAAAAGCAATTTCTGGAGTTCCTATATTCATCATTATCTTAACTTTTGGTTTTTTTATTTTATTAACTACATCTACTTTCTTTGAAAACTTTAGTTTTCCCTCAAACACAAAGCCATCTGACCCAGTAGTATCAACTGTTATTTCTTTACCATCTTTTAGAATTTTAGTAGCATTTTCACTTCCTACAATCGCTGGTATCCCTAACTCTCTTGCAACTATAGCCGCATGTGAAGTTCTACCTCCCTTATCTGTTACTATTGCGGAAGCTATTTTCATTATTGGTTCCCAATCCGGATCTGTCATATCCGTCACAAGAACTTCTCCTTTTTTAAATTCATCTATTTTTTTTGCATCCAAAATAATATGTGCTTTCCCTGTCGCAACCTTACTACCAACAGACATGCCAGATATTAATTTTTTACCACTTTCCAATCTTTTATAACTAACCACTTTTGAAAAATTCTTCATTGCTTGAACAGTTTCTGGTCTTGCCTGAACTATAAATAATTCTCCAGAAATTCCATCTTTTGCCCACTCTATATCCATAGGAGACCATCTGTTATGAATTTTGGAGTAGTGATTTTCTATAACAGCCCCCCATTTTGCTAATTTAACTATCTCTCTTTCTGATAATACAAATTTATTTCTTTCTTTTTCTGATGTATTAATAACTTTAGTTGTTTTACCCCCACCAGAAGCATAAATCATCTTTCTAGCTTTTTTACCAAGTCTTTTACTTATTATTGGAGTAACTCCACTCTTGTCTAAAAATGGCTTATAAACTAAGAATTCATCTGGAATAACTTCTCCTTGCACTATCATCTCTCCTAGCCCCAAAGCTCCGTTAATTAATATTGAATTTTTAAATCCGGACTCAGTATCTAATGTAAACATAATGCCAGAACAACTTTTGTCAGACCTTACCATTTTCTGAACACCAGAAGAAAGAGATACTGATGTTTGGTCAAACCCTTTATCGTGCCTGTATGAAATTGCCCTATCTGTAAACAAAGAAGCAAAAGACTTTTTAACCGCTATTATTACATTGTTAACGCCTTGAACATTTAAATATGTTTCTTGCTGTCCTGCAAAAGACGCCCCTGGTAAATCTTCTGCAGTGGCTGAAGATCTTACAGCAACACTTAAATTGTTTCCATATTCAAGTTCTAATATTTTATAGTGTTTTGCTATTTCTTCTTCTAAATCTTTTGGTAGTTTTGCTTTTAATATAGCTTGTCTTATTTTTTTACCTTTTTTTCTTAACGTTTTTAAATTTTTATTATCAAATTTACCTAATTCATTTTTTATTAAAACATCTAACTTATTTTCCTTTAAAAAATACCTGAATGCTTCTGCTGTTGTTGCAAAGCCGTCTGGTATTATTATGCCTTTCGGTTTTAAGCTTCTTATCATCTCCCCCAGAGATGCGTTCTTCCCCCCAACTAATGGGACGTCCTTTATTGTTATTTCTGAAAATCTCTTTATGTGTTTTGATTTAGTCATTTTATGTGAAATTAAGTTCTAATCTAAATAATTATAACAC
>CAYQSO010000110.1:0-2567 GCA_964420205.1 uncultured Candidatus Saccharibacteria bacterium
CTTGAACAACAAGGAGTTAATCTTGTTGGTGGAACTTGTCCAGTAGTATCACCTCTTAAAAAAAGAAATATTAAATTTGTTGCAGTTGAGTCTGGAAAAGCTGCTTTTTATTTACTTCACAAGGGTTATAATGTTGCTTTACTTGAACTTTTTGAACTTATAGAAACAGCAGTAAGAGGTAAGATTAATGAATAAAAGCAAATATTTGAAGCTATTTTACTGTTTTGTTATTTTTATTGGTTTTCCTGTTGTAATAAGCTTATTAACAATTGCCATCTTTCAATTAGTTCAAAAATCCGAGGAAACTGCATTTAGCAATGTTTTAATAAAACTGTGGGATTCTGGCTTATCCAGTACAGGTTTTGCCATGTCTCAATTTGATAAGGGTTCAAAACAGAACCATCTCCCTCAGAAGGAGCTATCGGTGTCTGTCCGAACAATACCAAACCCAAAAGCATTAGACAAAAAAACGACAACATTTTCTTCATTTTCTTACCCATCCTTTCAAGAATAGTTAAATAAATTACGAAGCTTAGTGAAAAAACATATTTCACAAGAGGTTATAATCCAATCAATCACCCAAGAAGTCATGATTGCCCTGAATCCACTTATCAGGATTATTAGGGAAGTGGTTTTGTTTTATAATAGTTGAGAAAAATTAAATGTAATAAATTTAAAAAGCAATAGAATAATTATGGTGAGTTGCATAACAACAATTGGGCAATATTATAATTTAAACCCTATAAAATCCTTAACAACTTATCATAAAACTCCCTGGTCACATTTTGGTCACCTTGTCTCATAATTTACTGATTACCAGTCATGTTCAATGTACTCTTATCCGCCAGCTGGCGGATCGGGGTTCAAGTCCCTGATGGCGTACCACCCGCTCCCCTCATTGCACAGGAGTTTTTTATGGTGTGAAAAAGTTATTTTTGTTTTAGATTTTAGCTTTTTATCTAAATCAACTCAATTATAACTTGGACTAATTATTAATGTTTGTTAAATTGTACATTAAGTTTTAATTAATATATGCGTAAGTAATTATGTTTTGCTAAAATATTAGGGATATGGGGTCTCTTTTTTAATATACATCCGGGAGTGGAAAATTGAAACAGGGTAATGCTCTTATTGGAATTACAGAAAAAGATGAGATCGCTTCAAAAAAATTGATCGATTTCATGAAGATTATTTCTGAAGGTAACAGATTCAAGATCATTCAATTACTTTATAACAATACTGAAATTACAGTTAGTGAGCTTGCTTTTTTCCTCAATATTAGTCAACCTGCCGTTTCACAGCATTTGAAACTATTAAAATTATCCTCAATCGTTAAACAGAGTAAAAGAGGAAGAATGATGTTTTATTCTCTTGATTTTGAAGGTCTGAAAAACAAATATGGAGAGGGCATAAATTATTTGCGAATGTATTTTTTAAGGGAAAAGAAATAACATATGTTTTCTAATCCAGAAACTAAAAGAAAGACAATTAGATCCCTTATTTTTATTATTATACTTCTCATGGGAATAACGGGAGTAAATTATCGCAATAATCATATCAAAAATACAGAAACATTATTATTAAAATCGGATATTAAGATTTTTGTTCAAGAAAAACCACTTAACGGCTTAAATGAAAATCTGCTTTGTGAAGAATATTTCATTGAAATGATGGGAGGACAAATCATAGAAGATCTTAATAATAGATTATTGACTTCATCTGTTGATCTAAGCAATAATAGCTCTGATAGCACTAGAATTATAGATGCCTGGTATCAAACCGCTAAAGATAAAAATTTTGTTGTCATAAAGCACAAATATAAAGAAACGATTAATGCGACATCAATAATTGGCATAAAAGAAACAAAATTAATACGGATTACCGCTTATTCCACTGCCTGTGATGTTCCCCACACTTACGGTCCCTGTGCCAGTAAAATGAAAGATATCTTTGGATTTTCATTGAAAAACAGTTACAACAAGCATAGCTAACACCCGGTCTTAAAGTTCAAATTCCCTCCTGTGTGGGACCGGGTGTTCAGCTAGCACAACTTTGAATTAGATATCTCCCAAAACACCCGATTCGTGTTTGTCTCTATCAGGGTCGGGTGTTTTAATTATTGAAGGTGGAGTAGGATATGAATCCGATTTCTGAAATACTTATTGTAATTGGATTGGGACTATATATAATCCCGACAATAAAGATTTATAATCGATTAAAGAAATATGATGATAAAACGCCTGGATTCTTCATGATGCATTTGAAAATGAGAACTTGTTTAAAAAAATATAATAGAATAAATAAGATCCAATATGGCAAGAAAGCCAGGCTATCTAAATTATGGTATTTCTTTTTCTTTTGTTCAATTTCATTGATTGCCTTGGCTTTTATTACATAATACATCGTTCTACCCCCCAAAACCCGCATCATTACTACATAAAACACCTAAAAACCAAAACTTCGCCGCAGTGGACACATCATTCTGGGGTCTGGGGTCGGTGTTCCTTGTTTCAGATCAAATCACAAATCAATGCAGTAGGCATCCGTCAGCTGACGGACAATCATCA
>CAYQSO010000111.1:0-2537 GCA_964420205.1 uncultured Candidatus Saccharibacteria bacterium
CTGATGGAGTGTATCAACGTTTTAATACGCAGTTTAAAATGATGCATAAACTGGAACAAAAAAACACTATTGATAATTTAAAAATAAAAAATATTCTTATCGATAAAGTAGAAAGTGATGGTCTTTTTGATGTAATTCATGTCGCCATTCATGCTAGTATTGTAGATAAATTTATCAGCAAAAAATATTCTTCATTAAATATGGGAGGTAAAGAAGAATTTGTGGAGTATTGGTCCTTTATTAAAAAAAGAGGAACAGAAACAAAGGATATTTACCATTCGCAAAACTGCCCAAAATGTGGTGGACAATTAGCGGAGATTAAAACTGAAGTAAGTCGTTGCCCTTACTGTGGAACACTGACTAATTCTGGGGAATACGACTGGGTATTATCTGAAATCACGCAAGCTGATGATTATGTAGCTGCTAACAGAAAATTTGCTCTTGGGGGTAGTTTTAACGAAAAAATCCGTAAAATCATTAGTGAAAACAGCGATTTTTCTATTCAGCTACTGGAAGATAAAGCCAGCAATGCCTTTATGCAAATTCAAACAGCCAGGGTGTATAAAGATCCGAAAATTCTAAGGCGCTTTACCGATGAAGATGCTTTTGAAAAAATACAAAAGACTTTCCCCGTTGAAGAAACTGTTTTTAATCGAATTTACACGAATGACGTTACCTTAATTCACGCACATCAGGAAAATGGTAAAAACATTCTTCGTTTTTCTATCAAATCCACTTATCAACGCGTAATTCCTGTTAACGAGAAAAAAGTGAAGATACTTGATCAGCAACTTATCAGCAAAACCGAAATACTAGAAATGAGTCGAGATGTTGATGCTGCAGAAACAACAAATTCCTTGTATTCTCACAGTTGTCCGAATTGTGGCGGCGCATTGGATGACACTATGGATTTAGCCTGTCCGTATTGCGGTTCAACGGTTAATAGTACCAGTCGGGAATGGATTGTTACCAATATTTATCTTTCTCACGAATATGCTGCACAAAACGCTTCATATAAAGCTGGAGGATATTCTGGTCTGACTGCCGGCTTAGGGCAAGTGGACAAACTGATGGATACCAGGGATTTTGCATTTAATAATCTGCTGATACTTATTGCTGCTGACGGAGTGATGGAAGCCAAGGAGAAAGAATTTGCCGAAAAAATGGCTAGAAAATGGGGCTATAATGTAAAACGCATCCAGCCAATGTTTGAAATGGCAAGAAATGGAAAACTGGTAATAAAAATGCCAGATAGCCAAAAACAAAAAGAAAAAATCTACCAGATGCTTGAAAAAGCAGCTGCCGTTGATGGAAATATCTGTAATCAAGAGCAAACGCTTCTGAACCATATTAAAAAAGAATATCTTCAAGCATCCTAAAAAGAACTTACAATGGATATAATCAGTCTTCTCTCTTTCGATTTTTCAGCATTTTCTTCAGCAGGAGGAAATGTTTTATTAACTATCGTTGGTGGTGCTATTATTCTTTTAGGCATTATTTTTAGTGTCTTACCTCCTATTCCCGGACCGCCTGTTGCATATCTAGCAATGTTTCTACTTTATACCAAAGGAGAGGAATTTCATCCTTCTACAACTATAATTGTAGTTTTAGGACTAGGAACAGTCTTTGTTACCATAATGGATTATATTATTCCGGCTTGGGGAACGAAGAAAATGGGCGGAACAAAATGGGGCGTTTGGGGAAGTATTATCGGCTTAATCCTTTTTATCTTGCCTCCGCTAAGTTTAATATTCGGTCCTTTTGGAATTATTATTGGTCCTTTTACCGGAGCTTTGGTGGGTGAATTAATTCATGGACAGAAATCAAATATGGCACTAAAAGCAGCATTTGGTTCTTTTTTGGGATTTCTTTTTGGTTCTTTAATGAAGGTTTTCTTTTGTATTCTCATCGCTGTCTTTTACTATAAAAATTTATGGATTTAAAAGACAGGGAAAACAACATCATCTTATCTACCGCTTATTTGCCGCCGCTAAGCTATTTCAGGGCTATGCAAACTGCTGAAAATTGCTTTATCGAAAATCAAGAAACCTACCAACGACAATCCTACAGAAACAGAACTAATATTTATTCTCCCAATGGTAAATTAGCCTTGATTATTCCCGTTAAAGCTAAAAACCACAGCAAAATAAAGGAAGTTGAAATAGATTACAGCACAAATTGGCAAATCCAACACTGGCGAGGAATAAGTACTGCATACAAAAATTCGGCTTTTTTCTTTCATTATGAAGAACGCTTTTTGCCTTTTTATAAAGAAAAAAAACAGCGTTTTCTGCTGGATTTTAATATGGATTTACTCCATGAAATCATAAGTATTTTTAAACTAGAAGTTCCAATTCATTTTACCGAAAACTTTGAAAAAAACTATCTTCTTGCCAAGGATTGCAGAAATAGTATTCATCCCAAAAAAGAAACAAGTTTAGCTCTTCCGCAATACTTTCAGGTTTTTCAGGATAAGCACAGCTTTATTAAGGATTTAAGTATTATTGACTACTTATTTAATATGGGACCACAGTTCT
>CAYQSO010000112.1:0-2500 GCA_964420205.1 uncultured Candidatus Saccharibacteria bacterium
TTCCTTTACCCACAATTTCCATTATCCACACTTCATTTTTGTCGGCGATAGAAAAGGATTCTCCCCAGCTAGGATAACCGTATTCTGCTACAAGATCAGCAATGATTTGAATCGCTTCTCTGGCGGTTTTGGCTCTGTCTAACACAAGAAACATTAGTGCGGCATAATCCATTAAGCCGGTAGTATCCAGTAATTCTTTTCTGCCACCAAAAGTCGTTTCGCCGATAGAAACCTGGTGTTCGTTCATATATCCAACAACATTGTAGGTTTCTTTTGCTTGCGGAATTTTTCCTAATAGTTCATTGGTACTGCGATCGCGAATTTCGACCATTTCCCCTTCTTTGTGAAATCCGCCCGGACGATAATAGATTTCTCCGTAACGTATGTGAGAATCAGCGGCATAGCTAATCATAGTAGAACCGTCAACAGAAGCTCCTTTTGTTACCAAATAACTGGTACAGGCTTGATTTTCTGTAAAAAGCACAGCAAAAATACCGATTAGAATAAGTCGAAAAAGAGTAAGCATAAGATTAGATTTTTTGTTATAAAAGTCAAAAATACATTTTTTTGCGAAACAGCGAAGCGAAACTGCTGCTTTTTATCATTAGGATTGGAATTTTAATGCAAGCAGCAGGTAAGGGCACAAAAGCAACAAAACAAGAGAAATATACACACATCTATCAACAAAAAGCCTACAACAAATAAAAAGACCTATTGATGATTTATAAATTTTTTATATATATTTGAAGTTTGAAAATAAAAATAATTAAAAAAATAAAAATGGGCAAAAACCATCATTATACGATAAAGGCTTTGTGTGTGAAATGGGGTTTGCCTGTATTATAAAGGGGTTGGCAATAATGCAAAAAATACAAACTACGAAAAAACTTCACTTAGTTTCTTGGATAATACTTGTAATAGGAATAGCCTTTAAATTTCTTCATTGGCCTGGAGGTTCACTGTTAGCAATTATTGGTTGTTTGCTGATGTTGGTTTATAGTTTGATTTATCTTGTTAAGAATTCAAACAGAGACATTGCAAAATCCTTTTTTAACCTGACTTCAACTTTTGTAACTATTTATCTTCTTTTTAGAATTCAATATTGGGCATTTGCACAAGTCGTTTTCGGACTTACATTTATCTTAGGTGTAACAACTTTGATTTTAAGCTTAGTAAAACAGACGCAATTTAAATTGAAACAAATATTGTTAACAGGTTACTTTATTTGTTTTTTAGCTATTTCATTTGTTCATGCAGATATGATATTCTACTTGTTTAATAAAAGTTATATTGAATATCAAAATGAGGATGGTGATTATTACAACTATAGAGTATTAGATAGATACAGTTGGTTTCTGTATTTAGCAGGAAAATTTGACGAAGCAAGTAAAATAAACCAAGATGCAATTATTTCAGCAAAAAATTATATTGAGTTTGCTCCATATGATACTGAAGCGAAAATGATTCTAGAAAATATTGAAAAACATGGAGAACAAATAAAAAATAAGAGTTGGACAGAATTAAAATAAAAGCACATATTGCCAACAACAAATATAGTGCATTTGGCGGATAGCGAAAAATATGAAAATGATAGCATCATATAAACAACGTAATAAATTGAAAATTTGGAGCGTTCAAATGCCAAACGCACCATATTCAAACCGTTGTGGTGCATTTGAAAAACGAAAAATAAAATGAAAAAACTAACACTGATTTTGGCTTTGCTTATATCAATGCTTTTTGCTTGTAATAGCCAAGACAAAGTTGACCAACTCGGTCAACAAGGGGTTCAACTATTTGAAGAGGGTGATATAAAAGGAGCTCTTATGAAATTTGAAGAAATCATAAAGATTGATGATAAAATTGCTGAAGCGCATTTAAGAAAGGCTGATTGCTTAGACCTACTTGGAGACGTTCAAGGTAGCATAGACAGTTACTCTAAAGCTATTGAACTTGAACCTAAAAACAAGATTGCAATTTATAACAGAGCTCTGTCTTACGAGAAACTTGGTAACTTTAAAAAAGCTATATCAGACTATCAAAATGCTATTGAAGTTGATCAATCTAATAGTTCAGACTTAAACAACAAGCTAATTTACCATAACCTTGGGATTTTATATGGACAACAAAACCAACTTGATAAAGCAATAGAAGCGTTTTCAAAAGCAATTGAAATCGACCCACAATATGCTGATGCATATCACAACAGAGGATTTGCGTATCAACTTCAAGGCAATCATATTAAAGCGATTGAAAATTTTGATAAAGCCATAGAATTGGATTCGACTAATGTTGATTACAAGGCATCAAAGAGCAGATCTGTAGATAAATGAAAAAATAAAAAACGATACAAACATAATGACAATAAAATTTTTGCTGTAAAATATAAAAAAGAAAAAATATACAATGGAGAGCCAACGCACAAACCAGCACATTTGCAAGCCCCGACACACACTCCGACACTTCGGCTTGCAAAAGAGCAGTTTTTTTGCCGACGCAC